>NZ_JBIWNL010000009.1:0-29806 GCF_044767225.1 Kitasatospora sp. NPDC101447
GTACGGCCTCCAGGAGCTCTAGCATCTTCGTCTTGCCGACGCCATTTGGGCCGTGCAGGATGACGAATTTACTGTCATCTCGAAACCTGACTCGATGGTTGAATTGGCCTAGGAGTCCAGAAACGGTGAACTGCTTCAGGTATGTCAAATCTCGCCCCGCTGAGTGAATCCGCCGATCTCGTCGATCAAGATTACTGGCCGGGCCGAACTGAGGCAGGTACTTAGGGTGATCGTTTCCTGCTCGTGACCCGTGCGGGGCAGTGCAACGGTTGATCGTGGAGTGCCTGTGCTGCATCGGCTCCGAGGGTGTTGCTGGACGGCCTGGGGGATCAGCGATCGACCAGTGTCACGGCCGAGGCGGGTCGCGTGCCACAAGCAGTGGAACATGCTTGGAACATGACCATCGGTCTGACGAGAGATGCACCGTGATAGTGCAGGTGAGGGGCGCGAAGTGGTTGGCTGCCTGTATGGTCTTGAAAACTGTCGTGGCGTGACCCGTCACCGTGGGTTCGAATCCCACGCTCTCCGCCGGTAGGAGAACCACCTGCTCAGGGCGGGTGTCGACATCGAGTCGGCACCCGCCCTCTGCGTTTGCGGGCACCGGTCCCGGTCGTCGCGGCGGCCCAACCGGCCGCTGTGGCCGCGGGTTACGGGCCGGGGGCGCCCGGGGTGGAGGTCGAGGCGGTCGCTCGGCCGGTGGACCGTGCTTGCCCTCGACCGGGTCGAGGGTCCTAGCGTCGCCCGGCATGACCGACGCCGCCGTTCCCACCGCCGCCGATCCCGAGGCCGCCGATCCCGAGGCCGCCGATCCCGACGCCACCGTTCCCCGGGCTGCCGTGCGGTCGCCGCTGCCCCGGCCCTACCTGCTCTGGCTGGCCGGCACCCAGGCGGGACTGCTGGGCGACGCCGCGCTGTACTTCGCCCTCGGGTGGGCCGCGTCCGCGCACGGTGGCGGGGCGACCGGGCTCGTCCTGACCGCGATCACCGTGCCCCGGACGGCGCTGGTGCTGCTGGGCGGCGCGGTCGCGGACCGGGTCGGCGCCCGCCGGGTGATGCTCGCCGCGGACGCGGTGATGCTGGTCGCGACCGCCGCCCTGGCGCTGGTGGCGGGCAGCCGCGGCACGCCGCTGTGGCTGCTGGTCGCGGCGGCCGCCGTGATCGGGACCGTCGACGCCTTCCACTTCCCGGCGAGCGGCTCGATGCCCAACCGGCTGGTGCCCGCCGACCGGCTGCCCCGGGCGCTCGCCCTGCGCCAGGCCGGCGGGCAGGGCGCCGCGCTGCTCGGGGCGCCGCTGGGCGGCCTGCTGGTCGCCGTCGGCGGGTTGCCCGGTGCGGCGGTCGCGGACGCGGTGAGCTTCGGGGTCGTCCTGCTGGTCCTGCTGCGGCTCCGGCCGGGGGCGGCCGCGCCGGTCGACGCGCCGTCGGCCGCGCCGTCCGACGCGCGGGCCGGCCTGCTGCGCGAGGCGGCGTCCGGCGTCCGGCTCGCCCTGCGCGACCCGCTGCTGCGCGCCGCGCTGCTGCTCACCGGCGCGGCCGCCGGGGCGCTGCTGCCGGTGATGTCACTCCTCGCCCCGCTGCTCGCCCGGGCGCACGGCTGGACGGCGGGCACGGCGGGGCTGGTCACCGGCGGACAGGCGGCCGGGGTGCTCGCGGTGGCAGGTCTGATCGCCTGGCGGGGCGGGCTGCCCAGGGCGGGCGTCGGGGCGGCGGCCGGGCTCTGTACGGCGTCCGTGGGGGTCACGCTGCTGGCGCTGGCCGCGGGACCGGCGGCAGCGGTGACCGGCAGCGCGGTGACGGGCGTCGGCTCCGGGCTCTTCGCCTGCCACCTCGGACCGCTGGTGGCGGCCGGCGCGCCGGACTCCCATCTGTCCCGTGTGCAGGCGCTGTTGACGCTCGTGCAGAGCGCGGCCCTGGTGCTCGCCAACGCGCTGCTGGGCGTGCTCGCCGACACGGCGGGCGCGACCCTGCCCACCCTCCTCTGCGCCCTCGCCGCCGGCACCGCCGGCCTGACCGCCCTGGCCGGCCCCACCCTGCGGCGGGCGTGACCCGTGACCGGGGTGTGGGGGTTGCGCCCGGGAACGCCCGCTGCCACGCCCGCCGGAGCCCCGGCCCGGGTGCCTTCCCGCTGCGCTGCCGCCGCCCGGCGGGCGTGCCTCCCCGTCCCTCCCCGTCCCGCGCCGCCCGGGGCCCACTTGCCCCTCTCCCGGCACGCGGGCAGAGTGCGGAGGTGGAGCTGGTCGGGCGGCGAGCGGAGGCGGCGATGGGTGATCTGACGGACCGACTGGCGCAGGGCCTCCCGGCCGGGGCCGTGGTGGTGGATCCCGACGTGACCGCCGCGTACAGCCGCGACATGGCCGGGTTCTGCGCGGCAGGCGTGCCCGCGGTGGTGGTGTTCCCGGAGACGGTCGAGCAGGTGCAGCACGTGATGCGCACGGCGACCGAGCTGCGCGTGCCGGTGGTGCCGCAGGGTGCCCGGACCGGGCTGTCGGGTGCGGCGAACGCGGTGGACGGTTGCGTCGTGCTGTCGCTGGTGAAGCTGAACCGGATCCTGGAGATCGACCCGGTGAACCGGATCGCGGTCGTCGAACCGGGTGTGGTGAACGCCGAACTCTCGCGTGCGGTCGAGGAGTTGGGCTTGGCCTACCCGCCGGACCCGTCCAGCTGGGAGTCCTGCACGATCGGCGGCAACATCGGCACCGGCGCGGGTGGGCTCTGCTGCGTGAAGTACGGCGTCACCAGTGAGTACGTGCTCGGCCTGGACGTGGTGCTGGCGGACGGGCGGCTGCTGTCGACCGGCCGACGGACGGCCAAGGGCGTGGCGGGGTACGACCTGACCCGGCTGTTCGTCGGCTCGGAGGGGACGCTCGGCGTGGTGGTCCGGGCGGTGCTGGCTCTGCGGCCCGCGCCGGCCCCGCAGTTGGCGCTGGCGGCGGAGTTCCCGAGTGCGGACGCGGCCGGTGCGGCGGTCTGCGAGGTGATGGCGCGCGGTCTGACCCCGTCGCTGATGGAGCTGATGGACGCGGTGTCCGTGCGGGCGGTCAACGAACTGGGGCAGATGGGGCTGCCGGAGTCGACCCGGGCGCTGCTGCTGGTGGCGTTCGACGGCCCGGACCGGGTGGGCGAGCTGGCGCGGGTCGAGCAGTTGTGCCGGGAGGCCGGGGCGACCGAGGTGGTGCCGGCCGAGGACCAGGCGGAGTCCGATCTGCTGCTGGCCGCCCGGCGGCTGGCGCTGCCCGCGATGGACCGCTTGGGCACCACGATGATCGACGACGTGGCGGTGCCGCGTTCCCGGCTGGCCGAGATGCTGAACGGCGTCGCCGCGATCGCCGAGCGGCACGGGCTGACCATCGGGGTGGTCAGTCACGCGGGGGACGGCAACACCCACCCGATCGTGATCTTCGACGCCTCGGACGAGGAGCAGGCCGCCCGTGCCCAGCGCTCCTTCGACGAGATCATGGCGCTCGGACTGGAGCTGGGCGGCACGATCACCGGGGAGCACGGCGTGGGGCTGCTCAAGCGGGACTGGCTGGCCCGCGAGCTGGGTCCGGTGGCGCTGGACCTGCAGCGGCAGTTGAAGGCGGTCTTCGACCCGCTGGGACTCCTGAACCCCGGCAAGATGGTCTGACGTTCACCGCGGTCCGCCGGGGCCTGTTCGAGGCCCGGTGTGGTCTGTCCGCGGCCCCTTGTGGCCCGCCGTGGCCCCCATTTCGGTGTGACTTTCCGATGGTCTGCGAATGGCTGGAAAAGTCGATATGGAAGGGTGGTCGAACTTTTCCGGGGCGCATGGGCGATCGGTCTGCGCCGGGGTGGTGCGCATGGCGGTTCGCGTCGTGTCGAAGCGCCGTTCCGGATCGCCCGCGAACCGGCGGCCGTACGGGCAGAATCCCAGCTCGATGGCGGTGTGTCGGCGCGCTGTCCGGTTTCCTGTCCGTTATGCGCGGCCCGGGTGGATATCACGCTAACGGGCGAAATCCGTTGGTCGAGCTAGTGCTTTGTCGATTTGTTGCGGAAGTCTGTCTCCCGGCGTCGCAGTCCGCAGGTGTTCGTCTGGCCGGCGAACCCCCGCACACCATGCTCGACATTGCACGATTAACGGATTTCTGGAGGCTTTGATGGCTCGCATCCATACCCGCCGGGTGGCCGGACTCCTGTTCGCCGCCCCGCTCGCGGCCGGTCTGCTGCTCGCGGCGGCCGCCGGTGTCGCCGTCGCCGACAACGGCGCGGGCGCCGCAGGCGGTTCCAACGCCGGTGTGGTGTCCAACGTGGGCACCGGCAACGTGTTCGGCGGCGTCGACGGCAACTACGTCTCCACGCAGCAGACGGCCACCGGTTCCGGTGCCTCGAACCAGAACAACACCCTCGCGGTGAAGGACAACGCCGGCGCCGTCCTGGCCGGCCAGGGCAACAAGAACGTCAACGTCATCTTCGCCCCGATCTTCCCCTGACCGTACGACCGTGCCGGGTCCCACCGAGCACCACCGAGGGCGGGGGCGCCCGAAGTGAGCGGCCACGGGTGAACTGAGCACCCGCGGACGGGCTCGGACCGGATCGAACGGCCGGGGAACAGCGAAGTCCGGCTCGGGGAACCGAACCGGCCGGGGAGCAACGAACAACCGGCTCGGGAACAGCGAGCCGCGACAACCGCGACAATCGCGACAACCAGAGGGAACCGCGCATCACCAAGGGAACAGCGCATGACCGGCCAGCGGAAAGGGTCACCGCGAAACCGGCTCCGTGGGCGGTGCCGCCATCGGCACCGCCCACGAGTGCGTCCGGGGCCGGCCACCGCCGACCCGGGCCCGATCCGTCCACCGAGGGCCCGCGCCCGGGGCCGTCGGCCCGCGGCGGTACGGTTGCGCTCCGACAGCGCACCGCGCCGGGGCCCGGAAAGGGACGGCCGGCCGGGGTGGCGACCGCGGCATTCGGAAGGAAGGGCGCGCGATGGCGGCGGAGGAGGAGGGCCTGACCGGCCCGGACGGGGCCAGGCCCGTACCGGAGCCGGAGGCGGGGGCACGCCCGGAGCAGGCGGCCGATCCGGCCCGCGAGCACCGGCCCGAGCCCAGGTCCGTCCCCGAGCTGCTGCTCGGCCGCCCGCCGATGGCGCGCCCGCTGCCGTTCTTCGACCACGAGGCCACTCCCGCCGAGCCCGGCCCGCTGTTCGTGGACTGGCTCGCCACCGCCCTGGACGCCGGGGTGCTGGACCCGCAGGCGTTCACCCTCTCGACCGTCGACGCGGACGGCATGCCGGACGCCCGGGTGCTGGTGCTGCGCGACGTCGACGCGGCCGGCACCGGCTGGAACTTCTCCGCCGCCGCCGACAGCCCCAAGGGCCGTCAGCTCGCCGACCACCCGGCCGCCGCGCTGACCGTCTACTGGCCGCAGCTGGGCCGCCAGGTGCGGGTGCGCGGCACCGTCGAGCGGGCCGCCGACCTGGTCGCCGCCGCCGAGTTCGCCACCCGCTCGCCCGCCGCCCGGGCCTCCTCGCTGGTCGGCCGGCAGAGCGAGCCGCTGGCCGCGCTGGTCGAGTACGACGACGCGGTGGCCGTCGCCCGCCGCCGGCTGGAGGCGCACCCGGACGTCGTCCCGCCCGGGCACGCCGTCTACACCCTGTGGGCGCACGAGGTGGAGTTCTGGCAGGGCGACTCCGACCGCCGGCACGTCCGGCTGCGGTACACCCGCACCGGCCCGGTCAGCTCCCCGGACTGGTCGCGCTCCCTGCTCTGGCCGTGAGCCGCCGACGTCGGTAGCCGCCGGGAACCCCCGACGTCGGTAGCCGACGGGTACCCCGGCGCCGGCCGCCGGGTGCCCCGGGCGGCCCACCGGCGTCCGCGGACGGGCCCTACCGGCGCCCGGTCAGCGTGGCGCCCACGCTGGCCGCCACCACGCAGCCGATTCCGGCAAGCTGCGGCACGCCCAGCAGCTGGCCCAGCACTACCAGGCCGACCAGCGCGCTGACCGCCGGCTCCAGGCTGACCAGCACGCTGAACACCCGCTGCGGCATCCGGCGCAGCGCGGTCATCTCCAGCGCGTACGGGATCACCGGCAGCAGCAGCGACACCCCGGCCACCGAGGCGAGCAGCACCAGCGGCGAGGCGCCCGGCGCGGTCAGCCCGTGCCAGGCCTCGCCGAGCCCGAGCGGCGCCAGCGTCAGCGCGCCGACCGTCATCGACACCGCCAGTCCCTGGAACCCCTGGAAGGTCGCGCCGACCTTGTCGGTGAACAGGATGTACGCGGCGTAGCAGGCGGCCGCGCCGAAGGCGTACAGCAGGCCGACCGGGTCGAGCGAGCCGCCGCCCTCCCCCTCGCCGAGCAGCGTCAGCAGCACCACGCCGGCGGCCGCGAGCAGTGCCCAGAGCAGGTGGCTGGCGCGCCGGGCGAAGACCAGGGCGACCGCGAGCGGGCCGAGGAACTCGATGGTCGCGGCGGTGCCCATCGGCAGCCGGTCGATCGCCCCGGCGAACAGGCAGGTCATCCCGGCCGAGGCCACGCCGAGCAGCGCGGCGGCGCCGAGGTCGCGCGGGCGCTTGTCGCGCAGCTTCGGCCGGGTGACGGCGAGCAGGATCGCGGCGGCGAAGCCGAGCCGCAGGAAGGTCGTGCCGCTGACCCCGAGCGGGCCGAAGAGCGGCTTGGACAGGGCGATGCCGGTCTGCACCAGGAACATCGCGGTCAGGCAGAGAACCGGCGCCGGGATCCTTCCCCAGCCTTCGGCCGCGGGGCCGGACGCCCCACCTCGTCGCCGGCCACCCCGCTCGCCATGCCGCTCGCCCTTGAGGGCGGGCGGCATGGCAAGAGCCTCGGCGACGGCGGCGGCCGACGACGAGGCAGTGGAGGTTTCGCTGGTATGGGAGGTGGGCATACGGGCGAGTTTGCCGTAAGGAGTGATGTGGCGGCAAGCTCGTTACAAATATCGGGACGGATACGGACGGGTGCATCCGAAAGGGTGGACCCGCGCGCGGCTGGCGGCGTGGCTGCCGCATTCGTCCGACGATCCGTCAGTATCAAGGCCGGGTGCGCTATCTCCGCCCCGCGGCCCTCCTCGCCGCCTCCCTCGTCCTCCTGCTGGCCACCGACGGGACGGGCGCGAGCGCCGAAGCCACCGCCGCCGCGCGAGCCGCCGTGCCCCGCATCCGGGCCGTCACCCTCCCCGACCGGGGCGCCCCGCCCCGCCCCGACGACGACTGGAACGGCCCCGCCTTCGACGTCTGCACCGCACCCCCGCTCGACACCCTGCGGGCCTGGCACGGCGCCTCCCCGTACGGGGCGGTCGGCATCTACACCAGCGGCTCCCAGCGCGGCTGCGCCCAGCCCCGGCTCACCGCCGAGTGGGTGCGCCGGGCGCGCGCGACCGGCTGGCGCTTCCTGCCGGTGCACGTCGGAGCCCAGGCGCCGTGCGGAGACCCGAGCCGCAGGCCCGCGCGGATCGACCCGGCGAGGGCCGTGCAGCAGGGCCGGGACGAGGCGGGCGAGGCCACCCGCGCGCTGCAGTCGCTCGGGCTCGGCCCGGGCAGCCCGGTCTACCTGGACATCGAGGCGTACCCGATGCACGACCGGGCCTGCGGACAGGCCGTGGTCGACTTCGCCCTGGGCTGGACCCAGGCCCTGCACTCGGCCGGCTACCACTCCGGCTTCTACTCCAGCCTCGACTCCGGGATCGCCGACCTGGCGGCCGCGGCCCGGGCCGGCAGCGCCCCGCTGCCCGACGCGTTCTGGTACGCCCGCTGGGACGACCACGCCGACACGGCTGGCTCCGGCGCCCTCGACCCCGGGCTGTGGAGCCTCCACCAACGCGTCCACCAGTACCGCGGCAACGTCACGGAGACCTACGGCGGCGCCACCCTCACGATCGACCGCAACCAGGTCGACGCCCCCACCGCGGGCTGAGGCCGCCGGTAGGGTGGCCCCCGATCCGGCACAGGGGGGCGGAATGACGAACAGCCACGGACACGGCGGCGAGCACGGGTACGGCACCGCGGGCGGATACGGCGCTGTGCCGCCGCAGAACCCGTACGGGCAGGCGCCGTACGAACAGAACCCGTACGCCCAGCCGGTCCCGCCGCAGCCGTACCCGGGCCGGCCGGTCCCGCCGCAGCCGTACGCGGGCCGGCCGGTCCCGCCGCAGCCGTACGCCGCCGCTCCGGAGCCGTACGCCGCCCAACCGCCCGCCGCAGCACCGCAGTTCGCTGCTCCACCGCACTCGCAGCCGCAGCAGCCCCAGCCGCATTCGCAGCCGCAACCCGGCGCCTTCCCCGGCTTCCCCGGCCCGTTGCCGCGCCGCAGTCGCCTCGCCGTCCTGCTCCAGTTCCTGCTGCAGTGGATCTACGCCCCGCTCTGGATCGTCGGCCTGGTGATCCTCTTCGCCGTCCTGATCCTCTCGGACTACAACGGCGGCGGCCCCAGCTCCGACGGCTGGCTGAAGGTCAACCGCACCTTCATCCCGCCGCGCCGCCTGCGGGCCGAGCTCACCGGCCGCCCGGAGGACTGGGAGCGCTACGTCACGCCGATCATCCGGCGTCGGATCGCCGCCGCCGAGGCCAAGCACGCGGCCGGCGGCGGCGAGGTGCAGGCCGACCTCGGCCGGGAGGTGTCGGTCGGGCTCGCCGATCGCCTCTACCGGGGCCTCGGCGCGGCCGGCGTGGTCCGGATCGGCGAACGGCACGGCTGGCACGGCGTGCTGCCGTCCGGTCCGAACACCGTGCACATCCGGCTCGTCCGCCGCTTCCCCGCGCCGGCCGGCCTGAACGCCCCCTCCCCGCACGACCCGCCGGCCGCCCCCGGCACCCCGTGGGGCCCGCAGCCGACCCGCTCCGCGCTGCTGCTGCCGTTCGTCTTCCTGCTCCAGATCGTCTACGTCCCGGTCTACGGCCTGGCCACCTTCTGGAACGACCGCCCCGAGCCCGACCACTGGGAGCGCTGGGGAGCCCGGTGGACGGTCGGCCCGCGCGCCTTCCGGGCCGAGTTCACCGACAGCCCCGCCGCCTGGGACCGCCACATCCGCCGCATCCTCCAGCGCGACACCAAGCGCGAACTCGCCCGCACCGCCGACAGCTACGCCAGGCTCACCACCCCCGACGGCACCTACTTCCGGCGCATCCAGCTCCACCGCGCCACCTACCGCGGCGCCGGCGCCCACCGGGCCCTGTCCATCGCCGCCGAGGACGGCTGGACCCTCGACCCCGCCTACACCCCCGACCCGGCCAACTCCCTCCGCCTCTGCCGCCGCGAACAGCGCTGACCCGGGGCCGGCGGGGGCCCGTGATCCGTGCAACGGGGTCGGGATGCTGACAGCGGGCCGTGGGGGCGGCAAAATCGGGCAGGTCGGCGCGCATTACCGCCCGGTAGGTGCCGCAGGCGATTCCGCCAGTGCCGCCAGGTCAAGGAGGACCCGTGTTCAGCACGATGCAGGACGTACCGCTCACCGTCGCCCGAATCCTGGAGCACGGGTCCACGATCCACAGCCGGTCGACCGTCACCACCTGGGACGGCACCGGGCCGGTCGTCCGTACGTACGCCGAGGTGGGAGCCCGTGCCGCGCAGCTCGCGTGCGCGCTGCGCGACGAGCTCGGGGTGACCGGGGACGACCGGGTCGCCACGCTGATGTGGAACAACGCCGAGCACCTGGAGGCGTACCTCGCCGTTCCGGCGATGGGGTCCGTGCTGCACACGCTCAACCTGCGGCTGCCCGCCCAGCAGCTGTCGTTCATCGTCAACCACGCCGCCGACCGCGTGATCATCGTCAACGGCACCGTCCTCCCGCTGCTGGCCGCCGTCCTGTCGGACCTCGCGCCCACGCTCAAGCACATCGTGGTGAGCGGCCCCGGCGACCGCTCGCTGCTCGCGGGCTTCGCGGGCGGCGTGCACGACTACGAGGAGCTGATCGCCGGCCGCCCCACCACGTTCCCGTGGCGGAGTGACATCGACGAGCGGCAGGCCGCGGTGCTCTGCTACACCTCCGGCACCACCGGCGACCCGAAGGGCGTGCTCTACAGCCACCGCTCGGTCTACCTGCACTGCCTGCAGGTCAACACCGGCGACAACTTCGCCTTCACGCCGCGCGACACCGCGCTGCCGGTGGTCCCGATGTTCCACGTGAACGCCTGGGGCATCCCGCACGCCGCCTTCATGTCGGGCGCCAACCTGCTGATGCCGGACCGTTTCCTCCAGCCCAAGCCGATGGCCGAGATGATCGCCGCCGTCCGCCCCACCGTCAGCGCCGCCGTCCCCACCATCTGGAGCGGCCTGCTGGACGAGCTCGACGCCGGCGACTACGACACCTCCAGCCTGCGCATGGTGGTCATCGGCGGCAGCGCCTGTCCGCCGTCGCTGATGGAGGGCTTCCAGGAGCGCCACGGCATCCGGGTCATCCACGCCTGGGGCATGACCGAGACCTCCCCGCTCGGGTGCTTCGCCCAGCCGCCGGGCGGCCTCACCCCGGAGGAGGAGTGGCCGTACCGGATCACCCAGGGCATCTTCCCGGCCTCCGTCGAGGCCCGGCTGATCGGCCCGGGCGGCGAGCGGATGCCGCACGACGGCGTCTCGGCCGGGGAGCTGGAGGTGCGCGGCCCGTGGATCGCCGGGGCGTACTACGGCGGCGCCGGACAGGACCCGGTCCGCCCGGACGACAAGTTCTCCGAGGACGGCTGGCTGCGCACCGGTGATGTCGGCACCATCACCGCCGACGGTTACCTGACCCTCACCGACCGGGCCAAGGACGTCATCAAGTCCGGTGGCGAGTGGATCTCCTCGGTCGACCTGGAGAACCAGCTGATGGCGCACCCCGAGGTGGCCGAGGCCGCCGTGGTCGCCGTCCCGGACGAGAAGTGGGGCGAGCGCCCGCTGGCCACCGTGGTGCTGCGCCCGGGCGCGACCGTCGGGCTGAAGGAGCTGCGGGCCTTCCTGGCCGGGCGGATCGCCTCCTGGCAGCTGCCGGAGCGCTGGTCGATCGTGGAGTCGGTGCCCAAGACCTCGGTCGGCAAGTTCGACAAGAAGGTGATCCGGGCCGACTACGCGGCGGGCGGGCTGGACGTCACGGTGCTCGGCAAGGAGTAGCCACAGGGAGCCGCAGGGACGGGAAGAGGGCCGGCCGCCCCCGTACGCAACGGGGGCGGCCGGCCCTTCCACATGTCCCGGCGGGCGTCGGCCCGTGTCCCGACCGGTGTCGGCCCGCGTCCCGGCGGGTCAGCCCGCGGCGGCCACGTCCGCCTCGCCCATCGTGCCGATCCGTCCGAGCAGGTCCACGATCCGGCCCTGGACGTCGTCGCTGGTCGAGCGCTCGGCGAGGAACAGCACCGTCTCGCCGGTGCGCAGCCGGGGCAGTTCGCGCGGGTCGAGGTCCACCGAGGTGTAGACCACCAGCGGGGTGCGGTGCAGCCGGTCGTTGGCGCGCAGCCAGTCCAGCAGGCCGACCCGGCGGCGGCGGATCTGCAGCAGGTCCATCACCACCAGGTTGGGCTGCACGCTGCTGGCCCGGGCCACGGCGTCGTTCTCGTCCACCGCGTGCTCGACGTGCATGCCGCGCCGCTCCAGGCTGCTGATCATGGCGGCGGCGATGTCCGGGTCGCCCTCGACCAGCAGCACCCGCGGGGCGTGGTGCTCGCCGTCGCGGGGCGCGAGGGCGCGCAGCAGCACGGCCGGGTCGGCCCCGTACACGGCGTCCCGGGTGGCCTGGCCGAGGCCGGCGGTGACCAGCACCGGGACGCGGCGGTTGAGCGCCGCCGTGCGCAGCGACTGCAGCGCGGTGCGGGTGATCGGGCCGGTCAGCGGGTCGACGAAGAGGGCGGCGGGGAAGCCGGCGGCCTGGGCGTCGACCTCCTCGCGGGAGCTGACGATCACCGGGAGGTACCCGCGGGCCTGGAGGGCCTGCCTGGTCGCCGGGTCGGGCTCCGGCCAGACCAGCAGCCGACGGGTGTTGGCCAGTTCGCCACCGGTGACCGGCGGCTGATCGGCGGCGGGCCGTTCGTCGGCGGGCGGGAGTTCGGCCATCGGGCGCGGGGCGGTCCGGGCCTCGGCCGGGACGGCCGGCTGCGCCGGAACGGCGGACATCGGCGGGGGGCCGAGCGGGCGCGGCGGGGCGAGCTCGCCCAGGCCGGTGCCGACCGGGCGCGGGCCCGACGGCTCCTCGGCCGCGGGCAGCGCGGGCCGTGCGGGCTCCAGGGCGGTGCCGGGGGCACCGGCGTCCCGGCCGGACGGGCCGGCGGGCAGGGCCGGCGCAGCGGGTGCGGCCGGACCGGCGGCGCCCATCGACGCGTCCGGCCCGGGCCCCGGCGGGACGGCCAGTCGGCGGCGGCGGCCGGTCGGCGCGGCGGCCGGTTCGGGCAGCGCGGGCGCCGGGCCGGCCGGCAGGGCGTGCTCCAGCCCGGGGTACACCGGGGTGTCAGTCGCTCCGGGCAGGGCGAAGCCGCCGGAGGAGTCCTCGGCGGAGGGCAGGGCGCGGCGCCGACGCGGCTTGGGCTCGCCCGCGTCGGCGGCCGGGGCGGCCCCGTCGGTCGGGGTGCCGGCCGGCGGGGTGCCGTCGGCGGCCGGGGAGGCGGCCGGGGAAGTGGTGGGGGCCGGGCCGAGCGCGAGCGGCTCGCGACCGCCGGACCGGTTCTGCTGCGCCCGCTCGCCCTCGACGGGCACGGCGTAGGCGGGGCCGGAACGGCCGTCGTCCTTGCCCCACGGGTCGCGCTGCGCACCGTCCGGGCCGGGCAGGCCCTGGCGGCCGTACGCGGGGTCGTTGCCGGTGCCGTTCCACTGCTCCGGCACGGCCCGCTCGACCCGGGCGGGGGCGTTCGGCCACTGGTCGGCGGGACCGTCGGACGCGGCGGGCGCGGTCGGCGCCGGGGTCTCGGCGGCCGGGCGGCCACGGCGGCCGCGCCGCTCGGGGGCCGGGGGCTCCTCGGCGGGCGCCCGGTCGGCGGCTGCGGCCTCCACGGCCTTGCGGACCGGCTGTTCGCCCGCCGGCGCGGCGGGCCCGGCGGCCTCGCCGCTGCTGGGCAGCTGCGGGATGCCCGGCAGCTCGGGCAGGACGGCGCTGTCGCTCTCCTTGGGCCGGTCGGAGCGGCCCTCGGTGGCGGCGCGCTCGGCGGCGGCCTTCGCCGCGGCCGGGTCCAGCGGCAGTTCGACGACGTACGTGGTCCCGGACTTGCCGGGCAGCTCGTGCGGCTGGAGCACGCCGCCGTGCCGCTCGACCACCGAGCGGGCTATCGGCAGGTGGACGGGGCTGCCGCCGACGCCGGGGCCGCGGATCTCGACCCGGGCGACCTCGCCGCGCTGGGCGGCGGCCAGGACGACGGTCGGCGGTTCGGGGGCGGTCGGCACCGCGGGCGCCGCGCCGCCGGCCAGACCGGGGACGGCGAGGCCGGGGGAGGGGGTGGTGGGGGCGTCCAGCGCGAGGCGGACGCCGCTGACGTCGGCGACCAGGTGGGCCAGCGCCTGGGCGAGTCGCCGCTCGTCGGCGATCACCTCCACCGCGGCGGCGTGCACCGAGAACCGCACCCGGCCGGGGCCGACCAGCTCGCCGGCCTCCTCGACGGCCCGGCGGACCACCGTGTCCAGAGCCACCGGCACCTGCACGGCGGACTTCCGACGACCCTTGACGTCCTTGCCGTCCTTGGGGTCCTTCGGGTCCTTGCCGTCCTTGGTCTCCGTCGCGCCGGTCTCGCCGGCCTCGCTGCGCTGGTGGTCGAGGACCCCGTCGATCAGCTTCCCGAAGCGGCGGCACTCGTCGGCGAGCCGGCGCAGCGTCCAGTTGGCCTCCGGCCAGAGCTGCCCGGCCGGGTCGGCGGCGAGCGCGTCCAGCCGCTGGTTCAGTGCGCTGAGCGCGCCGCCCAGCTCGTTCTCCAGGACGGCGGTGAGGTGCTCGTTGCGGGCGATCAGGGCGAGTTCGCGGCTGCGGTCGGTGAAGGTCATCACGGCGCCGACCAGCTGGTCGCCGTCCCGCACCGGGGCGGTGGTGAGGTCGACGGTGACCGGACGGCCGTCCTTGCGCCACAGCACGGTGCCGCGCACCCGGTGCTTGCGCCCGGAGGTCAGGGTGTCCAGCAGCGCGGACTCCTCCAGCGCCAGCGGGGTGCCGTCGGCCCGGGAGTGCTGGATCAGCGGGTGCAGCTCACGCCCGCCCAGCTCGCTCGCCCGGTACTCCAGGATGTGCGCGGCGGCCGGGTTGACCAGTACGCAGCGGCCTTCGAGGTCGACTCCGAGCACGCCCTCGGCGGCGGCGCGCAGGATCATCTCGGTCTGCTTGTGCTGGCGGCGCAGCTCCGCCTCGACGCCGAGCCGGCCGGAGAGGTCGCGGACCAGCAGCAGGAGCAGGTCGGAGGAGGACGACGAACGGGAGCCCTCGCGGTACGGGTCGTACGGGACGAGCGGGGAGAGCGCGTAGCCGCGGCTGCTGTCGTTGTCGTCGGCGAAGTCGTTGCCGGAGACCTCGACCGGGAACGTGGTGCCGTCGGTGCGGTGGGCGGTCATCCGGACCGGGCGGTCGAGGGCGTCGCCGTCGCGGGTGGCCGGGCGCATCGAACCGGGGATCCGGCTGGGGTCGAAGTCGGGGAGCAGGCCGAGCACGCCCATGCCGACCAGCGAGGTGCCCGGCGCCTGCAGGGCCTGGACGGCCGCGCTGTTGGCGTCCACGACGGTGCCGTTGCTGTTCACCAGCAACAACGCGTCGGGCAGGGCGTCGAGTATGGCGGCGAGGCGAGCAGCGCCTCGGATCGGCCTGCTGCTCACGTCGACAGGTCTCCTCGGCTCGGGGCAGCTCCTCCGGAGACGGCAGTATCTCATTCTTCTTTGCGGCGGGGACGACCCGCCTAGTAACGTTGGCGGTGGTTGGTGCCGAACCCCAGGGTTGTGGCATCATCACTGACACACGGAACGGGTCCGCTTCGCGCGGATGCGATCCATGTGGGGAGGCTTCGCCTAGTCCGGTCTATGGCGCCGCACTGCTAATGCGGTTTCGGGGTTATTCCTGATCGAGGGTTCAAATCCCTCAGCCTCCGCCAGTCGGGAGCCCCCGTCGACGATCTCGTCGACGGGGGCTCTTTGCGTTCCCGGGGGAGGTTCGGACCGGGGCCGGGTCGGTCCCCGCTCGATCCACCCCGGCGTGGGTCGGCCCGGGTCGGCGGAGGTCGGCGGGGGTCCGGGGCTGGTCCGAGGCCGGTCCGGGGTGGGCCGGGGAGCCGGTCGGGGGCGGGCCCGCAGGAGGTCGCGGGGGGTCCGCAGAGGGTCCGGGAGCAATCGATTTCGCCCCACGTCGCAGGTCATGTAATGTTGTCCCCGCAACGCCCCGGGGCAACGTTCACGGGGCGAGCGCTCATAGCTCAACGGATAGAGCACTTGACTACGGATCAAGAGGTTGCAGGTTCGAATCCTGCTGAGCGCACCAAACTCCGCAAGATCGGGTTCGCCCGATCCTTGCGCTCATAGCTCAACGGATAGAGCACTTGACTACGGATCAAGAGGTTGCAGGTTCGAATCCTGCTGAGCGCACCATCGAGAAGCCCCCGGCCACCGGCCGGGGGCTTCTCCCGTTTCCGGGCTCCACGAGCTCGGCCCGGCGGAGCACGCCGGCCCGGTGAAGGCGCTCGGCCCGGGGAAGCGGCCGGACCCGGGGAAGCGGCCGGACCCGGCGAAGCGGTCGGGCCGTTCGAACAGAGCCCCTCGAAGAATGGTCAGGTCCCGGACACTGGGGTCCGTCGGATCGGCCGGGAATTCCCATTCCCGCGTCCGTTCGGGGGTGCTGATTCCCGCCTAATGGATGAAATAAGGCCGTTTCGGGTACATCCCGTCCTGCCGCCCGGACGACCGCCAAACGGGTGGGACCCGGTCAAAAGCGTAGGTGTCGCAGTTTGACCGATCCGGGATCGTGATTCCTTTTTGTCGGATCTTGTGCCCAGACTGCCCGTCGCCCCGGCAGCCGACCGCGAAGGAGAGCCGGATGAGCCGACAGTTTCCCCGCACCGCTGCCGCCCTGGCCGTCCTCACGACCGGGCTGCTGACCGGCTGGAACGTTCCGCTCTCGGTGGCCCAGCAATCCCCTGACTCCTGGTCGGGGGAACACCGGGCGGTGCTGCCCTCCGGGCTTTCCGTCCGGATCGATTTCGACGCCTCTCCGGGAGTGGGCGTCACCGCCGGACCGGGACAATTGGCGGGCCGGTCCGGAGGGGGGCGATCCACCACTCCCTATGTGGACGGAATGCACTCCGGAGACCCCGCGCAGACCTTCGAACTCACCCCGGACCGTGCGCAGGCGGACGGTTCCTGGCGCACCGCGGGAACACTCCGGCTGACATTCTCCCGGCCCGTCCGCAACCCCCGGCTGCACCTCAGCGGGCTCGCCGCGGTCGCCACCGGCACGTCCGGTACGACCGGCACCGCGGCCCGGCTGACCCTCACCGGCGGCTCGCCCGTCGCGCCCACCCTGGCCGGCCGCACCGACTGGTCCGGCTGGACGGTCGACGGCAACGCCCTCGCCCCCGCGGGCCGCGACGGCGCCTCCGACGGCGCGCCCGGCTCCGCCGCCGAAGGCTCGCTGGAGCTCGTCGGGACCTTCAGCACCGCGGTGTTCCGGGTCGAGCAGCGCTCCACGGCCCGGGCCGGCAGTACCACCGCCCCGCCCGTCCTGCGCCAGGCCTACACCGTCACCGTCGACGAGGGCGTCGGTACCGCACCGCAGGGCTACGGCAACGCCTCGCACGTCGTCTCCGACCTCTTCCTCGGCGCCGATGCGGCCGAGCCGTCGCGGCGCACCCGGCCCGGGTCCGGCGAGGTCGTGGACGACGAACCGATGGTCCGGCTCGACCACGGCGCCTCCCTGCTCAGCCCGTTCGCCGGCCCGTTGCCGCCCAAGCTCCAACCCGGCCGCAGCGAGTACCACGGCGCCGACCCGTCGATCGGCTTCCCCACCGAGGCCGCGATCGGCCGCTACTACCGGCTGACCGTCCCGGTCGAGGTGGGCGACCAGCCCGCCACCCTGGCCGGCTGGATCGACTTCGGGCACGCCGGCCGGTTCGAGCCCGCCGAGCGGGTGCAGACCGAGGTCCCGCCCGGCGCCGACACCGCGACCCTGGAGTGGACCGTCCCGCCCGGCGCCGCCTCCGGCGAGACCTGGGCCCGGCTGCGGATCGGCCGCGACACCAGGCAGCTCGTCTCCTCCGGCGGCTTCGCCGACTCCGGGCAGGTCTCCGACCAGCGGATCAAGCTGGCCGTCGGGGCCGCCCGGCCGGAGATCGCCGAACCCGTCGACGGCACCGTCCTCGCCGACGCCCGCCCGGAGATCAGCGGCGAGGGCGCGGTGCCCGGCGCCACGGTCGACATCCGGGAGGGCGAGACCTCGCTCTGCCGGGCCAAGGTCGGGCGCGGCGGCGGCTGGTCCTGCCGCCCCGCCGCGCCGCTCGCCGTAGGCCCGCACGGCCTCACCCCGGTGGAGACCACCACCGGCGGCGTGGTGCTGCGCGGCGAGCCGGTCAGGGTCACCGTGAAGACCGCGCCGCCGACCGCCCCCGCGCTCGCCCTGCCCGCCTACACCAACGACCCCGGGCTGCAGCTCACCGGCACCGGCGACGCCGGCAGCACCGTCTCGGTCACCGACCGTCCCGCGGGCGGCGAGCTCTGCAGCACGGCGGTGCGGACGGACGGGCAGTGGGCCTGCCTGCCGGTCGAGAACCTGGCGGACGGGAAGCACCAGCTCACCCCGGTCGCGGTCGACGCGGCGGGGAACCGGACGGCCGGGCAGTCGGCCGTGCTCGTCGTCGACACCGTCCCGCCGGCCCGGCCGACCCTCGGCGCGCCCGCTCCGGGGGAGACCCTGCGCGTCAGCCGTCCGAGGCTCGCCGGACGGGCGGAGCCGGGCGCGAACGTCCTGGTCACGGCGGGCGCGGGGTCGGGGTCGGGCGCGGGGTCGGGCGCCGGCCCGGACCAGCGGACCGTGTTGTGCGGGGCGACGTCCGCCCTCGACGGGAGCTGGACCTGCACCGCCAACCGGGACCTGACGGACGGGGAGCAGTGGCTGACCGTCACGGCCACTGACCCGGCGGGCAACGGGGCCTCGGCGGACCCGGTGCGGGTGCGGGTCACCGCCGCGGCGGTGCCTTCGCCGGCGACACCTTCGCCGGCGACACCTTCTCCGTCGGTGCCTTCTCCGGCGGCCCCGAGCACGGCGACGGCGAGTCCGTCGGCCTCGGCTTCGGCCTTGGCTTCTGCCTCGGCGTCGGTGTCGGCGACGTCGGGTCCGGCCCTGCCCAGCCCGACGGCGACGGCGTCGACGACGGTGGCGGCGCCCGTCGCCTCGACCACGGCCGCGGCGGCGAGTCCGAGTCCGGCCGTGGCGGCGCCGACCGAGGTGCCGACGCCGGTCCCGCCGGGGCTGTTGCCGATCGTCGTTCCGCCGGCGCCGCCCGCCGTTCCGGCGGCTGCGGCGAGCCCGGTGTCGTCCGGCTCGTCGGCGGTTCCGTCGGCCTCCGCCGTACCGTCCGCTCCTGCCACGACCGCCGCCGCGACTCCCTCGCCCGCCACTCCCTCGCCCACCGCCACCGCTCGTCCGACCCCGAGCCCAAGCCCGACTCTGACCCCTACTCCGAGCCCGCCCCCGACTCCGAGCCCGAGCCCGACGCCGTCCGCTGCCGGCGGCTCGGCCCGGGCCGCGGTCCTCGCCGCGAGCGGCCGGCCGTCGCCGTCCGGGCAGGCCGGGGCCGTGGCCGGGTCCGGGTCCGGGGAGTACGGCGAGGCCGTGGCCCGGCCGCTGCCCGTGCCGCCGACGGAGGGCCCGCACGGTGTGGTGGGCCGGTCCGAGCAGGCCGGCCGGCACGGTGGGCTCGCCGGGATCCTGCTGGTACTCGCCGGGATCGGGCTGATCACCCGTCGGGTGTTCGCCCGCGGTCCCGGTGTGCGACGGCGCTGACCTGCGCCGAACTGTCCCGACCATCCGCCCATGTGCCTGCGCGTCAGGTCGGCTTTGGATGATTCGTCAGTAAATGTCGACACACCTTGGCTCAAATGTCGCATTTGATGACGTATGAACTTAGCCTGACCCTGGCACTGCCCGTCAGATCCGGGCCGCCCGTTGCGCGACACACCGACCCAGAGGACCCGTGCATGGACGTCACCCGCGATTCGTCGCAGCGACCCGAAAACCCGCCCGAGATGCTCCCGCCGGCACTGCCGGAACGTTCCGCCTCCGGCTCCAGCCGGCTGGCCAGGGTCACGGCCGTCACGCCCGTCAAGCCCGTCAAGCCGGTCGGTTCCGTCGACGACGGACCGGCGACCACCCCGTTGGCCGTCGTCCCCGGGCCCTCGTCCGTCGGCCCGGCGGACCTGCGGGACCCGCTGGACACGGCGCCCCCGGAGACCGTCGGGTGGCCGGACGCCACCCCGGCCGGGGCCGCCGCCACCACCGCCGCCACCACCGCCTCGACCTCCCGGCGCCCCCCGCGCGCCGACCAGGCGCTGCGTGAGCACGGCGCCACCGCGCTGCCCGGCTGGACCGCCCTGCTGGTGGTGCTGCTCGGGCTCGCCGGGGTGCTGTTCGTGCTGCTGCGCACCGGCGTCGTCCCGCACTGGGACGCGCTGCCCGACCTGCGCGGCGCCGCCGCGCGGGCGAGCGGACGGCCTGCGGTCGACGCCGCGGCGATCGCCGCGGTCAGCGCGGCCGGCCTGCTGGTGGTGGTCGCGCTCGCCGGGCTGCTGGCCAACGCGGGCGGCGAGACCCGGGTGCTGAGCCGCTGGGGCCGCTACCGCGGCACCGTCCGCCGGACCGGTCTGGTCTGGGTCAACCCGCTGCTGCGCCGTCGCCGGGTGGACGTCCGTCTGCGGCACTGGCGCAGCGAGCCGGTGCGGGTGGTCGACCGGACCGGCACGCCGATCGTGGTCCGGCTGCTGATCGTCTGGCGGGTCAAGGACACCGCTCGGGCGCTGCTGGCCATCGCGGACCACGAGGGCTACCTGCGCGAGCAGGTCCAGGCGGTGCTCACCCGCACCGCGTCCCTGCTGCCGTGCGACAGCAACGCGGCGCCCGGCCCCGCGCTGCGCGACGGGCAGTGGTTCGCCGACGAGATGACCAGGGCGCTGGCCGCCGAGGTCGCCCCGGCGGGCCTGGAGGTGTACTCGGCGCAGCCGCTGGGGCTGGACTACGCACCCGAGGTCGCCGAGTCGATGCGCCGCCGCCGGCTGGCCGACCTGGACGCGGGCCTGCGGACGGTGCTGGTGGACGACGCGGTGGAGGCGGCGGCGCTCGCCGTCCGGCGTCTGGAGCGTGCCACCGCCCACGAACTGGACGAGGCCGCCCGCAGCGCCCTGATGGAGCAGCTGCTGGTCGCCTTCGTCGCCCCGGCCGGAGTGGCCGCCTCGGTACCGCCCCCGGCCGCCCGCGCCGGGCGGAAGGAAGGACGACCCGCATGAGGATAGCCACCGGCGCGTACGCCGAACCCGGCACAGGCCTCGACGAGGACCCCGGTCCGATCGACTTCGAGGAGCGGCTCGGCAGCATCCCCGCGATCGCCGGCTGCGGCTGCCCGAACTGCGCGCCCCGGCCGCGCACCGCCCACCGCCCCGGGCCGGCCGGCGGCAGCCGAATACACCGTGCCGTGCGGAGCACCTGCCTGGCCACCACCGTGCTGGCGGGCGCCGGCGTGGTCGGCCTGACGGCCGGAGCCGGGTCGGCGCACGCCGCGGCCGGGAAGCAGGGCTGGGACGGCTCGAAGTACTGGTTCAAGAACGCTGCCGGCGAGTGGCGTTGGACCAGCCACTACGACGTCTACGCGAGCCGCACCGGCCGGTCCGGCGGATCCGGAGGTGCAGGCGGTTCCGGGGGTGCAGGGGGATCCGGCGCCTCCGGCACCAAGGCCCCCTCCAACGGATCGGCCTCCTCGAACGGCCCGCGCCAGGGCTGGGACGGGTCGAAGTACTGGTTCAAGAACGACAGCGGCGAGTGGCGCTGGACCAGCCACTACGACGTCTACCTGAACCGCACCGGGCAGTCCGGCGGCGGTTCGGCCCCCGCGCCCGCCCCGCCCGTGAGCCGTGAGCCCCAGGACACCGCGCCGGCCTCCGGGAGCAAGGAGGCGGCCGTCGACTACGCGCTCGCCCAGCTGGGCAAGCCGTACGTGTGGGGCGGCAACGGCCCGTCCGGCTACGACTGCTCGGGACTGGTGCAGCAGGCCTACCGGCGCGCGGGGATAAGCCTGCCGCGGGTGGCGGACGACCAGTACGCGGCGACCACGCCGATCGGCGCGGGGCAGCTGCGCCGCGGTGACCTGGTGTTCTGGTCGGACAACGGCCGCGCCTCGGGGATCCACCACGTGGGGATATACCTGGGCGGCGGCACCTTCGTGGAGGCGCCCCGGCCGGGCAGGACCGTCCGGGTCTCGACCCTCGACGCGGGCTACTACCCGACCCACTTCGGGCGGCCGTAGCGCCGCGGCCGCACCCGGCCCCCGACCGCGCGCCGCCGTCGAGGGCCGGGCTCCCCGCGGTGTTCACGAGCCGGTCGCACCACCGTCGCACCGCCGCCGCACGGCGGGTGGTGCGACGGTTCCGAAGGGGGGTCCGGGCTGTGCCTGAGGTGGGCCGATTCGTTAGAGTCCGTGCCATGGCTGACAACGACTACGACCCCGCCGGCAGCACTCAGATGTTCCGGGCGTTCGTCGACGAGACCCCGGCTCGCCAGGAGCCGGCCACCGTTTCCACCTACGGCCGCAGCGGCGGCGGCAGCCGGACCGGCGTGATCGCGCTGGTCGCCGTCGTCGCCCTGGCCGTGCTGGGCGCCGTCATCTGGCTGGCGGTCAAGTGACCCTCGCGCGGGTGACCCTCGTCCGGGTCACCCGCGCGACGGGAGCGGAACACCTCAACAGGGCTTGCGCCAGGCGTTCAGGTCGAGCTTCTTCTGCATCGAGCTGAAGCCGAGCGACTTGGCCTTGGCGCAGAACTTGTCCGTGTCGAGCTTGTACTCGACGTGGAAGACCGCCTTGCCCGCCTTGACGAAGGGTGCGACGCGGTCGCACTCGTCGAACTGCGAGCACTCCTCGTTGACCGCGAAGTCGAAGTCCGGCAGCAGCGCGGGGATCTGGTCCAGGTCGTTCTTCAGGCCGATGGCCAGGCCGCGCTCGTGCGCGAGCTGGGCCAGCATCCGGTTGTACTTCAGCTGGTCGTCGGGGGTCAGCGGGAAGCCGCTGTTCTGGTTGTAGGCCTCGATGGTGTCAGGCTCGATGGCGTCGAAGCCCTTGCTCCTGCACATGTCGAAGCGGGCGGCCATCAGCGGCTTCAGCTGGTCGAGCTTGCGGATGTCGAACCACTTCTCCCCCTTCCAGCCGGTGTCCGAGCCCTGCAGCGCCTTGGCGAAGGCGGCGGAGTCGGGGCGGAAGTCCTCCCAGGAGCCGGCGTTGATGTAGCAGATCACCTTGCGGCCCTTGGCGTGCAGCGCGGCCACCACCGAGGCGTCGTTCTCGAAGCCGTCGATGTCGTAGACCGGCACGTCCACCGACTGGTCCACGGGGCCGCCGCCGAGCTGCCACTGCCAGGCCAGCCCCGGAGTGGGCTGCCAGCGGGCGCCGGTCGGCGCCGGGGCGGTGCCGCCGGGCGGGGTGGTGCCCGGGGCGGTGGTGCCGCTCGGGGTGCCCGGGGCCGTGCTCGTGGCGGGGGCGCTGGGCGAGTCCGGGGCGGGGGTGGCGTCGGGAGTGCCGTCGGGGGTGCCCGGGGCGCTGGTGCCGGGTGTGCTCGGGGCGGTGGCGGCGGGCGGGGTGCTCGGGGAGCCGTCGGCCGAGTCGTCGTCGTCCTCCGAACCGGAGCTGCTGCACGAGGTGGCCAGCAGAGCGGTGGCGGTGGCGAGGGCGAGGGCGGCCGGCAGGAGCCGGTTACGGCGGTTCACGGTAGTCGAACTCCGAGTCGGGTCAGGTCAGTTCGGCGGCGGTCAGACCGTACGGCAGGGTGCGCCAGGGGTTCTCCCCGGCGCCGGGGACGGCGCAGCCGACGCCGGCCCGGCGGGCGGCGATCAGGGCGGTGGCGTCCTGGGCGTGCTCGGGCGGGACGTCGTAGACCAGGTGGCAGAACCGGGAGGACGCGTGCCGGCCGGTCCACAGCGGTTGGGTCATCGCACGGTAGGTGTCCCAGTCCCCCTCGAAGGTGACCAGCAGGTCGGCCAGGCCGACTTCGGCGTACCCGGGATCGGGGTGCTCGCCGTGACCGAAGATCACGGTGCCGCACCCGGCCGCGCGGGCCGCCGTGGCCAGTCGCCGGTAGTGCGCCAACGCGCCCGGATGGGTGGTCACCTGGTCGAGGTAGACGCCGGTGATGCCGTGGCGCTGGCGGTACGTCAGGATGTCGGCGACGACGGCCGCGTGCGGTCGGCGGCCGTAGTCGGTGTCGGCGTACCCGACCAACGGCAGCCCAGCCGCGCGGAGTTCCTCCGCGGCCTCGGCGAAGACGCCGTCCGGGACCTCGCCCGGACCGTCGGCGAGGTTGAGCACGACGGCGGCGATCCGGGTGGGGTCGGCGGCGGCGACCGCCCGCCAGGCCGCCGGGTCCACCGCGGGGTGGACGTACAGCGGCACCAGCAGGCGGCCGTCGGGGAGGTGCCCGGTGGTCATGCGACCACCGGGGTCGGCGTGGGCTCGGGGGTGGCGAGCCACAGGTCGCGCAGGGTGTCGGCGAGGTCCGTCTCCGGGTGCCAGCCGAGCGCCCGGGCGGCGGCCGAGACGTCGGCCTGCTGCCAGGAGACCGCGGTCGAGCGCTCGGAACCCACCCCGCTCTCGTCGATCCGGCCGGTGAACCCGGCGGCGGCGACCAGTCCGTCGGCGATCGCCCGGACCTGCTTGGCCTGCCCGGAGGCGAGGTTGAGCACCCGGGGGAGCGGGCCGTCGGCCGCGACGGCCAGGCCGATCGCCTTGGCGATGTCTCGGGCGTCGACGAAGTCGCGGTAGGCGGAGAGGTCACCGACCGTGACCACGCCGTCCGCGCCCTCGGGCGCCACCCGGCGCAGCTCGGCGGCCAGCCGGCCGGCCAGCGAGCCGGCCGGGGCGCCGGGGCCGACCGGGTTGAACACCCGGAGCACCACGGCGTCCAGCGGCGAGCCGGCCACCGCGAGGGAGCCGGCCAGCTTGGTCGCGCCGTACACGCCGACGGGGCGGGCGTCGGCGTCCTCGGGCAGCGAACTGCCCTGGTCGCAGACGCCGTACTCGCCGGCCGAACCGATGTGCACCAGGCGGGCCTTCGGGGCGCCGAGCTCCAGCGCCTCGCAGAGCACCGCCGGGCCGCGCGCGTTCACCTCGGCGAGCTTGACCGCGCTGCCGGCCACCGCGCCGGCGAAGTTGACCACCGCGTCGGGGGCCAGTGCGGCCAGTTCCTCGCCGAGCGGGCCGACCTCGGCGGTGGCCAGGTCGAGCCGCAGGTCGTGGTGGGGCCGCCGGCCCGCGGTCAGCAGGGTGGCGTCGGGCAGCGACCGCAGGACGGCGGTGGCGTGACGGCCCAGGAAGCCGTCGGCGCCGAGAAGCAGGATTCTCACGCGGCACGTCCGTCACTCTCGGCGCCCGCGGCGGCGGGCTCGTCGGCGGAGTCGCTCGCGGCGGTGCGGGCGGCCGGGATCGGCAGCTCCGCGACGCCCGGTGCGACACCGGCCGACTCGAAGGGCATCAGGACCGGGCGGATGGTCGAGAACTCGGCGTTGGCCCGGTCGTAGTCGTCGGGGCGGCCGATGTCGAGCCAGTAGCCGCCGAACTCGTACGAGGCCGGCGGGGTCTTCGCGGCCAGGAGGTCCAGCACCAGCTCGTCGAAGCCCAGCGGCAGGCCGGGGGTGTACTTGGCGAGCGCCGAGCGCGAGACGCCGTACACGCCCATCGAGACGCGGTAGTCGATGCTGGGCTTCTCCTGGAAGCCGGTGATCGCGCCGGAGTCGGTGGTCAGCACGCCGAAGTCGATCTTGACCTGGCGGGCGTAGGTGGCGATGGTCAGCGGGGCACCGGACGCCTCGTGGTGCTTGAGCACCCCGGCGAAGTCCAGGTCGGTGAGGATGTCGCCGTTCATCACCAGGAAGTGCTCGGGCAGGCGGTCCTGCATGGTGAGCAGCGGGCCCATGGTGCCGAGCGGGCTGTCCTCGACGGCGTAGCCGACCCGCAGGCCCCACTGGGAGCCGTTGCCGACGTAGGCGCGGATGATGTGGCCGAGGTGGCCGATGGCCAGGGTGACGGACTGGAAGCCCGCCGCGGCGAGCTGGCGCATCACGATCTCCAGGATCGCGTGCTGGTCGCCGATCGGAACGAGCGGCTTGGGAAGCGCGGTGGTGTAGGGGCGGAGACGAACGCCCTTGCCGCCGGCCAGGATCACTGCATGCATGGTGTTTCCCCCACGGAAAGGATGTGCAGTACACGAACCTTGGTTACCAGGACGAGCATGAACGCGAAGGCGGTCAGACGTTGTAGATGTCGGTCTTGTAGCGCGCCAGGTTCGCCGGGTCGCGGAAGAACTCGATGGTCTGCTCCAGGCCCTGCTCCAGGCTGAACTGCGGGGCCCAGCCGGTGGCCTCGCGCAGCCGGGTCGCGTCCGCGACCAGGCGCATGACCTCGGAGTTGGTCGGACGGATGCGCTGCTCGTCCTCCTTCACCACCAGGTCGACGCCCATCAGCTTGCCGACCAGGGTGACCAGGTCGCCGACCGAGATCTCGCCGCCGGTACCGGCGTTGAAGGTCCGGCCGACCACCGACTCGGCGGACGCGGTGCCGACCGTGCGGAACGCGTTGGCGGTGTCCTTGACGAACATGAAGTCGCGGGTCGGGCGCAGGTCGCCGAGGGTGATCTCGGTCTGGCCGGCCGCGACCTGGGCGATCACGGTCGGGATGACGGCGCGCATCGACTGCCGCGGGCCGAAGGTGTTGAACGGGCGCAGCGTGACGACCGGGGTCTCGAAGCTGGCGTGGTAGCTGTCGGCCAGCCGGTCCCCGCCGGCCTTGGAGGCCGCGTACGGGGACTGGGTGTTGATCGGGTGGTCCTCGGTGATCGGCACGGTCTGCGCGGTGCCGTAGGTCTCGCTGGTGGAGGTGTGGACCAGGCGCGGGATCTCCAGGTGGCGCACCGCCTCCAGCACGTTCAGGGTGCCGGTGACGTTGGTGTCCACGTACGAGTGGGGGGCGCGGTAGGAGTACGGGATCGCGATCAGGGCGGCCAGGTGGTAGACCGCCTCGGTGCCCTTGACCAGGCCGTTGACCGAGCCCGGGTCCCGGACGTCGCCGAGGATGATCTCGACCGAGTCCAGCACCTCCTCGGACAGGGTCTCCAGCCACCCGAAGGAGGAGAAGGAGTTGTACTGGACCATCGCGCGGACGTGGTGCCCGTCGGCGACCAGGGTCTCGACGAGGTGGGAGCCGATGAAGCCCTCGGCTCCGGTAACCGCGACGCTGCTCATGCGGGGTTCGCTTTCTCGATCTGCCGTGGCGGGCCGGACGCTCTGTGGTGGTCGGCCGCCGGTTGGTCAGGGTGGGTGTTTCGGGTCAAACGGGTACGACGGTGCACGCAAGGAGGCGTGCGGGATTTTCGGTGTGATTCGGAAGTGGTTCAGCGGTGCTGGGTGGTGCGGCCGAGCGCGGGCCCGGCGATGGAGGTGAGGACGACGGCGGCCGCCCCGCAGCCGATGAGCTGCAGGACGATCGGATCCACACCGGTCAGCAGCCCGGTGCTCTCGGCACCCGCGGCGGCCAGACAGATGAGGGCGGTGCTCCAGCTGAACCCGAAGGCGTTCAGCAGCAGCGCCAGCCAGAGCGAGCCGCCGAGGAGCAGCATCGCGCCGAGCTGCGGCACGCCGAGCGCGGGGGCGCCGGGCCACAGCACGGTCGCGGCGGCGTCCAGCGCGGCCACGGTGGTGAGGTAGATGAAGAGGCAGCCGAGCAGGATCCCGCCGGTGCGGCGGGTGAACTGGCCGGTGGTGTGGCTGCTGCGCAGGGCGGCCACGGCCATCGCCCGGTAGCGGAAGAGCAGCCACTCGGCGAGGCCGAGACTGAGCGTCAGCGCGATCATGGCCGGTCCGGTCGGTGCGGTCGCCGCCCCCTGCGGGGCGTGGCCGCCGGTCTGCACGGCCTGGTGGATGGTCGTGCCCAGGCCGGCGATCAGCGTGAGCGCGCCGCAGGCCAGGCCGAACAGCAGGTGCGGGACCTCCTGGCGGAGCGGCAGCTTGAGCGCCACGGACTCCCGTTCGCCCCGGCGGACGCAGAGGAACAGCTCCCGGACGGCCAGCCCGACGGCCAGTAGCACCGAGGCGAGCAGCACGACCGTACGCACCGCTTGCGGAACGTCGGTCGCCAGCACCACGCCCGCGCCGACCGAGGCCGGGGCCAGCGCCAGCAGCAGGAACTTCTCCCGCCCGAGCACCAGCAGCACGGTGGCCGCCGCCAGGTAGCAGGACTGCCCGGCGGCGAAGCACAACGCCCCGAGCGGCCCGCCCACCACGTACGCGGCAGCGGCCGCGATCAGCGCGCCGAGCGGTGCGCCGACCGCCAGGCAGACCGCGGCCTCCCGGCGGCGCAGCCGGCTCAGCCAGCGGTACGCACGGTGCGCCAGGGCCTGGTTGAAGCCCCAGCTGACCAGCGTGGCGATCGACAGCGCGAGCATGCCCGAGGGCAGGCCGAAGCGCATCCGGGTGGTCGCGAACAGGTTGGCGCCGAGCAGGTAGCCCAGGCCGGGCAGGGCGAACACCAGGCCGCGCACCACGCAGCGCCAGGGGTCGGCCCGCCAGGGGTTGGCGAACTCGGAGCTCGGGCCGGGGTAGCGGCGCTCGACCTTCTCGAACAGCTCCTCGGCGACGGTGAACGCGTCGGGGCGGCCGTACAGCAGCGCCGCCTGCTCGTCCGAGAGACCGTCGGACTCCAGGAAGGCCGCGATCTCGTACGGGTGGACGGCGTCGGCGCAGACGTCCCGCAGGCGCTCGGCGAGTTCGTCGAGCGGGTCCGCGGAGAGGTCGAGCTGCTGCTCGGGCCCGGGCTCGGGGTCCGTCGGGGCGGGACGGCGGAGCTTGAGCGGCAGCGTGCGCAGCTGCATCGTCCGCTCGGAGCCGCCCTCGTCCGGAACCAGTCTCAGAGGACCGCTCATGCGTCCACCTCGCAGCGCTCGGCGGCCGCTTCGCGGGACACGCACCTCTTGATGGTTCTCTCGCTTCGCGCGCTCACGCGCCCACCTCGCTCGGCTCGGGCCGGGAGGAGGTGAGCTGCTGGCCCCAGTCGGGGCTGGGGGCCTGGTCGGTGACGGCCACCATGCCGCCGGGCATCCAGCGGGAGGTGCCCAGGAGTTCGGTGTAGATGCCGCGGAAGCCGTCGATGTTCTGGCGCAGCGTGAACTGCTCGATCACCCGCAGCCGGGCCCCCTCGCCGAGCCGGGCGCGCCGTTCGGCGTCGCGCAGCAGCTCGATCGCGGCAGCGGCCATCGGCTCGGGCTCGCGCGGCGGGACGACCAGACCGGTGTCGCCGACGGCCTCGCGAACGCCGCCGACGTCGGTGGAGACGGTCGCGCGGCCGCAGGACATCGCCTCGATCAGGGTGAACGGGAAGCCCTCGCTGATGCTGGAGAGCATGACCACGTTGCCCGCCGCGTACGCGTCGGTGATGTCGGCGACGCGGCCCTCGAAGGCCACCGACTCGGCTATGCCGAGCTCGGCGGCCAGGGCTATGCAGCCGTCCCGGTACGCTTCGCCGCCCTTGGGAGTGCCCCCGAAGAGCCGCAGTCGCGCCTCGGGGATCTCGCGGTGGACGATGGCGAAGGCCCGGATCAGCGTCTCCAGGTCCTTGATCGGGTCGACCCGGCCGGCCCAGCTGAGGGTCGGGGTGTCGGGCTCGGGGCCGGCCGGCGGGAAGGCCGCCGGGTCGACCCCGTTGTAAACGGTGCGGATGTGCGCGGACGGCGTGCCGCCGCGCTCCTCCCAGCGCCGGTTGTACCGGTTGCCGGGGGTGACCAGCGCGGCCACCCGGTAGCTCTCCTCGGCGAGCATCCGGTAGAAGCCGAGCAGCAGCGCCTTGACCGGCCAGCGGTACGGGCCGGTGCGGTAGCCGAGGTAGCGCTCGCGCAGGTAGATGCCGTGCTCGGTGAGCAGAAACGGTACGCCGTACTGCTGGGCGGCGATCAGCCCGGGCAGGGTGGCGAGGCCGCCGCTGGCCGCGTGCGCGACGCCCTCCTTCGGCGGCTCGACCGCGAGCGGCCGCAGGGCGTGCTCCAGCAGGTCGGTCGCGTTCAGCGCGTCGTGCAGGGTGGGCCGGGAGACGGCGGTGGGCAGGTAGTCCCGGGTCCACACGTGCTGCAGGGTGCGCAGGGCGCGCTCGCTGCGCAGCGCCGGGCTGAGCAGCCCGCGCCGGGCGAGGTCGGCGAAGCCGTACAGCTCGGTGCCGAAGTGCGTGGTGTAGACCGGGTCGAGGATGGAGTGCAGGAAGCGCTCGTACGCGTTGAGGAAGCGCCGCAGCTCCTTGCCGCGGGGTGCCCTGGCCTCGGAGGCCGGGCCCCACAGCGGAGCGGTCGTGACCGACTTGACGTTGGCGGGCAACTCCCAGGCCAGTGCTTCGTGGCCGGTTCCGGTGACAGCGATGACGTCGAAGTCGACGTCCGGCATGCCTTGAACGAGCTGGTCGCACCAGACGCTCACGCCGCCGTGCTGGTGCGGATACGTCCCCTCGGTGAGCAGGGTGACGCGCATTCCTGTCCCCCCTCCTGTTCTTGCGTAGGTTCCGGCCTGGGTGGCCGGAACGGGAGCCGTGGCGGGGGGGGGGCGGGGGCCCCGGCCCCCCCCCCCCGCCGGGGGTTGGGGGTAAACCCAGACCGAGCGTCCCGCCGGGGGGCGCCGCGGGGGCCTCCCCCCCCCGGCCGAGCCCCAGGTTGCCCC
>NZ_JBIWNL010000009.1:29816-284166 GCF_044767225.1 Kitasatospora sp. NPDC101447
CGCACCCCCCCCCCCCCCCGGGGGGGGGGGGGGGGGGCCCGGGGGGGGGGCCGGGGGGGGGGGGGGGGGGGGGGGGGGGGGGGCCCCCCCCCCCCCCCCCCGCCGGCGGGTGTTACGGGTTACCGCTTGCCGGAGCGTCCGGCGGTGCTGCTCGGCGTGGCCGTCCCCCCGGAGGCCTTGCCGCTGTTCGCCGCGCCCTTGCCGCCGTGACCGTTGTTATCAGTGGTCACGCCCTTGCCGGGCACCGGGGTCCCGCTGCCGGGCACCAGGGACGGCGCCGGCTTGCGGGTGATGTCGCTCGGGCCCACCGGGACCGGAGTGGCGACGCCCTGCGGGACGACCTTCTTGTCCGCCGGCACCGCGGCCGGGACGGACTTGGCCGCGACGCTCGGCGCCACCGCGGCCGGGGCGGCCGGAGCGGACGGGAGCTGCAGGGTGACGTTGCTCTGCAGGGAGCCCGGGGACACCCAGCCGGAGAGCGTACCGGCGTAGGACGAACCGAACCCGGTCGATCCGATGACCAGCTTCTGAGAAGTGCCGGTCGGCATGGTGGCCTGGACCTGAACACCGGACGGCGCGCTGACCGTGACGGTGTTGCCGACCCGGTAGGCGGTGACCTTGCCGGCGGCGACGGCCGCGTTCCAGGCCGCGCGCTTCTGGAACTCCTGGCCGATCTCGCGCTCGCCGAGGTTCACGATCGGGGTGTTGTCGGCGTGCAGCGACCGGTAGGTGCCGAGGATCTTCTCCAGCACCGGGTAGAGGATCTTGTCCTCGGACAGGTTCGACTGGTGGATGAAGTGCGGCCGCGGGTCGTTGTTCAGCACGTGGCCGAGGTCGATCCGGGCCTCCAGCGGAACGATGTACGACTGGAAGCCGGTGTTGACGTCCAGCGGCGCCGGCAGGCAGGTCGAGTTGGCGTTGTTCTCACAGACGCCGCTGCCACCGTTGGCCGCGCTGGTGTAGATCCAGTTGTACTCGTCGGTCTCCTCCTTCGCCGTGCCGGCGTTGTAGAAGACGTTCATCGGGTACCGCGGCACGGTCAGCGTCGAGGAGCCGACGGCCCGCTGGGCGGGCTCGCGGGAGGCGTCGCTGCCGGTGAACTTGATGCCGTTGGCGGCCAGCGCCGGGGCCAGGTACGGGTTGTCGCTGGTCTCCTGCGGGGCGGTCAGCAGACCGGAGTGCTCGCCGGTGACCAGGACCTGCGGGTCGACGTTCAGGCCGTTGGTCCTGGCCCAGTCGAAGTTGTTCTTGATCTGGCTGGAGACGGTGTTCTGGTCGGTCCAGACCGTGTTGCCCGCGGCGTCCTTGGTGCACTTCCACGGCACCACCGAGACGTCCTGGACGCAGCCCAGGTACGGGTGGGTGTACGTGTGGTTGACCCAGCGGTAGCTGTTCTGGTCGGCGATCATCTGGCTCGCCGTGGGGTCCACGGTGGTCTCGTGGTCGGCCTTCCAGTCCTCGCTGCCGCCACCGTTGAACACCATGTCCAGGGTGAAGTTGTTGGCGGTCTGCCACTGCTTGAGGTACTGGGCGTCCGCCTGGGTCATCCGGATCGGGTTCGCGGTGTCCGGGGTGCCGGGCGGGCAGGTGACGTCGCCGGGGGTGCACTTCAGCGTGGTGTCCCAGCGGTCGTCGGCCAGGAAGACGTCGTCGACGTGGGCCGCGAAGTAGTTGCGGTCGTAGCCGAGGTGGACGCCCTGGGTGATCCAGTCGACCATGCCGCGGGCGAGCAGGCGGTACTGCTGCTGGTACTGGTTGTAGACGAACGTGACGACCAGTTCCTTGCGGCCGTCGTGGGTGTACTCGCCGACCAGCGACCCGCGCGAGGTGCCGCCGGGTATCGGCGCGTCGACCAGCGGGACGAAGGAGGCGCCGGCCGGGAGGCTCGCGAGCGGGGTGGCGAGGTAGCCGTAGCTCTCGCTGACGCTCGGGTCGTTGTCCTCGAACGGGACGCTGCCCTTGAGGTACCCGAACGATCCCGACGTTCCGGCCGCGGTGGTGGCGCCCTGGAATCCGTCGAGAGTGCCGACGAATCCGGGATTCTGCGCGTAGTTCAGCCCCACCGCCGGACTGGCCCACGTGTACGCGTCGATCTGACGGACGTTGAAAGCGGCTTCGTAGCTCGCGATGGCCGTCATCTCGGCCGCGCTGTTGGGGAAGGGGTTTTCGTTGGGCAGCACGATGCCCTGGAACTTCCCGCGCGGCTGGCCGTTCACCGTGTCGCTCAGGAAAGCCGCGTTGATCACGGGACGGTTGGGGTCATTGAGGCTGACGACCTTGTACGGCGTGCCCTGGCTCTTGAGCTCGGCGGTGATGGCCGCGACCGAGGGACCGCCGTCGTCGACGACCAGGATGGTGAGGTCGATCCTGGGCGCCGTGGTGTCGCCAAAGGCCAGGGTGGTCTGCAGGCCGCCGGCCAGCAGGACTGCCGCCGCGCACGCGGCGACTCTTCGGGTCGCTCGACCCATGGTTGATCCTCCCCTTGGGCCAGGCAACGCGCTGCTCGGCGCTCGCCTGCCCGTGTAGCTGTTCGCGGGCAGCAGGCTGCCCGGCGCCCATCCTGGTCGAGGGTCGGCCGTGCGAGGGACCAAATGGGCGAGAGTGCAGCGAACCTGTTACCAACGTTCATGGCGTTGCCATGAAGGCGCTGATTGTGACCGGAACCGGACCGGTGACGCAAATAATGAATTGAAAATGAAAAACCGGAAGCTGAGCGCTACAGGTGGTTACCGACGGTGTGGCCCGATGGGGTGGGTGGGACACCTACACTGTCGTCGTTGCGCATGACACTCTTGCACATCTCCCCGGTCCATTGGGCAGGTTCATGCAATATCGGGCACCGTTGTGCCATGTGACAGTCTGAATATGCAATGGAGGCGCGCGTGACCGATCGGCAGGCCCGGTCCGGAAGAATCGTGAACGCACGGAATTCGGCGCCGGAGGGGGGCGGAACGGAGTCGGTCGGGCGCAGCCTCGGTCTGCGCGGCGCGGTGAACGCACGGGATCTGGGCGGTTACCGGGCGGCCGACGGACGGATCCTGCGCCGCGGAGTGGCCCTGCGCAGTGACGGCCTGAACCACGTCACCGCCGAAGACCTCGGCCCGCTGGCCGAGTTGGGCCTGCGCCGGGTGGTGGACCTGCGCAGCATGGACGAGGTCCGCGAGGCCGGCCGCGACCGGCTGCCCGATGGTGTGGCGCTGCACCACTTCCCCTTGCTGGCAACGGACTTCGACATCTACGTGATGATCAGGGATGCGCTGTCCGACGCCAGTGCGCAGCGGCAGCGGGCACTGCTCGGCGACGGCCGGGCGGGCGCGATGATGACCGGCCTCTACCGATGGTTCGTCACGGACCGGGTGGCGCGCGAGCGCTTCGCCGCCCTGCTGCGCCTGTTGGCCGCCCCGGAGGGGCCGCCGCTGCTGTTCCACTGCTCCGCGGGCAAGGACCGCACCGGCTGGGCCGCCGCGCTCCTGATGACCGCCCTGGGGGTGGACCGCGCGACGGTCCTCGACGACTACCTGCTCACCAACGAGCGCTCCGCGGCGGTCGTCGAGCGCGTGCTGGGCGACTTCGCGGCCCGCGGCCTGATGCGCGAGCCCGAGCTGCTCCTGCCGGTCTTCCGGGCCGACCGCGCCTACCTGGACGCGGCCTTCGCGGAGGTCGAGGCCGGCTGGGGCGGCTTCGAACCGTTCTGGCGAGAGGGGCTCGGGCTGGACGACGACGTGCTGGCCGGACTGCGCGTCAACCTGCTGGACGGCAGCGACAGCTGAGGGGACCGATCGACCCGCGTCGATCGGCCCCCTGCTCCCGGCCCGCTGCTCGGCCCCTGCTGGGCCCGCTGCTCGGCCCCCGCTGGGCCTCTTGCCGGCCCTCCTGCTCGGCCTCCGTCGATCGGCGTCCGCCGGTCGGCCCGGTTCGGTCAGCCCTCGTTGATCAGGCCCTCGCGGAGCCGGGTGAGCGTCCGGGTGAGCAGCCGGGAGACGTGCATCTGCGAGATCCCGATCTCCTCGCCGATCTGCGACTGGGTGAGGTTGCCGAAGAACCGCAGCATGATGATCCGGCGCTCGCGCGGCGGCAGCTTGGCCAGCAGCGGCTTCAGCGACTCCCGGTACTCGACGCCCTCCAGCGCGAGGTCCTCGTAGCCGAGCCGGTCGGCCAGCGGGCCGTCGCTGTCCTCCTCGCCGGAGCCCGAGTCGAGCGAGCTGGCGGTGTACGCGTTGCCGACCGCGAGGCCCTCGACCACGTCCTCCTCGCTGACGCCCAGGCAGGCGGCCAGCTCGGCGACGGTGGGGGAGCGGTCCAGCCGCTGGGACAGTTCGTCGCCGGCCTTGGTGAGTGCCAGGCGCAGCTCCTGGAGCCGCCGCGGCACCCGGACCGACCAGCTGGTGTCCCGGAAGAAGCGCTTGATCTCGCCGACCACGGTGGGCATCGCGAAGGTGGGGAACTCCACCCCGCGCTCCGGGTCGAAGCGGTCGATCGCCTTGATCAGGCCGATGGTGCCGACCTGGACGATGTCCTCCATCGGCTCGTTGCGGCTGCGGAAGCGCGCCGAGGCGTACCGGACCAGCGGCAGGTTGAGCTCGATCAGGGTGTCGCGGACGTACGTGTGCTCCGCGCTGCCGGGCTCCAGCGCGGCCAGCCGCAGGAACAGCGAGCGGGAGAGCGTCCGGGTGTCCAGCCCGGAGCCGGCCGGCGGCTCCGGTGCCGCGTCGGGGCCGGGCGGCCGGACGGATTCGACCCGCTGCCGCGGGACCAGGTCCTCGGCGACGGCCGTGCCGTTGGCGTGTCCAGCGTGGATCTCCGCAGTGCCCAGCTCTCCGGACATGCACCCACCCCCTTGTGACTGACGGTTGAACGGGGGCCCTCGCACGGAGGTTCCCGGCGGGGCCCTCCCCCCTCCATACCGGAACACGGTGCACGGCAAACCCGAACGTCGCAAGATGTCACGCGGGGGTAACGCGCTGCAATCTCACTCTTCCCAGGAGTTGCCGGTCCGAAGCCGGTTGAGGATCCGGGAGAGCAGCCGGGAGACGTGCATCTGGGACATCCCCAGCTCGGTGCTGATCTGGGACTGGGTGAGGTTGGCGAAGAACCGCAGCATCACGATCCTGCGCTCCCGCTCGGGGAGTTGGACCAGCAGGTGACGGACCATGTCGCGGTGTTCGACCTCGGCCAGCGCGGCGTCCTCGTAGCCGAGCCGGTCGAGCAGGGCGAGGCCGCCCTCGTGCTCCTGGGCGGCCTCCAGGGAGGCCGCGTTGTAGGCCCGCCCGGCGTCCAGACAGGCCCGGACGTCCTCCTCGGGGATCCGCAGGCTGGCGGCGATCTCCGGCACCTTGGGGGCCCGTCCGTGCAGCACCGTCAGCTCCTCCATCGCGCCGCTGACCTGGACCCACAGCTCCTGGAGCCGGCGCGGGACGTGCATGGTGCGGACGTTGTCCCGGAAGTAGCGCTTGATCTCGCCCAGGATGGTCGGCAGCGCGTAGGTGGGGAACTGGACGCCGCGGCTGGGGTCGAAGCGGTCGATCGCGTTGATCAGGCCGATGGTGCCGACCTGGACGACGTCCTCCATCGGCTCGCTGCGGCTGCGGAAGCGGGTGGCCGCGTAGCGGACCAGGGGGATGTTCACCTCGATCAGGGCGGCCCGGACGCGTTCCCGCTCGGGGGCGTCCGGGGGCAGCTCGGCGAGCCGTTCGAACAGCACCCGGGTCAGCGTCCGGACGTCCACGACGGGCCGCCCGCCGGGGCCGCGCAGCCCGTCCGGGCGGAGCTCGCCGGCCGGGCTGATGATCGCAGCCAGCACCTCGTCCACGGACACGTCACCCCTCCCAAAGTCGACAACGGCGGGCCCTGCGGATCGGGTGTCGCGGCTGGTTCATCACCTCGCCATGTCCGGCAAAACCGGTCATAGCATCACAAGGTGGGCGCAGGTCGGGCAAGCACCCGGTAGAGGTGTGTTGGTAGGCCGTTCGACCTGCGCCCGGCCGGTCGGCGGGGAGCGGCGGGGATCGTTCCGGGACAGAGCAAGGCGCCCCGCCCGGAGGTCGGACGGGGCGCCGCGGTCCGTCCGGGGGAAGGGCCCGTGACGGGCTCCGGACGGGGCGGGGCCGGACGGGGCGGGGCCGGACGGGTGCTCAGACCTCGATGTCGGCGATCACCCAGGTCGCGAACTCGCGCCACAGGGCCGCCGCGGCCTGGTGGGCCGGGTGGGTCAGGTAGGCCTGCAGGGCGTCGCGGTCCTCGACCAGGCTGTTGATCGCGTAGTCGTACGCGATGTCCCGCTCGGTGGTGTTCCAGTTGCACTCCCACTCGCGCAGCTCGGGGATGACCGCGCCGAGTTCGGAGAAGGCCTTGGCGCCGGCGAGCGCGCGCTCGTCGTCCTTGCTGACGCCTTCGTTGAGCTTGAACAGGACCAGGTGCCGGATCACGATTGCCGCTCCTCGCGGACGGGGGTGGGGTCCCGCCCACCGTAGCCGGTGCACCGGTGCCGCCGGACGGCCGTCCGCCGGTCGGGTGCGGGCCGGAGCCCGGGCCGGAGCCCGGGTCGGTCACGCCGGGTCGGGCCGGTCTACTTGATCAGGCCGGTCATGAAGGTGCCGACCGCCTTGGCCGCGTTCGAGATGCCCTCGAACCCCAGCTGGACGAGCTCGGCGGAGCGGGCCGGCGACGTGATGATCGAGTAGAGCACGAAGACGAGCAGGAGGACCATGCCGATCTTCTTCGCCTGCGCCATCGGGTGACCTTCCTCCCAGCGGTGGGCCGCCGTCATCCGGTCCCCGAGCGGCCTGCAGGGGGCAGCTTATCCACCCGGACGGGCTATCAAGTGTGCGACGCGTTCGGCCGGCGGGACGAAGGTCCCCGCGAGTGGGGCCTTTCTCCGGGTGCCCGGCCGCGAGCCGGGCGGCAGGATGGATGACGTACCGAGGATCTGGCAGGAATCCCCGGTGCGTGGATCCGGAGCTCCCCGCTGTGGGACCGGCCGCCGCGGCTTCCCCCCGACGCGGTGCCGGTTGTGGGACTCCGCCGGGGGAGCGGTCAGTCCCCCCGAGCCGCTCCCCCCTCCAGGCTCCGTACGGACCGGGCGTCGGTGGTCGTCGGCCCGGTGTACGGGGCCGCTTCCGTGTCCGAGGGTGCGCGGAAACGCCGAGGGCCCGTCCGGATCGGACGGGCCCTCGGGCTTTCTGGCGGTAGCGGTGGGATTCGAACCCACGGTGGAGTTGCCCCCACACACGCTTTCGAGGCGTGCTCCTTTGGCCGCTCGGACACGCTACCGAGGGGAACTCTACCGGACGGGTGGCTCGGGAACGAAATCCGTATCGGGAGGGCCGTCGGAGGGGCTCAGCGGTGGGTGTCGAAGAACGCCCGCAGCTGCTCGCCGCACTCCTCGGCGAGGACGCCCCAGATCACCTCGGGGCGGTGGTTGAGCCGGCGGTCGCGCATCACGTCGAAGAGCGAGCCGGCCGCGCCGGCCTTCTCGTCGAGGGCGCCGTAGACCACCCGGTCGATCCGGGAGAGCACGATGGCGCCGGCGCACATCGTGCACGGCTCCAGGGTGACGACCAGGGTGCAACCGCCGAGCCGCCACTCGCCGACGGCGGCGGCCGCCTGCCGGATCGCGACCACCTCGGCGTGCGCGGTCGGGTCGCCGACCGCCTCGCGCTCGTTGTGGCCGCGTCCGATCACCTCGCCGTCCGGGCCCAGGACGAGCGCCCCGACCGGGACGTCCCCGGTGGCCGGCGCCAGGGCGGCCTCGGCCATGGCGAGGCGCATCGGCGCCGCCCAGCGGTCGCGGACCGGGTCGGGGCGGACGGGGGCGGGCAGTGGGGGGACGTGCGGGACGGTCAGGGCGGTGGATGCGGGCTGCATGGCATCCAGTGTCGGGTATCCGGCCGCTACCGGACGGCCTCCAGGACCTCGCCGCAGCCGAGGGCCTCGGCGATCTCCTCCAGGGCGTCGCCCGGCACCGCGCCCTCGCCGCTGAGGGCGAGCAGTTCGTCGGAGGCCAGGCCGAACTCGGTGAGCAGGTGGGCGTCGCCGAGCGGGCCGACCGGGACGCCGCCGCGGGGCTCGGCGTCCTCGTCGTCCTGGGCCTGCGCATCCGCTTCCTCGTCCAGCAGGTGGTCCAGGTCGCCGAACTCGCTCTCGCCGGCCTGGTCGACCAGCTCGTCGGTGAGGACGGAGCCGTACGAGCTGCGGGCCGCGGCGGCGCCGTCCGACACGAAGATCCGCGGGTCGTCCTCACCGTCCACGCGGACGACGGCGAACCAGGAGTCCTCCTGTTCGATGAAGATCAGGACGCTGTCGTCGTCCTGCGCGGAGTTGCGGGCCAGGTCGGCCAGATCGGCCAGGGATTCGACGTCGTCGAGCTCCGTCTCGCTCACATCCCACCCGTCCTCGGTGCGAGCAAGCACTGCAGCGAAGTACGCCACCAGGGACACTCCCAAGATCATCGGTCTCGGCTGTCGGCGCGCCGGGCAACGCGGAATCTGGCCGCCCCCGCGCCAGAGGCGGTCCGCTTGTTCGGACCGTCCCATCGGAATCGTGACAGAAAGCCCGCCCTCGCGGGGGGTGTTCGGCAGCGCGTCTTTGCAGGTCGTGTCGGAAGGGCCGGGCGGCGGAGGGCCGAGCCGTGGCGGGACGGTCCGAAGCCGGTCGAAATTTGCTCCGAACGCCCGCCGGGGCCGATCGCGCCCCGTCTCCGCCCCGCCGCGAGCCCTGCCGCGGACCCGCTCGGAGGCCCGTCAGATCCGGAAGGTTCGCATCCGCATCGCCTCGCGCATCCGCCGTTCCTTGGTCCGGCGGGGCTGGACCCGCTCCCGCAGTTCGCGCGCCTCGGTGAGCTCGCGCAGGAAGACGGCCCGCCGCTTGCGGCGCTCCGCCTCGGTCTCCGGGGGGTCGTCCGGCGGGCCCGCGCGCCGGCCCGCCCCGCCGACGGGCTCGTCCGCCGAGCCGTCCCCGGCCTTCGGGTTGCTCGTCATAAGACGTGACATTCCCAGAACGGCCCGGTTGATACCACAGCAGCCGCTTCCGTCCGGACATTCACCCCGTGTCACGGCGTGTCACGGGTTCGTCACCCGGTCCGGCGCCCGGGTCGGGCCCGGCATGTCGTACAGGCGTCCAGACGCGGGCTAACCTCGGTACATGCGTCTCCACGTCGTCGACCACCCCCTGGTCGCCCACAAGCTCTCCACCCTGCGCGACGAGCGCACCGACTCGCCGACCTTCCGTCGCCTGACCGACGAGCTGGTGACCCTCCTCGCCTACGAGGCCACCCGGGACGTCCGCACCGACGAGGTGGAGATCACCACGCCCGTGGCGGTCACGCTCGGTACCCGGCTCAGCTACCCGCGCCCGCTGGTGGTGCCCATCCTGCGGGCCGGCCTCGGCATGCTGGACGGGATGACCCGCCTGCTGCCGACCGCCGAGGTCGGCTTCCTCGGCATGGTGCGCAACGAGGAGACCCTGGAGGCCTCCACGTACGCCACCCGGATGCCCGACGACCTCTCCGGCCGCCAGGTCTACGTGCTCGACCCGATGCTGGCCACCGGCGGCACCCTGGTCGCCGCCATCAAGATGCTGATCGAGCGCGGCGCCACCGACGTCACCGCCGTGGTGCTGCTGGCCGCCCCCGAGGGCGTCGAGGTGATGCGCCGGGAGCTGGCGGACCTGCCGGTCACCGTGGTCACCGCCGCCCTGGACGAGCGGCTCAACGAGAACGGCTACATCGTCCCCGGCCTCGGTGACGCGGGCGACCGGCTGTACGGCACCGCGGGCTGAGTCCCCGACGGAGAACGGACCCATGGGAAGGGCCCTGCGGCAGCGCGCCGCAGGGCCCTTCCGTTGTCCGTACCGGGCGTCAGCAGCTGCCGGCCGCCGTGGGGGTGGGGGAGGGCTTGGTGGCCAGGGCGAGGGCGGCGGCCGCCTGGGTCTCGTCCAGCAGGGCGTTGTAGCTGTCGCCGATGATGAAGTCCACGGTGGCGTCGGCGCGGGCGTCCGCGGTGACGGTGGCGCCGGCGATCTGCGAGCCGACCAGGGTGCCGGCCCCGGCGCCGGTCGGGCCGGCGATCACCTGGGCGGTGCCGGGCACCTTCTTGTCCAGCTCGGCCGGGGCGTTGCCGACCTTGCCGATGACGAAGCCGCGCTTCTTGAACTCCTCGGCGGTCCGCCCGGCCAGGCCGGCCTTGGTGGTGGCGTTGTAGATGTTCACGGTGACCGCGGTGGGCTGCGGGACGGCGTGCGGGTCGCCCTGGGCGGCGGCGGGCGCGCCGGAGGCCGCGGGGGCGCCCGGCGTCGCGCCCGGCGTGGGGGCGGCCAGCGGCTTGCCGGAGGAGGTCGCGCACGCCTGGGCGGAGGAGTTCTTGTTCCGGCCCGTGAAGATGTCGTAGAGCTGCACGCCGCCGAGGCCGATCAGGGCCAGGGCGAGCAGGCCGGCGAGCGCGGCGATCACCTTGCGGCTCTTCTTCGGGGGCCGGCCCAGCCGCGGGTAGGAGTTGCCGGTGACGCGGTACTGCTTCCCCTTGAGGCCTTGGGGAGTCAACATGCTCATGGTTTGTCTCCCCCTCGTACCGGGGCGGGGTCGGGATGACGGGTCGGCCGGGTAGGGGCATCCCCCGGGTGCGGGCGGATCCCCTGGTCGCGGCCGTAGTCAGCAGCGTAGTGCCGTACAGCTGCGAAGGTACTAAATGATCATCATCTGGAGTAGCCCGGTACCCGAATGGGGGTACCGGGGTACGCGCGGACCGCCCTCCGCCGGGTGGCGAGGGGGCGGTCCGGAAGCCTGCGGCCGGTCCGACGGGCCCGGTGCCGGGGGCCCGTCACTCCATTTCGAGGACGCGGGCGTGCAGCACCTGGCGCTGCTGCAGCGCGGCCCGTACGGCCCGGTGCAGCCCGTCCTCCAGGTAGAGGTCGCCGTGCCACTTCACCACGTGGGCGAAGAGGTCCCCGTAGAAGGTCGAGTCCTCGGCCAGCAGGGTTTCGAGGTCGAGTTGGCCCTTGGTGGTCACCAGCTGGTCGAGCCGCACCGGACGCGGGGCGACGTCAGCCCACTGTCGGGTGCTCGTCCGGCCGTGATCCGGGTACGGCCGCCCATTGCCGATGCGCTTGAAGATCACACGGAAAGCCTACCGTTTGGGCGGCGAATGACGCAGCAGCCGCGACGCCGCCACGCGCACCGGTGTGAACTGCGGGTGGACGAATGCGGCTGTTTGATGGGAAATGTCGCGAACATCGCCCGGTGTCGACCGGTTCGAGTCGATCGGGTTCCGGTTCCGGTGGCGAAGCGTTCCGATGCGATCCGATGCGTGCCGGTGCGTGGCGACGCGTGCCGAATGGTTCCGATCCGCCCAGGAGTGTGCCGATGTCCTCCGCCCCCACCCCGCAAGCCGTCCGGGAGATCGCCGACGGGTACGCCTTCACCGGGCCCGCCCTCGACCTCGGCGCGGTGCTGCTGGACGGCACCGCGTACCCGGGCGCCCAGGTGCGCATCCCGCTGGGCGTCCTCAACCGGCACGGGCTGGTCGCCGGGGCCACCGGCACCGGCAAGACCAAGACCCTCCAGCTGATCGCCGAACAGCTCTCCGCGCAGGGCGTGCCGGTGTTCCTGGCCGACATCAAGGGGGACGTCTCCGGCGTCGCCGCGCCCGGCACGGCGAGCGAGCGCACCACCGCCCGGGCCGCCGAGGTCGGGCAGCAGTGGGCGGCGCAGGGCCGCCCCGCCGAGTTCTACGCGCTCGGCGGGCAGGGCACGGGCATCCCGATCAGGGCCACCGTCACCAGCTTCGGGCCCTTGCTGCTCAGCAAGGTGCTGGACCTGAACGAGACCCAGGAGTCCTCGCTCAGCCTGGTGTTCCACTACGCCGACGGCAAGGGCCTGGAGCTCTACGACCTCAAGGACCTGACCGCGGTGATCGCCTTCCTCGCCTCGCCCGAGGGCAAGGAGGAGCTGAAGACCCTCGGCGGCCTCTCGGCGGCCACCGCCGGGGTGATCCTGCGGGCGCTCACGGTGCTGGAGAACGAGGGCGCCGGGCAGTTCTTCGGCGAGCCCGAGTTCGACACCGCCGAGCTGCTGCGGACCACGCCGGCCGGCGAGGGCGTGGTCTCGGTGCTGGAGCTGCCTGCGGTGCAGGACCGGCCGCGGCTGTTCTCCACCTTCCTGATGTGGTTGCTCGCCGACCTCTACCAGGAGCTGCCCGAGGTCGGCGACCTCGACCGGCCGAAGCTGGTGTTCTTCTTCGACGAGGCGCACCTGCTGTTCAAGGGCGCCTCCAAGGCCTTCCTGGAGGCGATCACCCAGACCGTGCGGCTGATCCGCTCCAAGGGCATCGGCATCTTCTTCGTGACCCAGACCCCGCGGGACGTCCCGTCCGACGTGCTGGCGCAGTTGGGCAACCGGGTGCAGCACGCGCTGCGCGCCTTCACCCCGGACGACGCCAAGGCGCTCAAGGCCACCGTCTCGACCTTCCCGCGCTCCTCGTACGACCTCGGCACGGTGCTGACCTCGCTCGGCACCGGCGAGGCGGTGGTGACCGTGCTGTCCGAGGAGGGCGCGCCGACGCCCGTCGCGGCGACCAGGCTGCGGGCGCCGCAGTCGCTGATGGGGCCGATCGAGGCGGGGGCGCTGCGGGCGGCCGTGGACGGCTCTCCGCTGACGGCGCGCTACCGGGACGCGGTCGACCGGGAGTCGGCGTACGAGAAGCTCGCGGCGCGGGCGCCCCGGCCGGAGGCGGCGTCGACGGAGCCCGAGCGCTCCGGGCCCGGGGCGCGTGGGACGCGTGAGGCCGACGAGCCCCGGGAGGCGAGGGAGTCCAGGGAGCCCCGGGAGGCTTCGGGGGAGAAGGAGGGCGTGGGCGGGCTGCTCGGGTCGCTGCTGAGCAATCCGACCGTGAAGTCCTTCGCCCGCTCGGCGGGGCGCCAGCTCGGGCAGGAGATCTCGCGCAGCCTGTTCGGGACGTCCAAGCGGCGGCGGTGACGGCTCAGCCGCGGAGGGCGGCGCCGATCCGGTCGAGGGAGGACAGGCGCATCAGGCCGTAGTGGTAGAACCCGATCTCGGGGACACCGAGTCCGCGCAGCAGGGAGACCTTGGCGGCGAGGTTCTCCGCGCCGTCGCAGTCGGAGGACATCGGGCGCAGGATCACCGCCAGGTCCTGCGGGCGGACGCCGTGCAGGGCGAAGGCGGCGACCTTCTCCCGGACGGCCTCCGGCGTCGTGGCGTAGCCGAGCGTCTCGATCCGGTCGGCGGCCCGGGCGAGGGCGGGCAGGTCGATCCCGGCGAGCCAGCCCTTGCCGGGGCCGCCGCCGTCCATGAAGCTCAGCCGCATGCCGTGGCGGCGGGCCTGCTCGGACAGGTCGGCGGCGAGCGAGGTGACGGTGGCGGCGGAGGCGTCCACGTACGCGGCGAAGGCGCCGTCGGCGAGGGCGCTCAGGTCGGCGGGCTCGGCGGCGGCGGAGTCGTCGGCCAGCCGGCGGCGCAGCTCGGTGCGGACCGCCTCGGCCGCCTCCTCGGCCGGGACGCCGGCGGCCGTGGCGGCGGCGCGGCAGTGCGGGCAGAAGCAGACCCCGAGCAGGGCCTCGGCGACGGGGCCCAGTTCCTCGAAGTAGCGCTCGTGGTGGTAGCCGTGGCGCAGCCCGTGGAAGTGCAGCGACTCGGCCCGGATCGCGTCCACGCCGTACCGGGCCTGCTCGGCGACCAGGGTCAGCGCGTACTCGCGGACCTCCGGGTTCGCCGGGCAGAGCTCGGTGAGCAGGCGGTCGCCGAAGGCGTTGGCCGGGGCGCAGTCGGGGTGGGCGAAGCCGAGCCGGTCGTTGTGGCAGAAGACCGTCCAGGCGTGCAGCTTCAGGCCGCGGCGGTGGGCCTGCGCGGCGGCCTCGGCGAAGGGGTCGCGCTCGCCGATGGCGGTGGACGGGGTGGGTGCCAGTCGGCGGCCCCGCCAGGCGGCCGGGTCGGGGCGGAAGTACGCCGCGCCCGGCTCCAGGTAGCGGATCACCCGGCGGGGGTTGTGCGGGAAGACGTCACGGGCCGCGTGGTAGACCGAGGCGAGGGTGACGCCGCCGACCCCGGCGCGGTCGGTGAGGTTGCCGAAGAAGGCGTCGGGGCCCTCGTCGAGCAGGTCGGTGGCGAAGGCGAGGACGGACGACTCCACGGTGCGGCTCCGGGGCTGGGGGCAGGTGCGCCGTTCACGCTAGCCGCAGGGGTGGGATTGGTCTATACCTGGCAGGGTCGGCCGGGTGGCTCAGATGCCCAGGTCGTCCAGCTGCTTGAGCAGGGCGGTGCCGGGGCTGTTCGGAGCTGAAGCCGAAGCCGAAGCCGGAGCCGGGGCGACGGGCCCGGGGGTCCGGTTGCGGAGCAGGACGGCGGCGGCCAGCCCGCCGATCAGCCCGCCCAGGTGGCCCAGCCAGCTGACGCCCTGTGCGACCGGCAGCACGCCGATCAGCAGGGAGGAGTAGAGCACCGCGACCACGACGCCGACGACCGCGTCCAGCACCTTGCGGTCGAGGAGCCCGCGCAGCACCACGTAGCCGAGGTAGCCGTAGACCATGCCGCTCGCGCCGGCCGTCACGGTGTTCGAGCTCTCCAGCAGCCAGACCGTCAGCCCGCCGGACACCATGATCACCAGGCTGGCCAGCAGGAACTTCTGCATGCCGCGGACGGCGGCCAGGAAGCCGAGCACGAACAGCGGCCAGGAGTTCGCCTCGATGTGCTCCCAACTGAAGTGCAGGAAGGGCGAGGTGAACATCTCGGGCAGGTCGCCGAGCTGCTCCGAGCGCAGGCCGAACTCCCGCGACAGCCCGTAGTCGTCCAGCCAGTTCAGCACCTGCACCGACCAGATGACGGCCTGGATGCCGAGCATCGTGAACAGCGCGGTGCGGGAGTCGGAGAGCAGACGGGTCATCCGGGTGGCCATGACCCGACTGTACGGGCGGACGGATCGGACGTGCACCCCATTACAGTGACCGGTGTCATTCCGACTGCGAGAGGTGACCACCCATGAGCAAGCGTCCACCGCTGCCCTACGAGTTCCTGCCGCAGGTGCCGTCCTTCGAGCTGAGCAGTCAGGACGTCACCGAAGGCGGCACGCTGGCCCGGGAGTTCATCCATGCCGGGGGCAACCTCTCGCCGCAGCTGGCCTGGTCGGGCCTGCCGGAGGGCACCCGGAGCATCGCCGTGACCTGCTACGACCCGGACGCGCCGACCGGCTCCGGTTGGTGGCACTGGCTCGCCCTCAACCTGCCCGCCGACACCGCCGGGCTGCCGCGCGGCGCCGGAGCCTCGGACGACAGCCTGCCGGGCGCGGCCTCCTTCCACGGCCGCAACGACTTCCCGGGCAACAAGTACGACGGTGCGGCCCCGCCGCCCGGTGCCCCGCACCGCTACGTCTTCGCCGTGCACGCCCTGGACGTGGAGAAGCTGGACGTCTCCGCCGACACCCCGGCCGCCCAGATCGGCTTCCACATCACCTTCCACACCCTCGGCCGGGCGCTGCTGACCGGCGAGTACGGGGTCTGAGGCCCGGCGTCGACACCCGATCGTCCGGTCGAGGTCCGGCGGCTGCCCGAGGAGGAGCGGCGGGCCGGGCGCAGGCCCCTGACCTGGACGGTCGGACCGGACGGCGAACTGGCCGTCCTCGTGGTGCCGGAGCCCCACGCGGCACCGCCCGGCGCCTGGCCCGCGGTGCTGGTCACCGACCGGGACGGCCGGATCTGGATGGCGTACGGGGACGAGGGCATCTACGGCGACCACCCGATGGCGATCCCCGGGCTGCTGGCCGCTGGTTCCGCAGCGGCAACGGCTGGTACCGGGTCGGGGTCTGAGCCCCCCTCCCCCTACCTCCCCTCCTGGGTCTCCTCCCCGGCCGCGTGGGCGGCGCGGGCCGCCAGCCTGCGCAGGTGCTCGCGCAGCTCCGGCGGCTCGTGCACCTCGAAGGCGCGGTCCAGCGACAGCAGCCGCACCGCCGTCCACTCCAGGGAGTCGGAGCGGGACCGCAGCCGGCAGCTGTGCTCGTCGACCGGCTCGATCTCGGAGTCGCCCGGCCTGAAGCGCTGCCGGACCAGCGCGGCCGGCGCGTGCACGGTGGCGACCACGGTGCCGCTCGGTGACGCGGGGCGCAGCTTGCCCGCCACGTACGCGGCGGCGTCCTCGGCGGGGAGCGGGCGCGGGGTGAAGCGCGCGCCGGTGGCGAAGGGCTCGCTCAGCCGGTCGACCCGGAACAGCCGCCAGTCCTCGCGGTCCAGGTCGTAGCCGACCAGGTACCAGCGGCGGCCGACCGAGACCAGCCGCTCGGGCTCGACCAGCCGCCTGGTGCCGGTGCCGTCGTAGGCGCGGTAGGCGAAGCGCAGGCGTTCGTGGTTGGTGACGGCGCCGGCGATCAGGGTGAGGTCGTCCGGGTCGACGGTCGGGCCGTCCCCGGTGAGCAGCGGGACGGTGGCGTTGTTGAGCGTGCCGACCCGGTGCCGCAGCCGGCCCGGCAGCACCTGGAGCAGTTTGCCGAGGGCCCGGACCGAGGCCTCCTCGATGCCGACCACGGCGTGCCCGGCGCCCGCCCGCAGCCCGACCGCGATGGCCACCGCCTCCTCGTCGTCCAGCAGCAGCGGCGGCATCGCCGTGCCCGCGACCAGCCGGTAGCCGCCGACCGCGCCCATGGTGGCCTGCACCGGGTAGCCGAGGTCGCGCAGCCGGTCGATGTCGCGCCGGATCGTCCGGGGGCTGACGCCGAGCCGCTCGGCGAGTTCGCTGCCGGGCCACTCGCGCGGGGTCTGCAGCAGCGACAGCAGGTTCAGCAGCCGGGCCGGGGTGTCGGTCATGCCGTCCAGCATGCCGGATGAACTGGGACAGCTCCTGACCTACATGGCCGCTACCGTCGTGGACGTCGAGAAGAAGCGGTCAGAGCGAGAAGTCGAGTCGAGGAGTACGGAATGAGCGCGGCGGGAGCCGATCGGCGGAGGTGGATCGCCCTGGCGATCGTGATGGTGGCCTCCTTCATGGACCTGGTGGACGTCACCATCGTCAACATCGCCATCCCCAGCATCCAGGCGGACACCGGCGCCTCCTTCAGCGCCGTGCAGTGGGTCACCGGCGGGTACGCGCTGGCCTTCGCGATCGGGCTGATCACCGGCGGGCGGCTGGGCGACATCCACGGCCGCAAGCGGCTGTTCCTGATCGGGATCGGCGGCTTCACCGTGGCGTCCGCGCTGTGCGGGCTGGCCTCCGGGCCGGAGATGCTGGTCGCGACCCGGCTGCTGCAGGGCGGGACGGCGGCCCTGATGGTGCCGCAGGTGCTGTCGATCATCCATGCGACCTTCCCGGCGGAGGAGCGCGGCAAGGTGTTCGGCATGTTCGGCGCGGTGGTCGGACTGGGCGCCGTCTCCGGTCCGATGATCGGTGCGTTGCTGACTGAGTGGGACCTGTTCGGCCTGGCCTGGCGGCCGATCTTCCTGATCAACCTGCCGGTCGGCATCGCCGGTCTGCTGCTCGGCCGCCGCTTCATCGACGAGTCGAAGGCCGACCAGGCGCTGAAGCTCGACCTGGTGGGCGTGCTGCTGGCCAGCCTCGGCCTGCTGATGCTGATCTACCCGCTGACGCACGGGCGGGAGGCCGGCTGGCCGCTCTGGGGGTACCTGTCGATGGCCGGCAGCCTGCCGGTGTTCGCGCTGTTCGTGGCGTACGAGAAGGTCAAGACGCGGCGGGACGGCTCGCCGCTGGTCGAGCTGGCGCTGTTCCGGGTGAAGTCCTTCGCCGCCGGGATCTGCGTGCAACTGGCCTTCGGCGTGGCACTCGGCATCTTCTTCCTGGTCTGGACGCTCTACATGCAGGTCGGCCTGGGCTGGAGCCCGCTCAAGGCCGGTGCGACCGGCATCCCGTTCTCGCTCGCGGTCTCCACCGCGGCCGGGCTGTCGGTGCAGAAGCTGGTGCCGCGGTTCGGGCGGAAGGTCCTGCAGGCGGGCGCGCTGGTGATGGCGGCGGGCGTGCTCACCTACATCTGGGAGGCGGACCGGTACGGCACGGCGATCTCGCCCTGGCAGATGGCACTGCCGCTGGTGGTGATGGGCCTCGGCATGGGGCTGATCGTCGCGCCGATCACCGACGCGGTGCTGGCGGAGGTGCCGCGCGAGCACGCCGGCTCGGCCTCCGGGCTGATCAACACCGTGCAGCAGGTGGGCAACGCGCTCGGGCTCGGACTGGTCTCGGTGGCGTTCTTCGGGGCGATGGACGACGTGGTCGCGCCGGAGGCGGTCGGGACGGCGTTCGGCGGGGCCTTCGTGCACGCGCTGTGGTGGGTCGCGGGCGTGCTGGCGGCGGTGTTCCTGCTCATGTTCGCGCTGCCGCGGCGGCGCAAGGCGCTCGACGCCGGCGCCGCGGGCGCGGTGGAGGAGCGGGAGTCCGTCCTGGTCTGAGGACCGGCCGGCTGATCCGCCGCCGACCCGACGGACGGAACGCACCCGGAGCGAGGGCCTCGGTCGCACTGCGCGACCGGGGCCCTCGTCGCACACTGGGAGGGCCATGGACCGTACGGCGGTGGACTCCTCGGTGCTGCGCTCGGTCGGGTACGACCCGGCGGCGCGGCTGCTGGAGCTGGAGTTCACCGGCGGTCCGGTGTACGAGTACGCGGGCGTACCGGCCCGGGTGCACCGGGAGCTGTTGGCCGCGGAGAGCCACGGGCGGTACTTCGTCCGACGGATCCGCGGCCGGTACGCCTACCGGCGGTCGGCGACCGGCCGGTAGCCGCTGCCGTCCCGGGGGCGGACGTCGGAGGGGCGGGCCGGGAGCCGGTCCCGGCGGGCTGCCCTGCGGGGGACGGTGATCGGGCGCCGGCCCGGCGGTCCGGAGGTCCGGCGGCCCGGCGTGGGTCCGGCGGGCCGGTGCGGCGGCTGCGGTCGTGTCGGGGCCGCCGGTTTCAGCGCGCGCCGGTCGGCGTGGGCGCGGCCGTCGAACGGGTGGTGGTGCGCGGCTTGGCCGCCGCCTTGGCCTCCTTCGCGGCGCGCTTCACCTCCTGCTTGAACTCCCGCACCAGGACGAGCGAATCGGGGCCGGTGATGTCGGCGACCGAACGGTGCGCGCCCTCCTCGCCGTACGCGCCGGCCGCCTCGCGCCAGCCCTCGGGCCGTACGCCGTACTGCTTGCCGAGCAGGGCGAGGAAGATCTGGGACTTCTGCTTGCCGAAGCCGGGCAGCGCGTTGAGGCGGCTGAGCAGCTCCTTCCCGGTGCGGACGTTCTTCCACAGCGCGGCGGCGTCGCCGTCGTACTGCGCGACGAGGAACTGGCAGAGCTGTTGGACGCGTTTGGCCATCGCGGCGGGATAGCGGTGGACGGCGGGTTTCGCGGAGAGGAGCGCGACGAACTCCTCCGGGTTGTAGGTGGCGATCTCGTGGGCGTCCAGGTCGTCCCGGCCGAGGCGCTGGGCGATGGTCAGCGGGCCGGTGAACGCCCACTCCATCGGCACCTGCTGGTCCAGCAGCATGCCGACGAGCGCGGCGAGCGCACTCCGTCCGAGCAGTTCGTCGGCCTCGGGCTGCTGTGCGAGCCGAACGGTGACGTTCATGGGCTTGCCCTCCTCGGAGTTGACGTCGGGTCGGCGCCCAGTCTGGTGGACGTGCGGGGGGCGGAGGCGGTCAACACGCCCGTATCGTGGGAAGTCTTGGTGTTCCAGGCCTTGGCATGCCTGCTTTGTTCGTTGGCGGAGCGGTTGTTGGGGGTCTTCGGGGCGTGGCGCGGAATATTTTTTGCCCGCGTCTGTCACATCCGTCGGGGGCGTCGGGTCAGAGGGGTGTCGAACCGAACAGCCATCGAGTGGGGAGCACTTCAATGTCCGTCGCCTACACCGTCGTCACCGTCCTCGGCGCCCTCATGGTCGGCTTCTCGGCCTACTCGGTCTTCGCCGGCGCCGAGTACGTCGTCAAGCCGCTCGTCGACTACGGCGTCCCGCGCGCCTGGTGGACCTGGCTCGGCGTGGCCAAGGCGGCCGGTGCCCTCGGCCTCCTGGTCGGCCTCGCCGTCCCGGTCATCGGCTACGCGGCCGCCGTGGGCGTGATCCTCTACTTCCTCGGCGCCGTCCTCACCGTCGCCCGCGCCCGCGCTTACGCCCACATCCCCTTCCCGCTCGTCTACCTCGCCCCGGCGGCCGCGTCGCTGGCCCTGGGGCTGGCGGCCTGAACGAGGGGGCGGCGCCACGGGGGCGGGCCGATCGCGGTCCGTCCCCGTGGAGTTGGGGCGGGTGGTGCGGGTGGGGAGCAGGGGGCGCGGGTGGGTGGGGGTGCGCTCGGCCGGGCGGGTGGTTCCGGTGGGATCGGGTGGAGTCGTGGGGCGGGGCCGTACGTACGATCCAGGGCCGGGCCGTTGCTCGGGTGGCGGGTCGCGCTGGGGTTCGAGTGACTTGGTCATCTCATATGACTGTTCCTGTTGTGCCGGTGCGGCGTCCCGGTCGCGGGTCATTCTTGGTCCAATCGACGCGTCCAGAAAGGCTCGCCCGCCGTGACCCAGCCGTTCGAACTGCCGTCCTTCTACGTGCCGCACCCGGCACGCCTCAACCCCCACCTGGACGACGCACGGGCCCATTCCACCGGCTGGGCCCGGGAGATGGGCATGTTGGAGGGTTCCGGCATCTGGGAACAGGCCGATCTGGAGGCCCACGACTACGGGTTGCTCTGCGCCTACACCCACCCCGACGCCTCCGCCGAGGCGCTGTCGCTGGTCACCGACTGGTACGTCTGGGTCTTCTTCTTCGACGACCACTTCCTCGACATGTTCAAGCGCACCAACGACCGCGAGGCGGGCAAGGCGCACCTGGACCGGCTGCCGCTGTTCATGCCGGCCGACCCGGCCGCCGAGATGCCGGAGCCGCAGAACCCGGTCGAGGCGGGCCTGGCGGACCTCTGGCGGCGCACCGTGCCGGCGATGGGCGAGGACTGGCGGATCCGGTTCGCCCGGAGCACCCGCAACCTGCTCGACGAGTCGCTCTGGGAGCTCGCCAACATCGACGCGGGCCGGGTGGCCAACCCCGTCGAGTACATCGAGATGCGCCGCAAGGTCGGCGGTGCGCCGTGGTCCGCGCAGCTGGTCGAGTACGCCGCCGGTGCCGAGGTGCCGAAGGAGGTGTCGGGCTCGCGTGCGCTGCGGGTGCTGATGGACGCCTTCTCCGACGGCGTGCACCTGCGCAACGACATCTTCTCGTACCAGCGGGAGGTGGAGGACGAGGGCGAGCTGAGCAACGGCATCCTGGTGCTGGAGCGGTTCCTGGAGTGCACCACCCAGGAGGCCGCCGAGGCGGTCAACGACCTGCTCACCTCGCGGCTCCAGCAGTTCGAGAACACCGTGTTCACCGAACTTCCGGTGCTGTTCGCGGAGACCGGGCTCGACCCGGAGAGCGTCGCGAAGGTCATGGCGTACGTCAAGGGCCTGCAGGACTGGCAGGCCGGCGGGCACGAGTGGCACATGCGCTCCAGCCGGTACATGAACGGCGGTGGGGCGTCGGCGGGTTCGGCCGGCGAGGTGGCGCCCGGGTCGGGCGGAGCGCTGCCGGGGCTGCCGGGGCTGCCCGGTTCGGGGAACTGGTGGGACCAGTACGCGATCGGCGGGATCGGCACCTCGGCGCTGGACATCCTGCGGAGCGGTGCGACGGCGGGAGCGGACGGCGGTGCGGCGACCGCCGGTGCGGCGGACGGCGGTGCGGCGACCGCCGCTGCGGCGGACGGGGCGGTGAAGGGTGCGGTGAAGGGCGGGGCCCGCCCGGCCGAGCGGCGGGCACGTTCGCTCGGGTACGTGCCGTTCCAGGCCGTCGGCCCCTCCGTGCTGCCGGAGTTCAGGCTGCCGTACGCCCTCTCGCTGAGCCCGCACCTGGACGGTGCCCGGGAGCGCGTGGTCGAGTGGGCCGAGCGGATCGGCCTGCTGGCGGCGGACCCGGCGATCCCCGGATCCGGCATCTGGGACGCCGCGTCGATGCGCGACCACGACCTCGCGCTCTGCGCGGCCGGCATCCACCCCGACGCCGGGGTCGAACAACTCGACCTCAGCTCCGCCTGGTTGGCCTGGGGCACCTGGGCGGACGACTACTACCCGGCGGTCTTCGGCCCCACCCGCGACCTGGCCGGCGCCAAGCGCGCCAACGAGCGGCTGGCACTCCTCATGCCGGTGGACGGCACCCCCGCGCCCGAGCCCGCCAATGCCCTGGAGCGCGGTCTCGCCGACCTCTGGGAGCGCACCGCCGGGCCGATGACCGTCGAGGCGAGGACCCGGTTCCGTGCGGCCGTCGAGTCCATGACGGAGAGTTGGGTCTGGGAGCTCGGCAACCGCATCCAGAACCGGATCCCGGACCCGGTGGACTACCTGGAGATGCGGCGCGCCACCTTCGGCTCCGACCTCACCACCAGCCTCAGCCGCCTCGGCCACGGGCAGGCGATCCCGTCCGACGTCCACCGGCACGGCTCGATGCGCGCGCTGGAGAACTCGGCCATGGACGTCGGGGCCATGGTGAACGACCTCTTCTCGTACCGGAAGGAGATCGAGTACGAGGGCGACCTGCACAACCTCGTCCTGGTGGTGCAGAACTTCTTCGACTGCGACTACCCGTCGGCGGTCCGGATCGTCGACGACCTGATGCACTCGCGGCTGGGGCAGTTCGAGCACGTCGCGCAGAAGGAACTCCCGGTCATGTACGAGGACTTCGGGCTGGACGGCGAGGCGCGGAAGCTGCTCGACGGGTACGTGAAGGAGCTGGAGGACTGGCTCGCGGGCGTCCTGAACTGGCACCGGGAGTGCCGTCGTTACGGCGAGGAGGACCTGCGGCGGCACTTCGGCGCCGACCGGGACCTGGTGGCGGCGACGGAGGCCCGGCGGGTGGCGGCGGGGGCTGCGGAGACGACCGCCGCGGCGGGCTCGGCCGGGGCGGCGGGCGTGGTGCCGCTCGGACCGACCGGCCTGGGCACGGCGTCGCTGCGGTTGTCGCCGACCGGGGCGGAGCCGGGGCACTGAGCGGGTCGTAGCGGCAGGCGGGCATCCGGCTGCACCCGCGCGGGGCCATCCCGCGCGGGTGCGCCGCGTCGTGGCTAGGCTGGCGAGTCGGGGGCCGGCGTGCGTCTTCCGGCGTGCGCTCTTCGCCGCACACGAAGGCAGAGATATGGCTGCGCTACCTGAGGGCACACCCTGTTGGGCCGACGCGATGTTCACCGACCTGGAGGGCGCGAAGGCCTTCTACGGCGACGTGCTGGGCTGGACCTTCGGCGAGAGCTCGTCGGAGTTCGGCAACTACACGCAGGCGTACTCGGACGGCAAGGCGGTCGCCGCGGTCGTCCCGCCGATGCCCGGCCAGGAGGCCCAGTCCGCCTGGTGCCTGTACCTCGCCTCGCCGGACGCCGGAGCAACCGCCGCGCGGATCCGCGCCAACGGCGGTGAGGTCGTCATGGGCCCGATGCAGATCGGCGACTTCGGCACCATGGTGATCGCCAAGGACCCGGGCGGCGTCGTGTTCGGCGTGTGGCAGGCCGGGCGCCACGAGGGTTTCGAGAAGCAGGGCGAGCCCGGGGCGTACAGCTGGGCCGAACTGGTGACCCGCGAGCCCGCGAAGGCGGACGCCTTCTTCCCGGCGGTCTTCCCGTACGGCGTGAAGAAGATGGACTCCGAGGAGTTCGACTACCGGATGTTCCAGGTCGGCGGCCGGCCGGTGCTCGGCCGGATGGGCGCGGAGGGCGACTTCCTGCCGCCCGAGGCGCCCTCGTACGTCAGCGTCTACTTCGCCGTGGACGACACCGACGCCGCGATCGAGCGGCTGACGGCGCGCGGCGGCAAGGTGTACTTCGGGCCGATGGACAGCCCGTTCGGCCGGTTCGCGGCGGTCGGCGACCCGCAGGGTGCGGCGTTCGGGCTGATCGACCTCGGGCGGACGAGCGGCGAGCAGCCGAACACGGTGGACGTCTGATGGCGGCGGGCCGACCGGGGGAACGCTCGCCGGGGTGCGTGGGATGAGCGAGCGCGAGGACTTCGTCGAGACGCTCGACAAGCACCGCGAGCTGCTGCGCCGCACCGTCCGCGACCTCACCGACGCGCAGGCGGCCGAGCGCACCACGGCCAGCGAACTCTGCCTGGGCGGTCTGATCAAGCACGTGGCGGCGGTCGAGGCGCGCTGGGCGCGGTTCATGACCGGCGGCGCGGAGGCGATGCGGGCCGGGGGCGAGGACCCGGGCCGGGCCGGCGGTGCCGAGGCGTGGGCGGACCAGTTCCGGATGGCGGAGGGCGAGACGCTGGCCGGACTGCTCGCCGAGTACGAGCGGGTGGCGCGCGGGACGGACGAGCTGGTCCGCACCGCGCCAAACCTCGACCTCGCCCACCCGCTGCCGCCGGCTCCGTGGTTCGAGCCGGGAGCGACCTGGTCGCTCCGGCGGGTGCTGCTGCACATGGTCGCCGAGACCGCGCAGCACGCCGGGCACGCCGACATCATCCGGGAGTCGCTGGACGGGGCGAAGTCGATGGGGTGAGGCCTGAGGGCGCTGAGGGTGCTGAGGGCGCTGAGAGCGCCGCCGTGCTGCCGCAGGAGAGGGGCGATCGAGAAGCGCCGAACGGCGGGGTGTTCACAGCGGCCGGAGTAGTGCGTCGGCTCAGGGGACGTCGACGCCGAGCAGTTCACGCAGCGCCCGGCCGCCGTCCGGAGTGACCCGCAGGGCCCGGCCGGAGCCGATCCGCTCGACCCAGGCGCGGTCCAGGGCGGTCCGGCAGAGGGCCGCGCCCAGCGCCCCGCCGAGGTGGCTGCGGCGCTCCGTCCAGTCGAGGCAGCTGCGCACCACCGGGCGGCCGCCCCGGCGGCCCGCGCGCGCCGGCAGCTCGATCGCCTGCGCGGCCAGCCAGTCCCGGCCGCGCTCGGTGACGGCCAGCCCGGCCTCGTCGGCGACCAGGCCGCGCGCGAGCAACGCGTCGGCGACGGCCACGCCGAGGCGGCCGGCCAGGTGGTCGTAGCAGGTCCGGGCGCGGGCCTCGGCGCTCAGCCGGGTGGCCTCGCCCAGGCTGCGGGGTGCCGAGGTGTCGCGGCCGCCGGATTCGGCGAAGGAGGTCAGGTCCTCCAACAGCGTCGCCACGGCGGGCGTGGCCAGCCGGACGTAACGGTGCCGGCCCTGCCGCTCCTCGGCCAGCAGCCCGCCGGCGATCAGCCGCGACAGGTGCTCGCTGGTCGTGGACGGCGCGACGCGCGCGTGTCGGGCCAGCTCGCCGGCCGTCCAGGCGCGGCCGTCGAGCAGGGCGGAGCAGAAGGCGGCGCGAGTGGGGTCGGCGAGCAGGGCGGCGAGGGCGGCGAGCGCCGCGCCGCCGTGGTCGGAGCGCCGGGTCGCGCGGCTGGTCGGCGGAGGGGCGGGGTGCGGTTGCGCGGGCATGCCTCCATGGTCGCTCCGGCACAGTTCGGCGGGGGCCGAAACGAGCCGGGGTCACGATGACGGCATGAGCGAACCGACGGTGATCTCCGGCTCCGCAACCATGACCTTCTCCCGCTACGACGACGTCACGGCGGCCCTGGCCGACCCGGCGCTGGTCCCGCTGCCCGCGGCGCCCGTCGCCCCGGGCGGGCCCGCCGGGGTGGCCCGGCTGCGGGCCGCCGTCGCCCGGTTCAGCTCGGGCGAACCGCACGCCCGGCGTCGGGCGCTGGTGCTCGCCGACCTGGAGCGGCTGGACCCGGCCGCGCTGCGGGTGGCCGCCGCGGGTGGTTTCGAACCGGACGTACGGCTGCGGGTGGTCCGGGTGCTGGCGGCGGCGCTCGGTCTGGCCGATCCGGAGGCCGTGGCGCGGGACGTCGTGACGGTCGCCCGGTCGTACTTCGCCGACACGCCGGACGATCCGGAGGCGGACGCGGCGGTGGGCCGGCTGCTGCCCGCGATGTCGGGCGCGGTGTGCGGTCCGGAGGGTGCGTACGGCGGGGAGGGCGCGGACGGCGGGGAGGGCGCGTACGGCGGGGAGGCCGTGTGCGGCGCGGACGAGGAGACGGCCGCCAACCGGATCGGGCTGCTCGTCCAGGCCTGCGACGCGACCGCCGCGCTGGTCGAGCGCGTCCGCCGGAACGGGGGCGGACCGGTCGGCGCGCTGCGCGAGGACCCACGGCTGCGCGAGGACCCGCCGGTGCGGGTGATGCGCCGCCTCGCCGCCCGGGCGACCGAGGTCGGCGGGGCCGCCGTACCGGCCGGGACGCACGTGGTGCTGGACGTCGCGGCCGCGCAGGCGCAGGCGCCGGAGGGCGTGCTGCTCACCTTCGGCGCCCCGCCCCGGATCTGCCCGGGCCGGGCGCACGCACTGGCCATCGCGGAGGGCATCGTGTTCGGGGCCTCCGATCCTGCCGACCCGGAGCTGGTGGGCGCCGACTCCGCGAGCCCCGAAGCGGCGGCCGGGCAGGGCCTCGGCAAGGCCGAACTCGCCGCGCTGGTGCCGGAGACGGTCGACCGGGTGCTCGCCCTGGCCGCCACCTGGACGGCCTGGGACGGGCAGCCGATCGTGAACGAGGACGGCCGAACCTACGCGCCGCACAAGGCGGTTCGCCGTGTCACCGACCATCTCGTCGACCACCTGGCCGAGTTGGACGCCCGGCTGGCCGGCGAGCCGACCGAACCCGACCACTGGCACGCCTCCGGCGTCACCACCCCGGCCGACCTCGCTCCGTTCACCGCCGCCGACCTGGACGAGGCCCGCAGCCGGCTCACCCGGCTGGCCGGGATCTGGTCCCGCCGGGTGGCCGCGCTGCCGGACGCCACCCTGGACGACTCGCCGGGCACGGGCTGGAGCTTCCGGCGGATCGTCTGCCACGTCGCGGGGTCCGGGTACTACGCGGACTCGGTGGGGGACCTCGGCCGGTCGGCGGTGGCGGTGGCGGAGGCGGTGGAGACGGCGGAGGCGGTGGGGCGGGTATGACCCCGAGTCGGCTGCACCACGCCGGGCCGCCGCACCACCCCGGGCCGCCGCAGCACCCCGGCGCGGATGAGCACGTACGCACAGCACCCCGGAGAACCGGAGGACACATGAACCACGGAGACCACGCCATGACCCCCTTCGCCGCCCTGCACCACCGCCCCGGCCGCCCCCTGCTGCTCCCGAACGCCTGGGACCACGCCTCCGCCGCCGCCCTCGCCGCCGCGGGCCACGTCGCGATCGGCACCACCAGCCTGGGTGTGGCGGCCGCCGCCGGGCTGCCCGACGGCGCGGCGGCGACCCGCGCGGAGACCGTACGGCTGGCGCGGCGGCTCGGGCGCGACGGTTTCCTGCTCAGCGTCGACGCGGAGTCCGGCTTCAGCGACGACCCGGACGAGGTCGCCGTGCTGGCCGTCGAGTTGGCGGAGGCGGGGGCGGTCGGCATCAACCTTGAGGACGGCCGGGCGGACGGCACGCTGGCGCCGGTCGCCGTCCACGCGGCGAAGGTCGCGGCGGTGAAGGCGGCGGTGCCGGAGCTGTTCGTGAACGCCCGTACCGACACCTACTGGTGTGCGCAGGACGACCCCGAGCCGGAGACCCTCCGGCGCCTGGAGGCGTACCGGCGGGCAGGGGCGGACGGCGTGTTCGTCCCCGGGCTGGCCGAACCGGTGGCGATCGCCCGGGTGGTCGGTGCCGTCGCCGCCCCGCTCAACATCCTCTGGACGCCGAACGGCCCGGGCCTGGCCGAGTTGGCCGCGCTCGGGGTGGCCCGGGTCAGTCTCGGCTCGCTGCTCTACCGCTCCGCGCTGGCGGCGGCGGTGGCCACGGCGGCTGCCGTGGCCGCGGGCGAGCCGGTCGGGCCGGTGCCGGGCTACGCGGAGGTGCAGGCCCTCAACGAGCGCTGATCCGGGGGGAGTCGGCGATCGGCGCCCCGGTGCCGCGCGGTCGGAGCCCGGCTGCCCCTCAGGCCCGACCGGTGCGGTCGGCGGACCGGGCCGCCCAGGAGGCCTCGATCCCGTCCAGGATCAGCCGGACCCCGCTGAGGAAGGCGGTGTCCCGGCCGGCCGCGATCTCCTGGTCGACCTGTGTCGTGTACAGCCGGTGCAGTCGCGGGTGCTCCTTGGTGGCCTCGACGACGGCGGGCAGGAGCTGCTCCATCCACTCCTGCTCCTCCCGGCCGCGCTTGGCGAGCGCGCTCAGCCAGGCGGCCTCCACGGTGGCCGCGCCGATGGTGTAGCCGATGACGACACCCATCGCCTCGTTGGCGTCGGCGAGGTCGAGACCGGACGTCTCCAGCAGCGTCAGGAAGGCCTCGGACAGGCGCATCCAGCTGGGGCCGAAGTAGACCATCCCGACGTCGCCGATCACCGAGACCATCCAGGGGTGGCGCAGGATGACCGCGCGCACGCCCTCGGCACACCCCTCGACGGCCGTGCGCCAGACCTTCGGGTCGTCCCCGGGGGTGGCGGTGGTCTCCGGCAGCGGGAGCTCGGCGAAGACCTGGTCGACGGCGAGCGCGAGCAGTTCCTCCTTGTTGGCGACGTGGGTGTACAGCGAGGTCGCGCCGGCGTTGAGGCGGGCGCCGAGCTTGCGCATGCTCAGCGCCTCGATGCCGTCGCTGTCCAGGAGGGCGAGGGCCTCGGTCACGATCTGCTCGCGGCTGAGGGCCGGCTGCTCCCGGCGGGGTCGCTGGGGTCGGGTCCACAGCGTCGGGATGCCCGACGTTCCGTCCTCCGGCTTGGCCGCCATCGGGCCCTCCTCGTCACTCGTGATCGCTCGCCGTCGCCCGTCCCGGCTCCGTGGGGTTCAGCATAAGTGGCGCCGTACAGTGTTCGGCGTTGCGTACGGTGTTCGGTCTCCGTACAGTGTTCGGAGCGGCGCACACCGTACCCGTGGGGACGGAGGGCGGTGTGCCCGCACGGCTTCCGCCCGCACGACCGCCGCGCGCACCGACTTCCGCGTGCCGATGTCTGCGCGGCCGTGCCCGGGAAGTCCGAGCTGTTCGATCGAGACGTCCGAGAGTTTCAAGGGGGAACGCGGTGGAACGGAATCCGCGGCGCTGGTTCATCCTGGTCGTGCTCTGCCTCAGCAGCCTGGTGCTGGTGATCGACAACATGGTGCTCACGGTGTCCATCCCGCCCATCGCGGAGGACCTCGGGGCCGGCGCGCAGGACATCCAGTGGATCATCGACTCGTACATCCTGGTCTTCGCCGGCCTGCTGCTCACCTCGGGCAGCCTCTCCGACCGCTACGGGCGGCGGAAGGTGATGATCGTCGGACTGGCACTGTTCGGCGCCGCCTCCCTGGTCGCGGCCGTCGCCGACAGCCCCGGCCAGCTGATCGCCGGCCGCGTCCTGATGGGCGTCGGCGGCGCGCTCGTCATGCCGAGCACGCTCTCCATCCTGATCACCGTCTTCGACGACGACGAGCGGCCGAAGGCGATCGCGGCCTGGACGGCGGTGGCCATGGTCGGCCTGGTCGGCGGGCCGGTGCTCGGCGGCGCGCTGATCGCGCACTTCTGGTGGGGCGCGGTCTTCCTGCTCAACGTGCCGGTCGCGGCCGTCGCGATCCTCGCGGCGGTGCTGCTGATGCCGGAGTCCAAGGGGCCGTGGCGCCGGCCCGACCTGCCGGGCATGGTGCTGTCCATGGTCGGCATGACGGCGCTGGTCTGGTCGATCATCGTGCTGCCCCGCGACGGCCTCAGCAGTCCGGGCACGCTCGGCGCGCTCGTCGTCGCCGTGGCCGCGCTGGCCGGGTTCGCCGTCCGACAGGTCCGCACCGACGCGCCGATGGTCCCGCTCAAGCTGTTCCGCAACCGGGTGTTCACCGGCGCCAGCCTCTCGCTCGTCCTGCTGACCTTCGCCACCGGCGGACTGATGCTGGTGCTCACCCAGTACCTGCAGTTCGTGCTGGAGTTCTCGCCCACCGACACCGGTCTGGCCTTCATCCCGCTGGCCGTCGCCTCGCTGGTGTTCAACGGGATCGGCGCCGCGCTCGGCAAGAAGGTCCCCGCGCGGGTGCTGACGGCCGTCGGCATGCTCGTCATCGCGGGCGGGTTCGGCCTGCTGGCCACCCTGTCCGTCGGCGACGGCTTCACCAAGGTCGCCCTGGCGATGCTGGTGCTGGGCGTCGGCTCCGGCCTCGGCATGCCGGCCGCCGCCAACGCCCTGATGAGCGCGATCCCCGGCGAGCACGCGGGCGTCGGCTCCGCACTCAACGACACCATCCAGCAGTCCGGCGCCGCGCTCGGCGTCGCCGTCCTCGGAACGGTGCTCTCCAGCACCTACACCGGCGCGATGCCCGACGCCGCCCCCGCCGCCGCGCGCCACGACATCACCGGGGCGCTGGCCGTCGCGGGCTCCACGGGGGACGGCGGGCTGGCGGCGGTCGCCCGCGAGGCGTTCAACACCGCCACCTCCACCACCTTCACGGCGGGCGGCATCGCGGTGGTGGCGGCCGCGGCGCTCACCCTGGTGCTGATGCGCGGAGGCGGTGGGGCGGCCGCTTCCGTCGGGGCGGCTGCGGAGCCGGCGGCCGAGGCCGAGGCGGCCGAAGCGGTCGGCTGAGCCTCCGGTGCCCTGCCCGCTCTGATGGCCTCGACGGCCTCGACGGCCCCGGCTGCCTCGTGCGGCCGGGGCCGTCGGCGTGGGGTCCGTCGGCGTGGGGTCCGTCGGCCGTCCGGGGCGCTCCCCGGCGCGGAGGCGTAGCGTTCGCCCCATGGCCCCCGAGTACGCGGAGCGCACGTCCCGGCTGCCCGGCGCGGTCGTGTGGACGAAGCAGGCCCTGGTCGGGCGTACGGGTGCCGGCGCGGCCGGGCTCGTGCTGCCCGACGGCTGCATGGACCTGCTGTGGACGGAGGGACGGCTGCTCGTCGCCGGCCCGGACACCACGGCCTTCCGCCCCGGCCCCGGGCTGCGCGGCCCGTGGGCGGGCGTGCGCTTCCGCCCCGGCACAGCACCCGCGCTGCTCGGCGTCCCCGCGCACGAGCTGCGGAACCGCAGGGTCGACCTGGCCGACCTGTGGCCCGGTGCCGAGGTCCGGCGGCTCACCGAACGGATCGACGCGGCACCCGACCCGGCCGTCGCGCTGGAGTCCCTGGCCGTGCGCCTGGCGGCCGCGGCACCGCCCGAGGACCCGCAGGTCAGGGCCGTGGTCGCTGCGCTCTCGGCCGGGCGGACCATCGCGGCGACGGCCGAGGCGGTCGGCCTCGGCGCGCGGCAGCTGCACCGCCGCTCGCTGGCCGCCTTCGGCTACGGTCCCAAGACGCTCGCCCGCATCCTGCGTCTGCAACGCGCCCTCGCGCTGGCCCGCCGCGGCGTCCCGCTGGCCGAGACGGCGGCCCGGACCGGCTACGCGGACCAGGCCCACCTGTCCCGTGACGTACGGGAGTTGGCGGGCGTGCCGGTGACGTCCCTGCTGGGTTCCTAGGGCCCGCTCACGTGGGTTCCCAGGGCCCGCTCACGCCAGCGGCGCGAGCAGGTCCACCCCGTTGCCGTCCGGGTCGTGCACCACGGCGTACCGCTGGCCCCAGAAGGCGTCCCACGGCTTGAGCTCCCCGTGGTACCCGGCGGCGGTCAACTCCTCGTACAGCGCGTCCACGTGGGCGGGGCTCCCGCAGCGGAACGCCAGCGCCGTGCGCCAGCCGCCGGTCGGTGGCTGCCAGGCCGGGTGGAACGAGCGGATGGTGGACTCGGCGTCGAGCACCAGGAGCAGCCCGCCGGGCAACTCGGCCTCGACGTGCGGCTCGTGCTCGACGCCCGCGGGGAACTCGATGCCGAGCCGCCGGTAGAAGGCGATCGACGCGGCCACGTCGGAGACGGCGAGCCCGATGAAGGCGAACTGTGGTGCCGGTGTGCTGGTCATGCCCGCCACGCTAGGCGGCGCAGGTCCACCGGGTCTTGAAGGAATCGGACACCCGTGGGCGCGCAGGAGAGGTGGTCGACCCCCCGCCGGAGATACAAAAGGCGCCGGGCCCGATCGGTGCTCGATCGGGCCCGGCGCTCACGTGGTGCGTCAGGCGGCCGCGTTGACCTGCTTGACCAGGTCGACTGCGGCCGCGAGGCTGAGGCCGGGAACCGCGCGGCGCAGTTCGCGGATCGCGACGACCTCCTTGGCGCGCGGGTCGATCCCGGCCTGCGCCAGCAGGCCGGTGGCCCACTTCGCCTTCAGCTGCTGCTCGGTGCCGCCCATGCCGTCGAGGACCGACAGGGCGCGCTCCAGACCGGGACGCTCCTCGGCGGTGGCGGCGGCCAGCGCCTCATGCAGGGCGGTGCGGGCGTCGTCCAGCTCGCGCAGGACGATCACATGGGTCTCGCGGGAAGAAAACATGATCAACTCCTTGTATCGGGCAACCTATCAGACTGGCCGTCAGGCGCCCGGAGGCGGCGCACTCCTCGTCCGTGAACTCGGCGAACCGCCCTCCTTGGAACCGAAGTTGGCCGCCAAGACCCCGTTGCCCGGCCCCGCGCCCCGGCCCGGGTGCGGGTCCGGTGCTCAGCCGCCGCCGTAGGTGGCCTGGGTGACCGCGAAGACGTTGCGTCCGCCCGCGGGCTCCTGCAGCGACCAGAGCAGGTCGGGGTTGGTGGTGTCCTCCCAGTAGGACAGGCTCTCGCCGCCGCTGACCCAGGCGAAGGTCGCGGGGCCCGCGGTCGGGGTCCAGTAGTAGAGCTTCTTCTGCCCCGAGGAGTTGAACCACCACCGGCCGTTGTGGGACGCCACGCCGTTGAGTTTGTACCAGGGCAGTTGGAGGGCCTGACCGGCGGTCGTCGTCGCCGCGAACGTCGTCGCCCCGGCCTCGAACGGGAACCGCACCGCCCTCGGCGGGCGGTTGGGGTAGTCGGTGCAGTCCGCCTGGCAGGTGTACTCCGTCATCACGATCGACTTGCTCACCCGGTCGAGGGAGACCGACGACCACACCAGGTCCTTGCCGGGGGGCGTGTGCGAGGTGATCGTGCCGACCTGGGGCAGCACGTAGGCGTAGTTGTGGGCGTAGTAGACCGTGCCGGACTGCCGGCCGATCTGGTCGGCGGTGCCGCCGGAGTCGGTGTTGAGGATCTTCCGCATGTCGAAGACGCGCATGCCGCGCCCGGTGTCGGCGACGTAGAGGTAGTCGCCGTACCAGGAGACGCCGCCGGCGTGGATCGGGATGTCCTTGAAGTCCGGCGCCGCGGCGGTGCCGGTCGGCTCCACCAGGAGGATCTTCCGGTAGGTGTTGGGGTAGGTGGCGTCCCAGTCGGCCAGGGTGATCCGGCTGCGCTGCTGGGCGCCGTTGCAGCCGTCCTTGGTGTACCAGCTCACCAGCACGAGCTGGTGGCCGTCGTAGTTGCCGCTGTTCGCGGTCCCCACGGCGTCCCGGCTTGTCGTGATGCCCTGCGGGAAGCTCTGGCAGTCGGAGTCGTCGCCGTCGTCGAACCGGAAGCCGGTGGACAGGCCGGCGACGGAGAAGGACGAGGGCAGCGCCTGCCGCTGGTGGTTCGCGTTCTCCATCACCGTGTGCACGGCGGAGGTCCCCAGCGTCGAGACGAGCGCCGAGTTCAGCGCGTCGTACCGGTGGTAGTCCGCGGTGAGGGTGTAGTCGGACGCGGGCAGGGCCGTCGGCGCCGCAGCGGCCGCCGCCGGCGACGCGCCCGCGAGGGTCCCGCTGACCAGCAGGCCGGCCGCGAGTAACGCCCGCGCGGCGGTTCTGACGTGACGCAACATCAAAGTGTGCCTCTCCAGGTGAACGGATCAAGGGATCATTCACGCTAGGCACGCATTGAGCATGTCCGCAACACCCGAAGCGCGACCGAAGCGCGACCGGAGCGCAGGCCCGGAGCGCAGGCCCGGAGCGCAGGCCCGGAGCCGTCGGGGGCCCGCCGTCGACGGGTGCCCCCGATCCGTAGCGGCGGTTCCGGCCAGGCCCCGCCCCGGGGGAATCGGATTCGGGCCGACTGTGGCCGCGAGGTCCCCGGGCGCACTCACCAGGCCTGCGCACGGCGCCGCCTGGTGATCTTGGTGATGATCCACGCGGTCCGACGGCGTAGCGTCGGCCAGGCCGCCGCGAGTTCGAGCAGAGCCCCCACGAGGAGGCTCCCGACGCCGAGCAGGTAGACCGGGAAGCCCCTTGCTCCGGAGGGTTCCGACAGGGTGCCCAGGTCCGTGAGGGGCCAGGCGATCGCTACGAGCCGTCCCTGCACGCTGCTCACGGGCAGGGTTCCGGCGTCGGCTTCCTTGAGGTGGGAGCGTGAATCGACGGAGACGCTGCGGGCGTCGCCGAGGACGAAGATCCGCCCGGTGGGAACCCGTACGGTGAACGGTCCGAAGGCTGCGGTATCGCCGTGGGCGTACGGCTCCTCAACCGGCTTCCCGTTGACGGTGATTCGGCCCTGGTCGTCGCAGCCGACCGTCTCACCGCCCATCGCGACGACCCTCACGGTGTACGAGAGTCCGACTTGGTCGCCGCTCCAGTCCCCGCTGCGGACGAGGACGACGTCACCGCGCCGGAGGCCCTTCCCGCCGGAGGCGTCCGTGTCCACCAAGGCGTCGTCCCAGGCCTTCACCGTCGGGGACATGGCAATGGTCCCGACCGTGTGGAGGTCGTAACGTGGGGCCAGTAGCAGTGTGCCGGTCAACAACAGCACCGCTCCGGCTGCGGCCGGCAGGATCTGCCGGCGCCGAGCTCTCCGCCGTGTGCTCGACGGAGGTGATGCCGCCTTGCCGACGGCTGAGTGACCGTTCGTCGACGCTGAAGCCACCCCATGCGGTTCCGGGTCGGGTGAGGCTGACTCCTTTGTCGTGTCCGGGATCGGGCGGCCACCGGAGTTGCTGTCCAAAGTTCTCCTCCTTGCCCACTATTCGCGACGAAGGTCCTCGGGTCGGGGATGCAGCCCTGAGACGAACATGCTCACGGCGGCTGCAAAGGCCAGGGCGACGGCCACCAGCGGCAGGGCGAAGCCGATCGTGCCGTAGAACCAGCCGATCTGTTGGCCTGACAGGAGCAGCACCGCGTTCGCGGCCAGATGTCCTGTTCCCAGGGCCAGGACGAGCGCCAATCCGAGCGGTGCCAGGAGCTGGACGGCCTGCACGACTCGGAGCATCCGTGCGGGTGCACCGACGACGATGAGGGAGGCGACCTGTCGGCGGCGTTCGAGGGATCTTCCGACGGCGCTGATGAGGAAGGCGACCACTCCCAGGACGAAGCCGACCCAGATCCCGCTGTACACCACCCCCTGGTGGACCCGGTACGCCTCCAGCCCGTCAAGGTCCAGGTCGACCACGTTCATCGTTGCGGAGGGCGCCACCTTCACCAGGTCTGCGGCGAAGCGGTCAAGACCCTTGATGCTGGGCGGAAGGCGGAAGAAGTAGACGGTGTTGGAGGTCAGCGAGTCCGCGGGGGAGGTCCGGGTGTCCAGCAGGGCCATGCCGACGGGAAACAGTCCGGTGTTGGGGAGGTCCAGCGTCTGCTCCGGAACCCGTACCGCGTCGGTGCCGCCGCGGGCGTTGAGATACGGGACCGTGGCACCGGCCGGTACCAGTGGCGACTCACGGCCGTCGAGGTGGCTGCGGAGCCGGTACACGGAGTCGTCCTGGCAGTCACGAAGGGGCGTGCCGGTCATGACCCGCAGTGTTCGGCAGTCCGCGGAGATCCTCTGCACACCCATGAGGCGCACCTTGTCCGCCTCCGTCGGCGGTGCGCCACCGCCGGTGGGCGGTGCGGTGATGCTCCTCTGCTGCAGCCAGTGGAACGCGGCCGGCAGCGCCAGGGCCCGGGACCGCGCCTCCTCCGGAATGTCGCTCCCGGACAGGTGCACGATCAGCTGACTGGGGGCCGGCATGGCAGCGAGCTCGGCCTGTCGGAGCACGCCGGAGCCGATCGTCGCCGTGAGGACGAGCACGCACAGGCCGGCGAGGTGCCAGGAAAGCCCCGTCGACTCGTACCCGATCCGGCGTGCAGCGAGACGCAGGGGCAACGGTACCGACGCCCGGGCCAGCCCATCGGCGGCCACGGCGAGCAGCGGACGCACGATCAACAGCAGCCCGACCGAGGCGCACACGACGCCGACGATGAGGACCGCTCCGGATCCGCCGTTCATCGCCGCGTGCCGGCCGCCCTCGTGGTCCGAGGTGAGCAGCGGGAAACCGATCAGCCCCAGCCCGAGCAGGAACGGCACGCCGTACCACCACTTGGGGTCCTTGTCGGCAGCGTCGAACCGCGCTTCCAGTGGCTTGGTGAGGGCCCTCTTGGTGCCGTAAGCACCGACGAAGGCCGCTCCCAGCGTGGTGAGGACCACCGCGGAGACCGCTCCCGGTGCCGGCAGCTCGGAGGCCGACGGGTACCACGTGAACCCCAGAGTTCCCGACGGTCCGAGATGCCTGTTGGCCAGCGCGTAGCCGGCGATCCCGAGCAGGCCGCCGAGGAGCCCCGCGGCGCCCGACTCCAGTGCGGCCAGCCGGAGCACGCGGCGCTTGGTCAGCCCCAGCAACCTCAGTGCCGCGTACCGGCGGGTGCGGGTCACGGCGGAGAGCCGCGAGCACACGACGAGGTAGACGGCCATCGGTGCCACGATGATGAGGGCCAACTCGGCCGGAACGTCACCGAACTGGGCCTGCACCTCGGCGTCCGCACCCGCACCGCCCCAACTCCGGCCTTGTGTGGGTCGGCCCATCTGATCAGGCCGGACGCCCACGTAGGCGTACAGCTCGGAGGGCCCGAGAAGACCCTGCCGGCCGATCTCACCGATGGGTGTGCCGGGGACCAGGCTCCTGAAGTCATCGTTCCGGTGGGCCAGTTCGGACGCGGCGGGGGACAGGAGGACCTCGCCGGGGCCGGGCAGTCGGGTGACTCCGGGCGGGAGCGGCGCACTGTCGGAAGGCGTCACCAGGACCCGAGTGACCCGGGACTCGTGCCAGGCGCCGAACGCGATCTGGAAGGCGAAGCTGCCCTGCCCGTCGCCGAGCACGCTGAGTGGCTGCCTGTTCGAGGTGACGGCACCACGTTCGGTGAGGACCGAAGGCATCATTCCGACCAGGAGCACCACCACGCCGCCCAGTGCCAGACCCAGCACCATCAGTGCCATCCGGACACCGCCGTTGACACCGCCGCCCTTGATGACACGGAGGGCCAGCCGAAGATCGGTCACTGCTCGGCACCCCTCGGAGCGGTGGCTGCTCCCTCGCCCCGGACAGCACCGTCGAGCAGGGCGATCGTCCGGTCCGCCTTCTGCGCCAGGGCGTGATCGTGTGTCACCAGCACCACGGCGGAGTTCTGTTCGCGCGCCAACTCCCACAGCAGGTCGATGACAACGGCTCCGTTGGCGCTGTCCAGCGCGCCGGTGGGCTCGTCCGCGAAGACGACCGTCGGCCTGTGGATCACGGCCCGGGCCACAGCCGCGCGCTGTGCTTGTCCTCCCGAGACCCTGGCGGGCCGCCGGTCGGCGTGTTCGCTCAGACCGAGTCGGTCCAGGAGTGTTCCGACCCGTTCCTGCCGCTCTGCCCTCGGCACCTTGAGGAGCTCCAGGGGAAGCGCGACGTTCTCCGCAATCGTCAGTTCCGGCACGAGCTCGGATGACTGGAAGATGAATCCGAAGGCTGTGCGGCGGAGCTCGGACCGGGCGTCGTCGCCCAACTCCGCCAGCGACCGCCCCTGGAACGCGACCGTTCCATCTTCCGGTTGGATCAGTCCGGCCAGGCAGTAGAGCAGGGTCGTCTTCCCGGAGCCGCTCGGTCCGACCAGGGCGACGGCCTCGCCCGCGTCCACCGAGATACTCACCCCGTGAAGGACCCGCGCCGCCTGGAACGAGTGTCCTATGTCTTTGCCGACGAGCATGTGGTTCCGATCGAATCGAGCGGTATCGTGACTGGGCGCCCGCCCGGGCTTCTGAACCAAGTCCGGGCGGGCGCGTCGAGCGCAGGTCAGCGGGTCATGTACTCAGTGGCACAGTTGTCGGTACCCCAGCTGTTGTAGCGGCAGGTTTGGACCCAGCCGTAGGTGACGTAGGTCGCTTGCGGGTCGTAGATCACACGGTCGACCCACACCGAGGACCCGCTACCGCCCGAGCTGTCACCGATTGTGGTGTAGCCGTAGCCGGAGACCTTGGCGAGCGCCTTCACGCTGTTGCTGTCCGCAGCGGTGTCGGAGAGCGTGCCGGAGACTTCCATTCCTCCGTGGTTGCTGCCCGACGGCCACCAGTAGATGCTCCCGCTGAGGTTCTGAGTGCTCGTGCCCACCCAGACGTCCCCGTTTCCGCCCCGAGCGGCAGCCGATGTCGCTGCGCCGACGACGACGGCTGCGGTCAGTCCGAGGACTGCCACACCCGTGCGCAACGGCTTGCGCATGTTCCCTCCAAGAGTTCGTTGAAGCGCGATCAGATGTTGATCATTCCGTGAGGATATGACTCCCGAGGGTGACCAACGGCCATGACTCTAACTGTCTGAGTGGTCGTCAGATCGGGTCGCGGAAAAGGTGTGGCGTGGATCACATTCGCTTTAGGGTGATACGTAGACGCATCGGGCGTCGATGCGTCGGTGCTGCCTTGCTTGCCATGTGTACAAAGGGTGGTTTGTGTGCTCATGGCTTACCGGCAGATCTGCCGCGCCGTTTCGAACGGGCTGCGGATGAGGCGTTCGCGCGTCGTGACGCCGACTTGTCTCGCAAATTGAGGGTTTGCAGAGAGGGCGTCGTGTTCTGTGTCTTTGGTGGTTGCTTTGCCTCTCGTAAGACCACCTTTCCGCAGGCCTCGATCCGGCCGATCCGGGGATCGCGGAGGCCGGGAAGACCGGCGGCCCGGGGAGCGTAGGCCTCGCTCCGAACGGCCCTGGACGGGGTGAAGGCGGCCGGAGGTGTGATCAGGAGCCGATTCGATCCGCACGCAGCCTCGCCGGCGTGCGGAGTCGGCCGGTGGACTCTGGCGGCCCTCAGCGGGCGGTGCGTCGGTGCTCGGCGGCCATCTCGTCCAGGACCGCGTGGACCGGCGTGGGAGTCAGGTTCAGGACCGCCGACGTGTTGGCTGCGTCGAGGAGGGTGGGGCGGTCGTACAGGTACAGCATCTCCGGGAACTCGGCCATGACGGAATCCGTCCGGCCGATCTCCTCCAGCGCGGCCCCGGTCATGTGGGTCAGCTCGGGAGCGGGCGCACCGGCCGCCAGTGCCAGGGACGCGGCCAGCTCACGGACCGGGGCCCGGGAGGTGGACGGCGTGTGCCAGGCCCGGCCCCACGACTCCTCGCTCCGGGCCGCCGCGATCAGCGTGCGCGCGGCGTCACCGGTGTAGGTCCAGCTGTGCGGGGCGTCGAGATCCCCCGGGTAGGCGACGGGGGCGCCGCTCAGCACCTGCGCCCCCACCATGAGGGTGAACGGCGAGTAGGCACCCGCACCGAGGTAGTCGCTCGCCCGGACCTCGGTCACCCGCACCCGGCCGGCCTCGTACGCGGCGAGTGCGTCGTGCCACATGTGCGCCCTGACGCGGCCCTTGACGCTGCTGGGCTCCATCGGCAGCTCTTCCGTGACGGGTCCGTCGACCGGCCCGTAGCCGTAGGTGTTGCCGAGCATCACGTAGTCCGACCCGGTGCGTTCCGCAGCCGCCAGCAACGAGGCGGCCAGCGGCGGGAATTCGGACGGCCAGCGGTCGTAGGCCGGCATGGCGCAGTTGAACAGGACCGCCGCCCCGCGGGTCAGCTCGGCCAGCCGACCGGTGTCGGTGGCATCCGCGGCCACCCGTTCGATCCGCTCGTGCAGCGGCCCGCCGCCCCGGCGGGTGACGAGCCGGACCCGCTCACCGGCGTCCGCCAACAGCTGCGCCGCGGCCGCTCCGGTGGCTCCGGCTCCCACGATGACGTTCAAGGACACGCTGGTACTCCCTGGTCGATGGTCCACGAGAAGGGGCGGACCGCCCCGGCTGCTCCACCCTCCACCGCGGGCGATTCGTAAAGTAGTGGCCCGAATGCCAAACATCCGGAGGTTCGGGCCGTGCACCGCGTCGCCGTCATCGCTGTCCCCCCTGCCACCACCTTCGACCTGTCCATCCCCGAGCTGGTCCTCGGCGAGACGGTCGTCGACGGCCGCCCCGGCTACCGGGTCCGGGTCTGCACCGCACGTCCCGGCTTCGTCGCCACCAGCGGCAGTCTGCAGGTCACCGTCCCCCACGGGCTGGAGGCCGTCGACGACGCCGACACCGTCATCGTGACCGGGACCGGGGCCCGTGAGGACGTCGACCCGCGCGTCCTCGCCGCCCTGCACCGTGCGTCTGCCGCGGGCAAACGCGTCGCCTCCATCTGCACCGGAGCATTCGTCCTCGCCCGGGCCGGACTGCTCGACGGGCGGAGCGCCACCACCTACTGGGCCAAGTCCGAGGAGTTCTCCGCGCGCTTCCCGTCGGTTCGGCTGCGGCCCGACGTGCTGTACGTCGAGGACGGCAACGTGCTGACCTCCGCCGGGCTGTCCGCCGGCATCGACCTGTGCCTGCACCTGGTGCGCACCGACTACGGCGCCGCGACGGCCAACGCGGTCGCCAGGCTGGTGGTGGCGGCGCCGGTGCGGCCCGGCGGGCAGACGCAGTTCATCGCGACCCCGCTGCCACCCGAGACGGGCACCTCGCTGGCCGTGACCCGGGCCTGGGCGCTCGACCGCCTGCACGAACCGCTCACCCGTACCGACCTCGCCGCCCACGCGGCGACCAGCGTCCGCACCCTGACCCGCAGGTTCCACGAGGAGACCGGCCTGAGCCCGCTGCAGTGGCTCCTCCACCAGCGCGTGATCCGGGCCCAGGAACTCCTGGAGACGACCGACCTGCCGATGGACCGGGTCGCCCGGCTCAGCGGCCTCGCCACCCCCGACTCCCTGCGTCACCACGTGTTCCGGCGCACCGGCCTGACCCCCACCGCCTACCGCGCCGCCTTCACCCACGGCCCCCGCCGAGGTGGTGCCCCGGGCCCGGGCTGAGCCCCGATCCGGCCGCGGCCGACAACGCGGCCGGAGAGCCGAGCCGGAGCCGGGTGGGAGAGCCGGGACGGAGAGCCGGGCCGGACGATGACGAGGGCCCCGATCGGCGAACCGGCCGGGGCCTTCGGGAGGACGCGGATGCGAGGTTCGTACTGGCTCATCGGCAGACGCGCCACCAGCTCCGGCCTGCGGGCGGGGAGTTCGCGCGTCCTGCGTCGCCCGTGTGCGGTGGTCAGCCGTCCTGGCCGTGGTCGTCCGGCAGGAGCTCGACGATGATCTCGATGCCGAGCGCGTAGGCCGGCGTGCCCGAGGTGATGAGTGCGGTCTCCGCGACTCCGATGAGGTCGGCGATGCCGGCGCCCGCGTGGAGTGCTCCCCGGGCGTGGATCCGGGCCGGTTCCGCCCGGCCGAGGGACAGCAACTGCCCGAAGTGGACCAGCTGTTGCACTCGACCGCCGAGTGGGCTGTCGGCCAGCACGATGTGGCGCAGGGCCGTGAACGCCTCCTCGGTGGAGAGCCGCCCGAAGGCCTGGGCCACCCGTAGACGGTCCTCCACCGCGGGAGGGACGGCTCCGAGCGTTGTGCGGTAGCGCTTCCGCAGGGCTTCGGAACGCTCGGCGAAGGTGTGGTCGGTCATGACGAGACCCGTGCGATCGAGGCCCGGACGGCCTCCAGGGCGCCCTCGGGGAAGTCCACGGCCCCGCCGATCGCGGCAGCGGCGATCTCGGCCTCGGCGCTCTCCTCGATCGCCACCACGAGGTGGCCGGCGGCCGCCGCGTCCGGGCCGAACACCAGCAGCCCGTGGTTGGCCAGGAGGACCGCGGACGTCGTCGGGCGTCGCTCCAGGACGTCGGCGATGCCCCGGACCGACACGTCCGACCCGCGCGGCCCCCAGGGCACCACCGGTACTTCCTCGGGCTGTCCGAAGCGGAGCATCGGCTCGGTGCGGCACGGCAGCGGCCGGTGGGCCACCGCGAAGGCGGTCGCGGAGGGCGAATGGGTGTGGATGATCGCGCCCACGTGCGGGCGGGCGCGGTAGACGGCGCTGTGCATGGTGATGATCTCGGCGCTGACGGAGCGCAGTTCTCCCTCCAGGACCTGCCCGTCGAGACCGATGGTCGCCAGCTGGTGGGGCTCCAGGTCGCGGACGAACCCCGGGGTCAGCAGGAAGCGGTCGGCGTCGAGCCGGACACTCAGGTTGGCGTGCCCGGAGTGTGACATCACCCCGGCCGCGAAGAGCTGCCGGGCGGCTTCGACGAGCTGGTGGGCCAGGCTCTTCACTTCGGGCGCGTCTGTCATCTCGGCATCTCCAATTCCCTGTCGGCGGCGGCCGGTTCGCCGCCGCTGCACGTGTCGCCCACTCTGTGACTTGAACTAAGGTTCAAGTCAAGCCTCGGCCCGGTACGACGGGACGACGACAGGGGAGAGGAGCGGCGGAGCATGCGCATGGCGATCGGCCAGCTCGCCGAGATGACCGACGTTCCGGCGTCGGCCATCCGGTTCTGGGAGCGCCACGGCCTGCTGCCGGCGCCCGAGCGCGAGAGCGGGCAGCGGCGCTATCCGCCGCAGGCTGCGGAGCGGATCGTGCTGCTGCGCAAGTTCCAGCAGGCCGGGCTGAGCCTGGCCGAGGTCAGGGAGTTCCAGCAGGACCAGCCGCGCCGGCAGGCGATGATCCGCGCCAAGGTCGCCGAGATCGAGCAGCGCATGGTCGATCTCGACCACGCCCACCAGCTCCTGACCCACGCCCTCCAGTGCGGCGAGACGGACATCGTCAGCTGCCCGACCTTCCGGGAGCAGATGGCGACGTGGAGCCCGTCCGGCTGACGTCGTCGACGGCACCGGGCGCATCGGCGCCTGCTCCGGTTGTCCGGGGCGGTGGGCCGGAGGGGCGTGCAAGGCCGCCCGGCGGCCGGCTGCTCCTCGACGGGTGGGGCACGACGGCGAAGGCCCGGACCGTACGCGAGACGCTCCGGGCCTTCGATCATCGCGGAGGGCGCGTGGGGTCAGGCCGTCCTGGCGGTGGCGCGGACGCCGAAGTGGACGTAGCGGGTGCCGTCGGGGAGGGCGTAGAAGACGACGGGGATCCAGGCGTCCTTGTCGTTGCGGCGGCCGGCGAAGACGGTCGCCACCCACCGCGTCCCCGGCGCCGCTTCGAACATCGTCTGAAACGATCTCGAAGTGATCCCGGTTCCCGTCATTCGAGGGCGGCCGCGAAGCCGGCGCAGAGCAGCTGGACGCTCTGCGCGAACTTCTCGTCCTGGCTCAGGCGCGGGATCAGCGGGCCCATGATCAGCGGGAACTGCTCGCACAGCTCGGCGTAGAGCTCGGCGGTGACGGTCGGCGGGGTGGCGGGCTGGTTCTGCTCCTGGAGGACGAAGCCGGTGACGTGGCTGAGCAGGGTGTCGGCGGCGATGCCGCAGTGGCCGGCGGGCAGGCCGGCGTCGAGGAGGGTGCGCAGGAGACGCTCCATCAGGGACAGGGCGCCGGTGCTGAGCATGCCCGGGCTCTCGGCGAGGAGTTGCGCGCCGCCGGCGTGCTGCTTGATGCTCAGGCGCAGCGCGATGGCCTGGGCCTCGATGCGGTCCTGCCAGGTGGCGTCGGGCGGGAGGGCGGCGAGGGCTTCGGTGCCGGTGTCGTGGGCCCGGCGGCAGACGCGGTCGGCCATCAGGGCGAGCAGCTCGTCCTTGCTGCGCACGTGGTAGTAGAGGCTGCCCGCGTGGGCGTCGAGGCGGTCGGCGACCTGGCGCATGGACAGGTTCTGGTAGCCGACCTCGGCGAAGACGGCCATGCCCGCGTCGACGATGCGGTCCTTGGTGAGCTTCATGCGATCCACCGTACAACGCTTTTCCAACACTGTTCGAAAACTGTGCTAGCTTTGCGCCATCAGGTTTTCGAACGGCGTTGGAAAGCGCCGCAACCGGGGGGAGGGCCGACATGGGGGCGATCGTCTTCAACGTGACCACAGCCGCGCTGATGGTCATGATGGTCAACTGCGGGCTCGGCGTGGTCGGCCGTGACACCCTGCGCGGACGGCCGCTCCCGTGGGCGGCGATCGCCCTGACCGCGGTCGCCGTCGGCGGCGTGCTGCTCCAGCTGGTCTGGTCCGGTGCCATGGACGCGCTGGACGCCGACCCCGCCAAGTCCGGCTGGTGGCGCGAGTTCACCTCGGTGTTCATGCAGAACGGCGGCCTCTTCGGCGGCCTGTGGAACCTCGTCACCCTCGCCGCCGTCGCCGCACTCGCCCAGTGGTACTGGGGCGGCCCGCTCACCCTCGCCTTCTTCCTCACGGGCATCCTGCTGCCCGGCCGCCTCGACACCCTGCTCGGCCTCGGCGACGGCCCCAGCACCGACCCCCGCAACTTCGCCGGCAGCTCCGGCGCCACCTACTTCCTCGGCGCCACCCTCGCCCTCGCCTTCCTCACCCGCACCCGCCTGCCCAAGGAGATTGCCCTGGCGGCCGGCGTCCCGGCGCTCGGCCTCGCGATGTGGATCGCCCAGGACAACGGCCACGGGCTCGTCTCCGTCTACGGATTCGCCCTCGGCGGAGCGGTCTGGGCGGCCCGCCGCCTGGTCCGCCCCGCCGGACAGGCAGCCTGACCCGCACCGCCGCGGCCGCCCGCGACACGACGGGAAACCCCGACGGTTTCCCGTCCCGGATCGCCGGGCGGCCTCGGAGCCCCCGGCGGACGGCATCCCCCGAACACGACGAAGGCCCCGACCGGCGAACCGGTCGGGGCCTTCGTCGAAGGCGGAGGATACGAGATTCGAACTCGTGAGGGGTTGCCCCCAACACGCTTTCCAAGCGTGCGCCCTAGGCCTCTAGGCGAATCCTCCGAGGGAGAGCTTAGTACATGTTTCGGGGTGGTCGCGACCACCTATCCCGCAGGCCGGGGGGTGGGGGTGGCCTGTGGATCGTCGGGCCCGGAATCCGGTAGTGTGGGGGTCAGCCCCTCGTGTGGCGTCATCTCTCTGAACCCCCCCAGGGCCGGAAGGCAGCAAGGGTAGGAGAGCTCTGGCGGGTGCACGAGGGGTCTTTGCGTTCCCCGGGCCCGTGGGCGCGGGGGTCGTGGGGTGCGGGGCGACGCGTTTGTCGGTCCGTCCCGATATCGTCGGTGGTGTGTCCCTAGCCCTGTACCGCCGCTACCGCCCCGAGACCTTCGCGGAGGTCATCGGGCAGGAGCACGTGACCGCTCCGCTCCAGCAGGCCCTGCGCAACAACAGGGTCAACCACGCGTACCTGTTCAGCGGGCCGCGAGGCTGTGGCAAGACGACGAGTGCGCGCATCCTGGCCCGCTGTCTCAACTGCGAGCAGGGGCCGACGCCCACGCCCTGCGGGGAGTGCCAGTCCTGCCGGGACCTCGCGACCGGCGGGCCCGGCTCGATCGACGTGATCGAGATCGACGCCGCCTCGCACGGTGGTGTGGACGACGCGCGCGAGCTGCGTGAGCGGGCCTTCTTCGCGCCGGTGCACAGCCGGTACAAGATCTTCATCCTGGACGAGGCGCACATGGTGACCTCGGCCGGCTTCAACGCGCTGCTCAAGGTGGTCGAGGAGCCGCCGGAGCACCTCAAGTTCATCTTCGCGACCACGGAGCCGGAGAAGGTCATCGGGACGATCCGGTCCCGGACGCACCACTACCCGTTCCGGCTGGTCCCGCCCGGCACGCTGCGCGACTACCTCACGGAGGTCTGCGGCCGCGAGGGCATCCAGGTCGAGGACTCGGTGTTCCCGCTGGTGGTCCGGGCCGGGGCGGGCTCGGTGCGTGACTCGATGTCGGTCATGGACCAGCTGCTGGCCGGGGCCGCCGAGGGCGGCGTGACGTACCAGATGGCGACCGCACTGCTCGGGTACACCGACTCCGCGCTGCTGGACGAGGTGGTGGACGCCTTCGCCGCGCACGACGGGGCGACGGTGTTCCAGGTGATCGACCGGGTGGTCGAGGGCGGGCACGACCCGCGCCGCTTCGTCACCGACCTGCTGGAGCGGCTGCGCGACCTGGTGATCCTGGCCACCGTGCCGGACGCCGGGGAGAAGGGGCTGATCGACGCCCCGGCCGACCGGGTCGCGGTGATGCAGGCACAGGCCGACGCGTTCGGCGCGGCCGAGCTGAGCCGGGCCGCGGACATCGTCAACACCGGGCTCACCGAGATGCGCGGCAACGCGGCGCCGAGGCTGCAGCTGGAGCTGATCTGCGCCCGGGTGATGCTGCCCGGCGCGTACAGCGACGAGCTGTCGCTGCAGGCGCGCCTGGACAAGCTGGAGCGGCGCGCGACGGCGGGCGGGTTCGCCGCGCCGATGGCGGTGCCGGGATCGGTACCCGTGGCGGCTCCGCCGGGCGTGCCGGCGGGCGTGCCGGTGGCCGTACCCGCTGCCGCGCCCGCTGCGGCGCCCGCGATGGAGGCGCCGGTGGCGGCTCCCGTGCAGGCCGCGCCCGTGGCGGCGCCTGTGCAGGCTCCGCCGCCCGCGGCCGCGCCCGCCGTACCCGCCGCGCCCGCCGGGCCCGCGCCCGGGGCGTGGCCGATCCCGCGCAGCTTCCCGCCCGCCGGTGGCGGCGCCCCCGCCCAGGCCCCCGCCGCGCCGGTGGCTCCCGCCGCGCCGCAGCAGCAGGCCGCGCCGGTCCCGGCTCCGGCCGCTGCTCCGGTGCCCGCGCCGGCCCCCGCCCCCGCGGCGGTTCCCGGCGGGCAGCCGTCGGCCTCCGCACAGCAGGGCGCGGCGCAGGTCCGGCAGCTGTGGCCGCAGATCCTGGAGGCGGTGAAGAACCGCCGCCGCTTCACCTGGATCCTGCTCAGCCAGAACGGCCAGGTGGCCGGGTTCGACGGCAGTGTGCTCCAGGTGTCGTTCATCAACGCCGGCGCCCGGGACAGCTTCGTCGGCAGCAACAGCGATGACGTGCTGCGCGCCGCGCTGGCCGACGCGCTCGGCGTGGACTGGCGGATCGAGTGCATCGTCGACCCGTCCGGCGGCGCCGGGGCCGCCCCGAGCGGTGGTGCTCCCGGGGGCGCCCAGGGCGGTGGGGGCTGGGGAGCCCCGGCTCGTCCCGCCGCCTCCGCGCCGGCCGTGACGGCGCCCGCTCCGGCGCCCGTGGCGGCGCCCGCGCCGGTGCAGGCTCCGCCCGTGCAGTCGGCTCCCGTGCAGGCCCCGCCGCCCGCCGCGGCTCCGCCGATCCGCCCGGTGCAGTCGGTGGCCCCGGAGGACGACATCCCGGAGGAGGACGACCCTGACCTCAACGAGGAGGCGTTCTCCGGCCAGGAGCTGATCATCCGCGAGCTGGGTGCGACGGTGCTGGAGGAGATCCACCACCGGGGCGGCTGAGCCGCCGGGCACCCGGGCCGCCGAGACGGCCGAGTCGCCGAAGCAGCCGGGCCGCGGGGGCATCCGAGCCGTCGAGGCACCCGAGCAGGACGCAGCACGTAGGCTCGGCGGTGACGTACGACGCACCGCAGACAGCCGTGACAGCAAGGAGAGAGCCGTGTTCCCCGGTGGTGGCCAGCCCAACATGCAGCAGCTGCTGAAGCAGGCGCAGAAGATGCAGCAGGATCTCGCGAAGGCCCAGCAGGAGCTGGCCGAGGCGAAGGTGAACGGTTCGGCGGGCGGCGGCCTGGTCGAGGCGACGGTGACCGGCGCCGGTGAGCTGGTGGCGCTGACCATCGCCCCGGCCGCGGTCGACCCGGAGGACACCGAGACCCTGGCCGACCTGATCCTGGCTGCGGTCCGGGACGCGAACCAGACGGCGCAGAAGATGCAGGCCGAGCGCATGGGCCCGCTGACCCAGGGCCTCGGCGGCGGCATCCCCGGTCTGCCGTTCTGAGCCCACTGCTCCGAGCCCGCGGACTCCGGGCTCACCGCTCCGGGCTCACCGCTCCGAGCCTGCCGTTCCGGCCCCGCTGCTCTGAGTGACCGGGCCGGAAGGGTCTGAAGTTCAGACGACAGACCCATGTGATTTATGTGGGAGTCGGGCGTCGGGCGCTGTGTCCGACGCCCGATTCGTTGGATGATGGCACCGGAGCACCACCGACCATCCGAAGGAAGGCGCGACGTTGTACGAGGGCGTGGTTCAGGACCTGATCGACGAACTGGGCAGGCTGCCCGGCGTCGGGCCCAAGAGCGCCCAGCGGATCGCCTTCCACGTGCTGCAGGCCGACCCGACGGACGTGCGCCGACTCGCGCACGCGCTGCTGGAGGTCAAGGACAAGGTCCGCTTCTGCGCGGTCTGCGGCAACGTCGCGGAGGCCGAGCAGTGCCGGGTCTGTCTGGACCCCCGCCGCGACCTCGCCGTCATCTGCGTGGTCGAGGAGCCCAAGGACGTCGTCGCCATCGAGCGCACCCGTGAGTTCCGCGGCCGCTACCACGTGCTGGGCGGCGCGATCAGCCCCATCGAGGGCGTCGGCCCGGACGACCTGCGCATCCGCGAGCTGCTGTCGCGCCTCGCGGACGGCACGGTCACCGAGCTGATCCTGGCCACCGACCCCAACCTGGAGGGGGAGGCGACCGCCACCTACCTGGCCCGGCTCTGCAAGCCGATGGGCCTGAAGGTGACCCGTCTGGCGAGCGGCCTGCCCGTCGGCGGGGATCTGGAGTACGCGGACGAGGTCACCCTCGGCCGCGCCTTCGAAGGGAGACGACTGCTCGATGTCTGACCGGACGATCAACCAGCAGCACACCCACGCCCACGGCTCGGAGCCGGACGACTTCGCCGTGCAGATCGCCGACTCGGTGGAGAGCTTCGTGCTCGCCGTCACCGAGGTCGCCAAGGGCGACGAGCCGGGCAGCGCGGTCTCGCTGCTGCTCCTGGAGGTCTCGCAGCTGCTGCTGGCCGGCGGCCGGCTGGGCGCCATCGAGGACGTCGTCCCGGAGGACCGCTTCGAGCCCGACGCCGGTCCGGAGCCGGACGGCGAGCAGCTGCGCGAGCGGCTGGCCGAGCTGCTCGCGCCGATCGACGTCTACCACGAGGTCTTCGACCCGTACGGCCCGCCGGAGAAGCCCAACGCCTTCCGGATCTCGGACGACCTGGCCGGTGTGGTCAGCGAGCTCCAGCACGGGCTGACGCACTACCGCGAGGGCCGGGTCAGCGAGGCGCTGTGGTGGTGGCAGTTCTCGTACCTCTCCAACTGGGGCACGACCTGCACCGCGGTGCTGCGGGCGTTGCAGTCGTTGATCGCGCACGTCCGGCTGGACAGCCCGATGGGCGCCGCGCTCGACGGCGCTGACACCGACGACGACGGGCTCACCGACGAGCAGCTGGAGCAGCAGGCGGGCGACCTGATGGCGGCCGAGCTGGGGCTCCAGCGCTGAACCGGTGAGGCGCTGAACCGGTGCGGCCGCGAGCCGAGCGGACGGAAGGGCCCGGCCGGGCGTACGGCGTCGACTGTGACGAATGCCTCAGCGATCCGCCCGGAAAGGAAATCCGGCCGGATCGCCGTCCGCGGATCCGCCGTTTCTCCGGGCCCGTACCGAATCGCCCGCAGACCTGCCCGTCCGGCCACCCACCCCGCCGATCACCTGCTGAAACAGGTGTCTCATCATATGGAAAGCGCCGGTCGGAGCACCCCTGCTCGGTAGACTGGCGCCGACCGCACACCCCCCTCCCCCGGGGGGTGCGGGGGCCCGGAGCCCCCGGAAGACGACACGAGTCGAGGAGCGCACGTGGGCCTTGTCGTGCAGAAGTACGGCGGCTCATCCGTTGCGGATGCCGAGGGCATCAAGCGCGTGGCCCGTCGAATCGTTGACGCCAAGAAGGCCGGCCATGAGGTCGTCGTCGTGGTGTCCGCGATGGGCGACACGACGGACGAGCTCATCGAACTCGCGGAGCAGGTGTCACCGATCCCTGCCGGCCGCGAGTTCGACATGCTGCTGACCGCCGGGGAGCGCATCTCCATGGCGTTGCTGGCCATGGCGATCAAATCCCTGGGTCACGAGGCCCAGTCCTTCACGGGCAGTCAGGCCGGCGTCATCACCGACTCCGTCCACAACAAGGCGCGCATCATCGACGTGACGCCGGGCCGCATCCGCACCGCCCTGGACCAGGGCAACATCGCGATCGTGGCCGGCTTCCAGGGCGTGTCCCAGTCCAGCAAGGACATCACCACGCTGGGCCGGGGCGGCTCGGACACGACCGCCGTCGCCCTCGCCGCCGCCCTCAAGGCCGAGGTCTGCGAGATCTACACCGACGTGGACGGCGTGTTCACCGCCGACCCGCGCGTGGTGAAGAAGGCCCGCAAGATCGACTGGATCGCCTACGAGGACATGCTGGAGCTGGCGTCCTCCGGCTCCAAGGTGCTGCTCGACCGCTGTGTGGAGTACGCCCGGCGCTACAACATCCCGATTCACGTACGCTCGTCCTTCTCGGGTCTTCCCGGGACGATCGTCAGCAACGACAACCCGAACAAGCCCGAAGGGGGCGAGATGGAGCAGGCCATCATCTCCGGAGTCGCCCACGACACCTCCGAGGCCAAGGTCACCGTCGTCGGCGTGCCCGACAAGCCGGGCGAGGCCGCCCGGATCTTCCGCGCCATCGCCGACGCCGAGGTCAACATCGACATGGTGGTGCAGAACGTCTCCGCCGCGTCGACCGGCCTGACCGACATCTCCTTCACCCTGCCCAAGACCGAGGGCCAGAAGGCCATCGACGCGCTCGGCCGGGTCAAGGAGGGCATCGGCTACGAGTCGCTGCGCTACGACGACGCGATCGGCAAGATCTCGCTCGTCGGCGCCGGCATGCGATCCAACCCGGGCGTCACCGCGACCTTCTTCGAGGCGCTGTCCGCCGCGGGCGTCAACATCGAGCTGATCTCCACCTCGGAGATCCGCATCTCGGTGGTCACCCGCGCCGATGACGTGCCGGAGGCCGTCCGCGCCGTGCACAGCGCCTTCGGCCTGGACAGCGAGACGGACGAGGCCGTCGTCTACGGCGGCACCGGGCGATGACCCGGGAGCGGAGCGGGAGCACCGGGCGATGACCCGGCGGCCGAACCTCGCCGTCGTCGGCGCCACCGGCGCGGTCGGCGAGGTGCTGCTCGGCCTGCTCTCGCTCCGTCAGGACGTCTGGGGCGAGGTCCGACTCGTCGCCTCCCCGCGCTCGGCCGGCCGCAAGCCGGTCGTGCGCGGCGAGGCCGTCGAGGTCGTCCCGCTGACCGAGGAGGCCTTCAGCGGGATCGACGTCGCCGTGTTCGCCGTCCCGGACGCGGTCTCCGCCCAGTGGGCGCCGATCGCGGCGACCAAGGGCATCGTGGTGGTCGACGACTCCGCCGCCTTCCGCACCGCCGAGGACGTGCCGCTGGTCGTCCCCGAGGTCAACGCGGCCGCCCTGCGGATCCGCCCGCGCGGCATCGTCGCCAGCCCGGCCAGCACCACCCTGGCGATGATCGCGGCGGTCGGCGCACTGCACGCCGAGTACGGGCTGGCACAGCTCGTGGTCGCCTCCTACCAGGCCGCCGACGGCGAGGGCCGCGCCGGGGAGGCGGCCCTGCGCGAGCAGACCGCGCTGGTGGCGGGCACGGACGTCGGCCGGCAGACCGGCGACCTGCGCGCGGTGATCGCCGACCACGGGCCGTTCGCCGCCCCGCTCGCGCTCAACGCCGTGCCCTGGACCGGCGGACTGCGCGAGGGCGGCTGGGCCGCCGAGGAGCTGGGCATCCGCGACGAGTCCCGCAAGATCCTCGGCCTGCCCGCCCTGAAGGTCTCCGCGACCTGCGTCCACATCCCGGTCGTCCGCACCCACGCGCTGGCCGTGCACGCGCGGTTCGAACGGGAAGTCACCCAGGAGCACGCGCAGGAGATCCTGCGGGACGCGCCCGGCGTGGTCCTCTACGACGACCCGGCCGCGGGCGAGTTCCCGACGCCGAACGACGTGGTCGGGACCGACCCGGTCTGGGTCGGGCGGGTGCGCCGGGCCCTGGACGAGCCGGACGCGCTGGACCTGTTCCTCTGCGGGGACAACCTCCGCAAGGGGGCGGCGCTCAACCTGGTCCAGATCGCCGAGTTGGTGGCGGGTGAACTGACGGTGAAGCAGGACGTCGAACCCTGACGCCGCTTCCGATCTGCCCGCTTATGGACGCACCTGTGTCCATACCTGTGTCCGCTCCTCGACACAATCTGTCCGGAATCCCGAGGGAATCCCCTGGAGGCCTCTTCCGCCCATGCGGAAGAATGGTCCCCGGGCTGGGCAACCATGACAGGGGATCGAGTGTCCAACGGGCGTGGCGAACGTGATGGTGGGGGCAAGGGCGGGCATCCCGGCGAGGGCCGCGGTGTCGTTCCCCTCGCGCGCCCCGTGGCCTGCGAGTAGGCCGGAAGACGACCAGATGACGGCGGCCGCACCCGGTGCGGCGGACTCCGGCGCCGGTACCGACGCGGGTACCAGCGAGGACCTGCTCACCGAGACCTACCAGGCGCACTACCGCTCGCTGCTGCGGCTCGCCGCGCTGCTCCTGGACGACCTCTCGACCTGCGAGGACGTCGTCCAGGAGGCGTTCATCCGGGTGCACGCCGCCCGGCGCCGGGTTCGCGAGCCCGAGAAGACCCTGGCCTACCTGCGGCAGACGGTCGTCAACCTGTCCCGCTCCACACTGCGCCGCCGGATCCTCGGTCTGAGACTGCTGCAGAAGCCCATGCCTGACATGGCCAGTGCAGAAGAAGGTGCCTACGATGCCCTGGAGCGCGACCAGTTGAAGGCCGCGCTGCGTGGTCTGCAACGCCGTCAGCGGGAGGTTCTGGTGCTGCGTTACTTCGTGGACATGACGGAGGCGCAGGTCGCCGACACCCTGGGCATCTCGCTCGGCTCGGTGAAGGCCTACGGATCGCGCGGACTCGCCGCCCTGCGCGCGCAGATGGAGGCCGGTCATGGCTGAGGCGGCGGCGGGCGGCGGGCGACGGGGGGCGGACGGCGTACCGTCCGAGGGCCCGGGCACGCCGGAGGCCTTCCCGGCCGCCCAGGCCGCCCCGGCGGCGTCGGTGACCTCGGCGGTCGCGGAGCTCTCAGGACGGGCCCCGGGGGCCTCGGGACGGGCCGCAGGGCTCTCGGGAGGGGCCGCGGAGCTCTCGGGAGGGGCCGCGGAGCTCTCGGGACCGGTCGAGCTGTCGCCCGACGAGCGGGCGGTGCGGGAACTGATGCACCACGCCGTCGCCGGGATCCAACCCTCGGCCGCCGGACTGCCCCGGATCCGCCGGGCCGTACCCCGCCGGCGGACCGCCCGGCGCGGAGCCTGGACCGGCGCAGCCGCCCTCGCGTTCGCCGTCGCGATCGCCCTGCCCGTCCTGCACGAGGGAGAGCACCTCGGACTCTCCGGCGGCCCCGGCTCGGCCGACGCCAAGAGCCCGGCCGCCACCGCCCCCAGCGGCGCCGTCATCGGCGCCACCGGCACCGGCACCGCTCCGCGTACCGGCCCGAGCGGCACCGGGGACGCCTCGCCCGCCGCCGGCACGGCCGGGGCCTCCCGCACCCCCGGCACCGGGGCCACGCGCACCGACGGCACCGTCTCGCCCACCGGGACCTCCGGGGCCGGCGACGGCGGCATCATCCCGCTCTGCACCCGCACCGACCTCGGCGACGGCGCCGCGCAGGTCGGTTCGGCCGACGCGGCGGGACGGATCTTCGGCTCGTTCACCGTCTACAACGTCTCCGGGCACAGCTGCCGCCTCGGCGGGCCCGGTGCGGTCGCCGTCACCGGCGTCAGCGGCGGCGACCGCAACCGCATCCGCACCGCCGACCACTCCCCGGGCGATCCGGCCGGCGGCCTGACCGCCATGGACGCCGAACCGCCGGTGCTCGCCCCGCAGGGCGGCTACCGGCTGCCGTTCGCCTGGATCCCCGACCCGAGCTGCACCGTGGCGGGCGGCGCCACCAGCGCCCCGACCGGCGCCAACCGGGTGTCCCTGACCACGCAGGTCCCCGCAGCCTCGGGCGGGCCGGCCTCCGGCGCCTCCGCCGCCCCCAGCTCCAACCCGCAGGCCACCTCGTCCCCCTCGGCGGGCCCCACCTCGGCCCCCAGCCCCACCGCCACCCCGACCACCGACCCCACCGGTCCGGCCCCCACCGCCACCATCGCCCACACCCCCGCCCCGGGCAGCCCCACCGCCGCCACGGCGACGCTGCCGCTGGCCTGCAGCGGGACGCTGTACCGGGGCGGTGTGCAGGCGGTGCCGGGTGCGGTGCCGCAGCCGTCGGGTTCGCCTTCGGCGGGGTGACGGGCCCTCGCCCCCGCCGGGCCGGCGCGTCCGGGGCAGGGTGAAGGGGCGGGCCGAAGGGGCGGGCCGACGGGGTGGGCCGACAGGGCCAGGGCCGGGCCCGGGGGCCGGACGGGTGTGAGGAGTGGTTACCGTGGGGGGTGTGTACCGGTTCCTCCTGACTCCGCGCTGGCTGGGCGGCACTGCTCTGGCCGTGGCGGCCGTGGCGGTGTGCGTGTGGCTGGGCTCCTGGCAGCTCGGTCGGTTCGAGGACCGGGTGTCCACGCACAACGAGACCAAGCAGGCGCTCGCCGCATCGGGTGACGCCAGGCCGATCGACGCCCTGCTCAACCAGGTGACGCCGCAGGTGACCACGGAGACCGTCGGCAAGTCCGTCACCGTCACCGGCAGCTACGACACCGAGCACCAGCTCCTCGTCCCCAACCGGGTGGTGGACGGCAAGCAGGGCTACTACGTGCTCACCCCGCTGCGCACCGCCGACGGGCACGCCGTGGCCGTGGTGCGCGGGTGGGCGCCCGGGGCGCCGGGCCCGGGGGCCGCCGGGACGACCGCCGGGGCGACCGCCGCCGGGCCGCCGCCGGACGGATCGGTGACGGTGTCCGGGCGGCTGCAGGCCAACGAGGCCGTGGGCACCAACGGCGCGGTGGCCGGCGGCCTGCCGGCCGGGCAGCTCGGCATGATCAACCGGGCCTCGCTGCTGAACGTGCTGGAGTACGACGGCTGGTACGACGGCTGGGTGGCCGCCGACGAGGCGCCCGCCGGGCTGACCCCCGTACCGACCGTGCAGCCGCAGGGCGGGGACGGTCTCACCCTGCGCGCGTTCCAGAACCTGGGCTACACGCTGGAGTGGTTCGTCTTCGGCGGCTTCGTCGTCTTCATGTGGTACCGCCTGATGCGCCGTGAGGCGGAGGCGGAACAGGACCGGGCCCTGGGGCTGGACCCGGTCCTGGAGTAGCGGCTGACGGCTGACGGCTGCGGGCCGGCCGGGGGATGACCTCCCGGCCGGTCCCGGCCTCAGCGCTTGGTCGGCAGCGGTGGCGCCACCGTCGGCTTGACCGGCGGCAGGGTCGGCAGCGCCGGTGCCGTCGGGGCCGGCGTCGGTATCAGCGGTTGGGTCGAGGCGGTCGAGGCGGTCGAGGCGGTCGGCACCGGCGTCGGGTTGCCGAAGCAGCGGCTGTGGTTGCTGCCGGTGTTGGCGTCCGAGTCGTAGTGGTCGATGTGGTGGTGCACGGTGCGCCCGGTCTTCGAGCCCTTGGAGCCGGACGAGCCGGACGAGCCGGACGAGCCGGACGAGCCGGACGAGCCGGACGAGCCCGATGAGCCCGATGAGCCCTTGGAACCGCTCTTGCCCTTCGAGCCCTTGGCGAGCTGGACCGGGCCCTCCCCGTCGGCCGGCTCGTGCGCGGTGCGGGCGGCCCCGGCGTCGTACAGCCCGTACGGCTCGTACGCCTGGTACGCCGCCGGTACCACGGAGGTCGAGGTGCCCGCTCCGACCGCGCTCGCCCGGGTCGCCGTGGCGAGCGGCGTGGCGAGCGGCGTGGCGGGTGGTGCGGCCGGTGGTGCGGCCGGGACCGCGGGCGCGGTGGTGGGTGCGCCCGGCCCGGCCGGGGGCGGGCAGGCCGCACTGTCGCTGCGCGAACCGGAGCAGCCGGTGAGCACCAGGGCCCCGGCCACCACCGCCCCCGCGAGCATCAGCACACGTCTCACGCCGATTCCCCGTCCCCGTCGCGCCCGGCCGGGGCCAGGTGCCGTCGGACGAAGTCGATCTCCAGCCGCAGCTGCTTGATCCGCTCCTCCACGACCAGCGACCCGTGTCCGGCGTCGTACCGGTACACCTCGTGCGGCTTGCCGAGCTGCTCCAGCCGCTCGACGTAGTTGTCGATCTGCCGGATCGGGCAGCGCGGGTCGTTGACCCCGGCGCTGATGTACACCGGCACCCGCACCTGCTCGACGTAGGTCAGCGGCGAGGAGGCGGTGAAGCGGTCCGGGACCTCCTCCGGCGTGCCGCCGAAGAGCGTGCGGTCCAGCGACTTGAGCGCCTCCATCTCGTCGGCGTACGCGGTGTGGTAGTCCGCGACCGGCACGGCGGCGACGCCGAGCGCCCAGACGTCGGGCTGGACACCGAGGCCGAGCAGGGTCAGGTAGCCGCCCCAGCTGCCGCCGGTGAGCACCAGCCGGCGCGGATCGGCGAGGCCGCTGTCGACCGCCCACTCCCGGACCGCCGCGATGTCCTCCAGCTCGATCAGGCCGACCCGCTCGTGCAGGGCGTCGGTCCAGGCCTGGCCGTAACCGGTCGAACCGCGGTAGTTGACCCGGACCACCGCGAAGCCGTGGTCCAGCCAGGCGGCCGGGCCGGCGGCGAAGGAGTCGCTGTCGTGGTGGGTCGGGCCGCCGTGGACCTCGAACACGGTCGGGAGGGGGCCGTCCTCGGGGCTGCTCCCGGCCGGCCGCTGCACGAGGGCGTGCACCCGGCCGCCGGGCCCGTCCACCCAGACGTCCTCGACCGGGACCGACCCGGGCGGCACCGCGCCGGGCGCCCGCAGCACGACCGTCCCCGCAGTGGAACGGACCGCCGACGGCTCGGCGGCGGAGGACCACAGGTACTCGACGGTGCCGTCCGGACGGGCGGTGGCGCCGCCGACGGTGCCGCGCGGGGTGTCGAGGCGGGTGAGCCGGCCGTCGGCGAGCGCGTACGAGAACAGCTCGCTGCGCGCCTCGTACTCGTGCTCGACCAGCAGCTCACCGGCGCCGGGGCGCCACTGCGCGGAGACGTCGCCGGGCAGTTCGCGGCCCTGCTCGTCGCGCAGCGGCAGCGCGGTCTCGGCACCGGTGGCCACGTCCCAGATCATCGGCTCCCAGCGGCCGGTGCGCTGGTGCGCGACCAGCAGACGGGTGTCGCCCTCGACCGGGGCGAAGCCGAGGCAGGCCACGCCGCGCGGCTCGTCCCGGCCGGTGACCTCGTCCAGTTCGGCGACGGTCTCGACGGTGCCGGTGCCGCTGATGCGGACGACCCGGATCGCGGAGTGCATCGCGTCGCCGTGCTCGGTGTGGTCGACGGCCAGCAGGGTGCCGTCGTGGCTGAGGTCGCCGACGCCGCCGTACTCCGCGTGCCGGTAGATCTCGACCGGCTCGGAGGCACCGGGGAGGCGCAGGTGCAGGGTGGTGCCGTCCTCGTCGGTGGAGCGGCCGACGACCACGGTGCCGTTGCGGCCGAGGGCCAGGCCGGCCGAGTAGGAGGGGGCGAGGCCGGGCACGGCCTCCTCGTCCGGGCCGCCCGCGAACGGCTGGCGGCGCCAGACGCCGAACTCGTCGCCGTCGTGGTCGTCGAACCACCAGACCCAGTCGCCGTCGGGGGACAGCTCGGCGTCGGTGGTGCCGTTCGGGCGGTCGGTGACCCGGCGGTGGGCGCCGGTGGCGCGGTCCCAGGCGTAGACCTCGTAGGTGCCGGTCGCGTTGGACACGTACAGCGCCCGGTCGGGGGCGTCCTCGGCCCAGTCGGGCAGTGACACCCGGGCCGCCCTGAACCGCTGCTCCCACGCCGGGACGGCGCTCTTCTCCTCGCTCATCCGACCATCCAACCCGATCGGGGGGAGGGAATGGAACGGGCGGGTGGGCCTGAGGCCCACCCGCCGGGTGGTTCGGGGGTGTTCACGAGGGTCGCGCCCGTTCGTGCCCGCCCGGTCCCCGGGGTGCCGGGTGCCGGGCGGGTCCTGCGGGGTCGGTCCGCGGGGCGGGTCCTGCAGGGTCGGTCCGCGGGGCGGTTCCTGCGGGGTGGTTCGGTTTCTGCGGAGCGGCCCGCCGGGCTTCCGGTCGTGCCGGGCTTCAGGTCCGGCGGGGCAGCAGTCGGACCAGGCCCACGAGCACCAGCTCCAGCACCGCCAGCACCAGCACGCTGCGGCCGAAGGCCGCGGTCGGGTCGCCGGCGCCGTAGTAGACGAGGCCGATCAGCGCGATCCCGAGCGCCCCGCCGACCTGCTGCACGGTGGACACCACCCCGGCGGCGGAGCCGGCCAGCCGCGGCTCGACGCCCTCCAGGACGACGGCGGTGACCGGGGCGATCACCAGACCCATGCCGAGGCCGTCCACGAACAGGCCGGGGGCCAGCCACCAGACGGTGCCGTCCGCGACGCCGTACACGGCGAGGGCGAGCAGGCCCAGCCCGGCGGTCATCAGCAGCCCGCCGACGGTGATCGTGCGGCGGCCGCCGAGGCGGGCGGTGACCCGGTGGGTGGTGTTGGAGGTGATCAGGTAGCCGAGGCCGATCGCGGTGAAGACCAGCCCGGCGCCGAGCGCGTCCAGGCCGCGGCCGAACTGCAGGTGCAGGGCGAGCACCAGGAAGAAGGAGCCCTGGCCGAGCCAGAAGGCGAGTTGGGCGAGCACACCGGCGCTGAAGGCGCGGCTGTGGAAGAGGCGGGTGTCGACCAACGGGGTGGTGTTGCCGGTGTCGGTGCCGGCAGTGGTGGCGGTGGCGGCGTTGGCAGTGGTGGCAGTGGTGGCAGTGGTGTCGCGCGGGGTGGCGCGGTGCTGGTGCACGGCGAACGCGGCCAGCAGGACGAGCGAGGCACCGAGGCAGAGCACCGTCCACAGCGGCCAGCCCAGCTGGGGTCCCTGGATGAGCGGGAGCACCAGGGCGGTCATCGCGGTGGAGACCAGCAGCACGCCGACCGGGTCCAGCCCGGGCCGCTGCGGGGCGCGGGACTCCGGCAGGGAGCGGCGGACCATCGCCAGGGCGACCAGGCCGATCGGCAGGTTGATCAGGAAGCAGCTGCGCCAGCCCAGGCCGAAGAGGTCAGCCCGGATCAGCAGCCCGCCGATCAGCTGCCCGAACACCGCGCCGACGCCCATCGTCAGCCCGTACCGGGCGAAGGCCCGTGCCTGTGCCGCGCCGCTGAACGCGGTCCGCAGGATCGCCAGCACCTGCGGTCCCATCAACGCCGCGGACAGGCCCTGCACCACCCGGGCACCGACCAGCGCGGCGGCGGTGGGGGCGAAGCCGCAGCCCGCGGAGGCCAGGGTGAAGAGGGCCAGGCCGAGGCCGAACACCCGGCGGCGGCCGTAGCGGTCGCCGAGCCGCCCCGCGGTGACCAGGCCGGCCGCGAGGGCCAGGCTGAAGCCGGCCATCACCCACTGGACGGCGGCCGGGCCGGCGCCCAGGTCGGCCTGGAGCGAGGGGAGGGCGACGTTGACGACGAAGACGTCGAGGGCGGTCATGAAGGTGGCGGTCAGGACGACCGGCAGCAGGCCCCTGGGGGGCGTGGCCGGCGTGTTCGGGGCTGCGGTGGGCGGGTCCGGCGGGGCTGCGGTGGTCGGGGCTGCGGCGGGCGGGGCCATGGCGGGCCGCCGGGCGTCCAGGGCGGTGCTCATCTCGGGCTCTCCTCAAGGGGTCGGTGGGGGCGGCGGGCCGGAGGCCGGTTCGGGACGGCGGTGGGCTTGGGGCAGCGGGCCGGCGAGGGGCGGGCCGAGGGGGAAGGGGCCCGCCCCTCGCGCAGGCGAGGAGCGGTCGCTCAGGCGCCCGGCACGCGGTCGAGGAAGCCGTACACCGCGCCGATCCGACCGTCCGGGGTGGCCGTCAGCACGTCGAAGCCGATCACCACCGGCTCCGCGCCGGCCGGACCGAGGTTCCAGGTGAAGCGGGCGATGTCGTGGTGCGCGTCCACCGGGCCGAGGGTGAACTCCAGCCCCGGGAACTGCGCCTGGGCCGCGCCGATCAGCGCGTCGATCGCGTCCCGGCCGGCGACCGCGGCCAGCGGGTCGGTGTAGCGGCCGTCCTCCGCCCACACCTCGTCGATCAGCTTGCGGCGGGCCGCCGGGTCCGTCTCGTTCCACACCGCGAGGTAGCGCTCGGCGAGCTGCTGGAGGGCGGCGGTGGTGATCTCGGTCATCGTCATCTCCTGTGTTCCGGTGGGGTGTTGGCCGGTCGTTCCCGGTGCTCACAAAGGTAGGGAGCGGCGCGCGGCGGCGAATCGGTCACGTATAGGCATGGGGGTACGTAGGTCCGTGGTCCGTACCGGGGTGCCGGGGTGCCCGTGCCGGGGGCGCCGTGTCCCCGCCCGCCGTGGTTCCGCGCTGGGGTGGCACGGGCCGGATGGGTAGGGTCGAGGGCATGTTGTACGGGAGGGAACACGAACAGTCCGTCGTGGACGGACTGTTGGACGCGGCACGGGCCGGCCGCAGCGGCGTCCTGCTGCTCCGCGGCGAGGCCGGCATCGGCAAGACCGCGCTGCTGGACGACGCCGTCGCGCGGGCGGGGGAGACGTTCCGGGTGATCCGGGCAGCGGGCGTCGAGTACGAGGCCGAGCTGCCGTACGCCGGGCTGAGCCTGCTGCTCGCGCCCGGCCTCGACCGGCTGGACGCCCTGCCGGGGCCGCAACGGCGGGCCCTGGAAGCAGCGTTCGGGCTGGCCGACGGCGGGGCGGGCGAGGCGGGCGGGGCGGCCGAAGCGTCCGGGCGGGCCGTCGACCAGCCGGGCGGCCAGCAGGCCGAACGGCCGACCGACCGGCTGCTGGTCGGGCTCGCCACGCTCGCCCTGCTCGCCGAACTAGCCTCCGATCAACCGCTGTTGTGCGTCCTGGACGATGTGCAGTGGCTGGACCGGGCCTCGCTGGACGCGCTGCTGCTGGCCGCGCGACGGTTCCAGGCCGAGGGGGTGGCCCTGCTGCTCGCCTCCCGTACCGGCGGTGGAGCCGGCGCCGGGGCCGCTGCCGTGGCCGGTGTCGGAGCCGGCCCCGACATCTCGTCGGAGCGCCGGCTCGGCCTCCCCGAGCTGGAGGTGACCGCCCTGGCCGCGGCCGACGCCACCCGGCTGCTGGCCCGACGGACCGGCCCCGACCTGCCCGCAGCCGCCCGCGAGCGGCTGCTCGCCGAGGCCGCCGGCAACCCGCTCGCCCTCACCGAACTCCCCGTCGCCGCAGGCCCGCAGGCGCACGCACCGGGCGGCCTGCCGCTCACCAGCAGGCTGCTGATCGCCTTCCACGGGCAGGTCACCGGGCTGCCCGCGGCCACCCAGACGCTGCTCCTGGTCGCCGGCGCCGAGGAACGCGGTGAACTCGACGTCATCCTGCCCGCCGCGGTCGCGCTCGGCGTCACCGCCGAACACCTCACCCCCGCCGAAGAGGCGGGCCTGGTGACGGTCACCGCCGACCGCCGGATCGCCTTCCGGCATCCGCTGCTACGCTCCGCCATCCTCCAACGTGCGCCGCACCACCAGAAGTTGACCGTTCACCGGGCGCTGGCCGACGCGCTCCCGGACGGCGACCGCCGCACCTGGCACCTCGCCCTCGCCGCCACCGCCCCCGACACCGACCTCGCCGACGCCCTGGAACGCGCCGCCGTCCGCGCCGAGCGCCGCGGCGGACACGGCGGCGCCGCCGCGTACGAGCGCGCCGCCCGGCTCACCCCGGACCGCGACGGCGCCACCCGCCGCCTCGTCCTGGCCGCCGAAGCAGCCACCGAGGAAGGCGAGTTGGCCCGCGCCGAAGCGCTCGCCGACGAGGCCGCCGGCCGTACCGACAGCGTGCTGGCCCACGCCCTGCTCGACCAGGTCCGGGCCACCGCGCACTTCTGGCGCGGCTCCTACCCCACCGCCTACCGGCTGCTGCTCGACGCCGCCGGCACCGACATCGACCCGCAGCACGCCGCCCGGATGCTGTTCCAGGCCTTCCACACCGCCTGGTACGCCGGGGAAGAACCGGTGACCGCCGTCCTCGACCGCCTCGCCGCCCTCCCCCTGGCCGACGGAGACCCCCTCGCGCCGCTCGCCCACCACCTGCCCGCCGCCGTCCTCCCTGCCCTCGGCCGACCCGTCGCACCGCCCCCACCCGTCCGGGAGGCCGCCGAGGCCGCCCGCCGAGCCGGCGCCGAGAGCCCGGTCGACCTCGTCCAACTGTGCGGCGCCACCCTCATCCTCGGCCGCGACGACGAAACCGCCGAACTCGGCGCCGAACTGATCGCCGAAGCCCGCTCCAAGGGCACCGTCGGCGTGCTGCCCACCCTGCAGTTCTTCCTCGCCGAAGCCGAGCTCTTCCACGGCCGCCACCGCGACGCCGAACTCACCGCCACCGAGGCCCTCGGCCTCGCCCGCGACACCGGCCAGCACCAGTGGGTCAGCCAACTCACCGCGCTGCTCGCCTACCTGGCCGCACTCGACGGCCGCACCGACCACTGCACCGACCTCGCCGCCACCGCCCTCGCCACCACCGGCCCGCAGAGCGCCGCCCCCGCAGCCGGCCTCCCCTGGGCCCAGTGGGCGCTCGCCCTCCTGGACCTCGGCCAGGGCCGCGCCGGCGACGCCGCCGACCGCCTGCACACCCTCACCACCGGCCCCCACCGGCACCACGTCAGCGCCACCAGGGCCGTCCCCGACCTGGTCGAGGCCGCCGTCCGCCTCGGCACCCCCGACCGCGCCGCCGAACCGTACGAGCGCTACGCCCGCTGGGCCGCCGCCGCCGACCGCCCCTGGGCCGAAGCCCTCCGACTGCGCTGCCAAGCCCTCCTCGGCCCCGACGAACTCGCCGAATCCGCCTACCGCGCCGCCCTCGACCTCCACGAACCCGGCCACCGCCCCTTCGAACAGGCCCGCACCGCCCTCCTCTACGGCGAATGGCTGCGCCGCACCCGCCGCCGCACCGACGCCCGCCCCCACCTGCGCGCCGCCCTCGAAACCTTCGACCGCCTGGCCGCCCACCCCTGGGCCGCCCGCGCCCGCACCGAACTCTCCGCCACCGGCACCCCCGCCCCCACCCCCGCAGGCACCGCCCAGTCCCCCCTCACCCCCCAGGAACTCCAGATCGCCCGCCTCGCCGCCCAGGGCCTCACCAACCGCGACATCGCCGCCCAGCTCTTCCTCAGCCCCCGCACCGTCGCCCACCACCTCTACAAGGCCTACCCGAAGCTCAACATCACCTCCCGCACCGAACTCACCACGGTCCTCTGAGTCGAAGCATCGACCCGATGCGAACGGGGCTCCGCCGACGTCTGTCAGCGGAGCCCCGGCCCGGTGCTGTTGGTGGAACGGCCCGATCAGTCCTGGGCGTGCTTCCAGCCCTCGGAGTAGTGGTCCCGGTGATACGACAGGTGCGCCGGGTCGACGTGATGGCCGGCGGCCTCCCGCAGCGTCCCCAGGTCTGCTCCCGTCGCGCGATCCGTGATCGTCAGGTCGTCCGCGATGGCTAGCGTGCCAAAGTCGAACAGCGTGTGGTGGTTGGGGCAGAGGCACAGCACGTTTCCTGCGACGTCGGGCCCGTTGTGGGGCGCTCCCAGCCCCCGGATGTGAGCCGCTTCGGCATAGCTGCCCGTCGGCGTGCGGAGCTGGGTGCCGCAGACCTGGCACGTGAAGTCGTGGGCCCGTTTCACGAAGTTCGCCACCCGGGTGCTGCGGACGATCCGTTGCACCATGGCTTCCGTGCGTGTCGGCGCCACCTGGCCGGTGGGCTCGACCGCAGTGGTTGTCCCGCCTGTGGGAACGGCGCCAGCGGGCGCGCCGTTCGGCGCCTCGGCGGATTCGAGCTGGACCAAGCGGTAGCGCCAGATCCGGAAGTTGGACCTTCCGGTCTCGTGCCAGTAGTCGACGACACGGAAGAGCCCGTCGTACCGGTAGCCGGTGGTCGGAGAGTGCTGGCGGTCGCCCATCCATCCGCGAACCACCCGTACAGGTATCCCGGTTGCCATGCTGGTGGCGAGGGCGGCATTGCCACGCGTGAGCTCCTGATCGTCAACCTGTAGGCCGGTGTCCGGATTGCGGCCGCCCTGTCCGGTGTAGACGATGGCACCACCGTCGTCCTGGTCGTCCTCGTAGCCGCCGGACACGACGATGGACTCCGCCCCGCGCTTCCCGGTCCCGCAGATCCCCGCTTGCAGTGGCCGGTGCACCTGGGCCCGGGCGAGTGCCTGCCGATTGACGAAGACGCGCCCGACCTCGATGCCCGGTACGGCGCCGAAGCCGTCGAAGTCATGCGAGGCAGCGGGAAGTGTGTTTGCCTGCAAAGTCCGAACCTCTCAGATCAGCGAATCGATGTGCCGGAGTGGAACTTTCGTACCGCGAAACGCTCACTTCCTCGCTATCGTTCCTCGGTTGCCGGCGCCATTGACCAAGGTGCTCATCCTGCGAAATCGTCAACTGGTGAGCACAGTTGGGGGTAAATGGCATTTTCGATCTCGGACGGTCGGCCTACGATGCTCGCCATGACGCTTCGAGGCTTCCTGCATCAGGTCGGTACGACCTATGACCGTTCGGCCGGGACAAGTACACCTACGGCTCAGCTACTTCGGGACGCCCGGTCCCACTTTGCCGGCCGGGTGCACGCTGGGTACCGGATCGTGGGCAGTCCGGGAAGGGGCGCGGGCGCACTCTGCCCCTGGGTCGCCTTCTTCGATCCCGATGAGACCGAATCTGCCCAGAACGGCATGTACGTGGTCTACCTCTTCGCCGAGGACATGCGGACGGTATCGCTCAGTCTGAACCACGGCGTCACCGAGCTGCACAAGAAGTACAAGACCAAGGAAGGGAACAGGAAGCTCGCGGTGGAGGCCGGTGCCATTCGGGAAGCACTGGCTTCCCGGGGCGTCTCGGACCTGGAGCCGACAATCGACCTCGGCGGACATGCGGGGCTCCCGCGATCGTACGAGCACGGGAACGTCTTCGCCCGAACCTACACAATTGCCGAATTGCCCGACGAAGCAACCTTGCGCGGTGACCTCCGGCGCTTCATCGACCTCTACCAGGACGCCCTGGCGGCGCGGGAGCGACTGCGGCAAACAACGCGGGACGTGATCTCCACGGTTCGGGTCGAGGGAACGTGGACCCACGACCGAGGTCGGGACGAACTGCTGCACTTCGCGCCCAAGAGCGATGCGGAGTACGTGCAGACGATCACGAGCCGCACGACCGTGAAGACCAAGCGGCACGAAACCCTGGTGCGTGAGTACGGAAACCATCTCATCGCCCGGGGGTTCGAAGCAGGGACCAACGTTCACCCGCGGGACCTGGTCGCGCGCAGGGCTGCCGCGCATTGGTTGATCGAGGCCAAGGTTGTGCAGAAGGGAAACGCCACCAACGCGGTGCGGGAGGCGCTCGGGCAGCTGGCGACGTACTCCTTCCTGCTCTACCCGACCACCGAGCAGCCGATGCAGCTGGCCCTCTTCACCGAGGACATCGGCGACGTCTACATGAGGCTCCTGGAACACCACGGGATCGCTTCCGTGTGGCGCACGCCGGCTGGGTGGTCCGGATCGCCGTCCGCGGTTGCCGCGGGACTGGCCGACCCCTCGGAACCGGCCCCGTAGCGGAAGCCATCGGGGCCACGGCCAGTGAACTCGTCCCTGCTGGCGGATCCCGGAGGAGGAAGGGGTACGGCCCCGGCTGTCGGGGGATTTCCCCCAGGATTCTCCCGAGAGTCCCCGAAAGCCAGTCAGGGCCGGTCTCCCTTGCGGGAGACCGGCCCTGAGCTGGTCTTACTGGGTCGGGGTGGCGGGATTTGAACCCACGGCCTCTTCGTCCCGAACGAAGCGCGCTACCAAGCTGCGCCACACCCCGGTCTTGCGGTTTGTCGCTCCGTCTCCTTCGCGACGAGTAGAACTCTACCGGACGCTCGCCGAGACACGAAATCCGGTTTCGGGCGGGCGTCCGGTGGGGGTCAGCGGGGGGCCGGGGTGAGGGTGAGCAGGGTGGCTTCGGGGGGGCAGGCGAAGCGGACGGGGGTGTAGCGGTTGGTGCCGCAGCCGGCGGAGACGTGGAGGTGGGAGCGGTGGCCGCCGGCGGTGTGGGTGGAGAGGCCCTTCACGCGGCGGGTGTCGATGTCGCAGTTGGTGACGAGTGCGCCGTAGAAGGGGATGCAGAGCTGGCCGCCGTGGGTGTGGCCGGCGAGGATCAGCGGGTAGCGGTCGGCGGTGAAGGCGTCGAGGACGCGCAGGTAGGGGGCGTGGACGACGGCGAGGGAGAGGTCGGCGTCGGGGGAGGGGCCGCCGGAGACCGCGCTGTAGCGGTCGCGGCGGATGTGAGGGTCGTCGAGGCCGGTGAATTCGAGGTCGAGGCCGTTCACGGTGAGGCGGCCGCGGGTGTTGGTCAGGTCGAGCCAGCCGGCGGCGTCGAAGCCGTCGCGGAGCTTCTCCCACGGGTTGTGGACGGCGCCGCTGATGCCGCGGCCGGCGGTGCCGTCGGGGTTGTTCATGCCGTGGATGCCGCTGCGCATGGCCTGGAGGTAGCGCGCCGGGTTCTTGCGGGCCGGACCGTAGTAGTCGTTGGAGCCGAAGACGTAGACGCCGGGGAACTCCATCAGCGGCCCGAGCGCGTCGAGGGTGGCGGGGACGCCGAGCGGGTCGGAGAGGTTGTCGCCGGTGTTGACCACGAGGTCGGGGCGCAGGGCGGCCAGGCTCTTCAGCCAGCGCTGCTTCTTGCCCTGGCCGCTCACCATGTGGATGTCGGACACCTGCAGGATCCGGAGGGGGCGGGCGCCGCGGGGGAGGACGGGGACCTCGACCCGGCGGAGGCGGAAGGCCCGGACCTCGTACCCGGCGGAGTAGGCGAGGCAGGCGGCGCCGGCGGCGGCGATGCCGAGGGGAACGGAGTACAGCGGTCGCATCAGCCCATGCTCTCAGACGGTCGATCAGCCGGTGAACGTCCGGCCGGGGCGGCGGCGGGCGCGGAGGCCGGCCGGGAGCCGTCGGCGGGCAGTGGGGTAGTGGGGCGGTGGTGCCGTCGGGGCGCGGGTGGGGACCGGTGGGGACGGGCGGGGGCGGGTGAGGGGGCGGTGATCGGGACGGCCGCCGGGGCCGAACCGGGTCGGCGGGTTACGGCATCCGGGGGGCGAGGGGGAGTGACAGGGGAACGAGGGGGAGATACAGGGGTGCCCGCCGGCTTGTGCGCGGCGGGCACCCGGGGGCGGGGCGGCGGTCAGGACGCCGGGTCGACGCCGACCTTCACCACCGCGTTGGACTTGTCCACGAAGACGACGGCGGGCTTCAGGTCCGCGGCCTCGTCGTTCTCGATCGAGGCGTAGGCGATGATGATCACGGTGTCGCCCGGGTGGACCAGGCGGGCCGCGGCGCCGTTGATGCAGACCACGCCCGAGCCGCGCTCGCCCTCGATGACGTAGGTCTCCAGGCGGGCGCCGTTGTCGACGTCCACCACGTGGACCAGCTCGCCGGGCAGCAGGTCGGCGTTCTCCATCAGGACCGGGTCCAGGGTCAGCGAGCCGACGTAGTGGAGCTCGGCCTGGGTCACGGTGGCGCGGTGGATCTTCGACTTCAGCATGGTGCGTCGCACGTTCTCAACCTCACAGGTGTGGTTTTCGACAGGGGAGGGGTGGTACGGCGGGCGGGGCGGGGCAGTACGGCGGGGCGGGGTGCGGGCGGGTCTCAGCGGGTGAAGGCGAGCGACACGTTGTGACCGCCGAAGCCGGAGGCGTTGCAGAGGACGGCCGCGGGGCCGGCGGGCAGCTCGCGCGGGGTGTCCCGGACCAGGTCCAGGTCGAGGCCCGCCTCCGGGTGCTCCGCGTTGACGGTCGGCGGGACGACGCCGTCGGACAGGGACAGGACGGCCGCGACCGCCGCGAGCCCGCCCGCGGCGCCCAGCAGGTGGCCGGTCATCGACTTGATCGCCGAGACCGGGACGGCCCTCGGCCCGAACACCGTGCGCAGTGCCGCGGCCTCGGCCGCGTCGCCGGCCGGGGTGGAGGTGGCGTGCGCCTGGACGTGCCGGACCTCCGCCGGGTCGAGCCGGGCGTCGGCCAGGGCCCGGCGCAGCGCGGCGGCGAGGCCGCCGCCGTCCGGGCGCGGGCCGGTGGGGTGGTGCGCCTCGGAGGCCAGGCCGGCGCCCGCGAGGACGCCGTACCGGTGTGCCCCGCGGGCCCGGGCGTGGCGCTCGCGCTCCAGCACCAGGACGCCCGCGCCCTCGCCGAGGACGAAGCCGTCCCGGTCCCGGTCGAACGGCCGGGAGGCGCGGTGCGGCTCGTCGTTGCGGCCGGAGAGTGCGCGCATGGCGGCGAAGGCCGCGGCGACCAGCGGGTGGACGCCCGAGTCCGCACCGCCGGCCACCACGACGTCGGCGCGGCCGAGCCGGATCAGGTCCAGGGCGGTGGCGATGGCGTCGGCGCCGGCCGCGCAGGCGGTGGCCGGGGCCGATGCCTGTGCCCGGGCGTTGACGTGGAGGGCGGCCAGCGCGGCGGTGTGATTGCCCATCAGCATCGCCACGGCGTGCGGCGAGACCCGGCGCGCCCCGCGGGTGCGCAGCTCCTCGTGGTTGTTCACGACGGTGTGCACGCCGCCGATGCCGGTGCCGAGCACCACCGCGACCCGCTCCGGGTCCGGGGCGCCGGGGGTGCCGGCTGGTCCGGCGTAGCCGGCGTCCGCCCAGGCCTCGCGGACGGCGGCCAGGCCGAAGGCGCCGACCCGGTCCACCCGGCGGGCGAGCACCCGGTCCAGCAGCTCCCCGGGTTCGGCCGCGGCCCGCGCCGCGATCCGGACCGGGAGCTCGGCCGCCCAGGGGTCGTCCAGGGCCGCAACGGCTCCGCGCCCGGCGAGCAGCGCCGGCCAGGTGTCCTTGGCCGTCGCTCCGAGGGGGGTGACCGCGCCGAGTCCGGTCACCACCACGGCGTCACCGCTGCGGTCGTCCGTCATGCCGGCTCGGACTCCATGGCGGCGACCAGGCTCTGCGGCCGGATGTCGGTCCAGTTGCGCTCGATGTAGTCCAGGGACTCCTGGCGCCCGGCCTTCTCGTGGGCCACCGTCCAGCCCGCCGGGACCTCGGCGAACGCCGGCCAGAGGGAGTGCTGCCCCTCCGCGTTGCGCAGGACCAGGAACGTGCCGTCCGGGTTGTCGAAGGGGTTCTGCATCAGACTCGTGCCTTTCGTTGCGGGTCGCTCTGCGGTTTTGTCGCGGTGCGGGTCTTGTCGCGGTGCGGGGCTTGTCGAGGTCGGGAGGGTGGGGCCGGCCGGGTGGCGGTGCGGTCAGTCGGCGTCGGGGTCCGTGAAGCCGGGAGAACCGGGGGCGGCGGCGCTCGGGGCGCACAGGGCGGCCAGGCGGCGCGGGGTGCGCTGCTGGAAGACCGCGCGGATGTCGACCGGGCGGCCGAACGCGGCCTCGATCCGGCCGGACAGCCGAAGCGCCGCCAGTGAGTCGCCGCCGCGCGCGAAGAAGTCGTCGTCCGCGTCCAGCGGCTCGACGTCGGCGGTCGGGCCGGACGCGGCGCCGATGGCCTCGGCCGCCAGCGCCGCCAGGGTGTCCCGGGCGGCCCGCAGGGCGTCGGGGTCCGGCAGCAGCTCGCCGACCTTCGCCGTCGGCCGCCGCGCGACGGCGTGCAGCAGCGCGAGCAGCAGGTCACCGGCCCGCTCCGCGAGCGCGGTCGGGACCAGCTCCGGCCGGTGGCTGAGCGCGAGGTGCAGCCGCTGCTCCGGGGTGACGGTCAGTCGGACCGGGTAGTGGTACGGGTCATGGCCGTGGGTGTCGGTGATCCGCAGACCACCCGAGGACCCCGCCGCCCCACCGGCCCCCGGCCCACCGGATCCGGGCCCATCGGATCCGGGCCCACCGCCCCCCGGCCCATTGGCCCCCGGCCCGACCGGCTCGGCGGCCGCGTAGTTCTCGAACACCAGGCAGCTGTCGAAGAGTTCGCGCTGCCCGGCGCGACCGGCGGCGCGCAGGATCTCGCCGAGCGCCAGGTGCCGGTGCGGGGCCAGCTCGGCCTGCTCCCGGTGGAGGTCGCGCAGCAGGGCGTCCAGTCCGGCGTCCGGGTCCAGCCGTACCGGGACCGGCACGGTGTTGACGAGCAGGCCGACCAGGTCCTCGTGGCCGGGCAGTTCCGGGGTGCGGATCGACCCGGTGGCGCCGAAGACCGGTCGGCGGGAGCCGGTGAGCCGGTGCAGGGTGAGCGCCCAGGCCGCCTGGACCACGGTGTTGAGGGTGACGCCGTGGTCGCGGGCCGCCCGGCGGAGCGCCTCGGTGGTCTCCTCGGGGAGTTCCGCGGTGCGCCGCAGTGGCCGGGCGTGCACCCGTGCGGGGTCGGCGTCGGGCGCCAGCAGGGTCGGTTCGGCACCGGACAGGGCCTTCTGCCAGGCGGCGCGCGCGGCCTCGCCGTCCTGCCGCTCCAGCCAGCCGAAGTGCCGCCGGTAGGGGACGGTGTCGGGCAGGCCCGCGTCGTCGCCGCGGTGCCGGTACAGGTGCGCCAGGTCCCGCAGCAGGATCGCGCTGGACCGGCCGTCGACCAGGATGTGGTGGAGCGTCAGCACCAGCTGGTGGCGGCGTTTGCCGAGGCGCACCAGCAGGCCGCGGACCAGGGGGGAGCGGGCCGGGTCGAACGGCTCCTGGCGCTCCCCGGCGAGCACCTCCCGCCGTCGGGCCGCGTCGGCGCGGCGCAGGTCGAGTGCGCGCCAGGGGGCCTCGGCGTGCTCGTCCAGGACCTGCACGGGCTCGCCGGAGGGCAGCAGCCCGAACCGGGCGCGCAGTGCCTCGTGGCGCCGCACCACGGCCCGGAACGCGGTGCGCATCCGGTCGGCGTCCAGCTCGCCGTCGAGTTCCAGCACGGTCTGGACGGTGTGCAGGTCGGGGGCGCCGTGCTCGTAGCGGGCGTGGAACAGCAGGCCCTGCTGGGTGGGGGTGAGCGGGAGGACGTCCGTGACCGGGCCGTCCTGGGCGAGGGCGTCCAGCTCGTCCTGGGTGATCCGGACCAGCGGTACGTCCGAGGGGGTGATCCCGTGCGCGGCGGGCCGGCCGGCGAAGGCGGCCAGGGCGCGCAGTGCGGTGGCCCACTCCTCGGCCAGCGCCCGGACCTCGGGTTCGGTCAGCAGCCCGGGGGCCCAGGACCAGGTGGCGGTCAGCCGCAGGCCGTCGCCGCCGTCCTCGGCCACCGCGTTGACCTCCAGCGGGTGGGCCATCGGCTGGTCGGGGTGGACGGGCGGGGCGGCGGTCTCGCCGGCCGGGCGCCAGTCCGCTTCGGGGCCGGCGGTGAACCGGCCGAGGTAGTTGAAGGCGACCTGCGGGTGGGGGAGGCCGCCGAGGGTGGCGCGGCCCCGTTCGTCCAGGTAGCGCAGCAGCCCGTAGCCGAGGCCGTGGTCGGGCACGGTGCGCAGCTGTTCCTTGACCGCCTTCAGGGCGCGGGCCAGCACGGCGTCGTCGAGTGCCGCGTCGTCGAGTGCCGCGTCGTCGCGCGCGGCGGTGCCGGGGGTGAGCAGCACGGGGTGCAGGGTGGTGAGCCAGCCGACCGTCCGGGTGAGGTCCAGCCCGTCGAGGTCGCGGCGGCCGTGGCCCTCCAGATCGACCAGCAGCCCGCCGGGGCCGCGCGTGCGGGCGGCGGCCAGCGCCAGGGCGGTCAGCAGGACCTCGTCGGGGCCGGCCCGGAAGGCCGTGGGCAGCGTGGTGAGCAGTGCTTCGGTCTCGGCGGGGGTGAGTTCGACGGTCAGGCTCCGGGCGGCGCCGTGCACGTCGCGGGCCGGGTCGGCGGCGCGGTCGGTGAGCTGGGGGCCGGCCTCGGCGAGGGTGCGCCGCCAGTGCTCCAGCTGCGCCGCGACGTGCGGGCGTCCGGAGGCGTCGGCCAGCGTCTCGTACCAGCGCCGGAGCGAGGTCGGCACCGGGTCGAGCAGGGCCGGGGCGCCGGTGCCGGCGGCCAGCCAGGCGGCGTGCAGGTCGGGGAGCAGGACGCGCCAGGAGACGGCGTCCACGGCCAGGTGGTGGACGACGACGAGGAGGCGGCCGGGGGCGGTGCCGGCGTCGAACCAGACCGTCTGGAGCAGGTTCCCGCTGCGCGGGTCCAGCCGGCCGGTGGCGTCGGCGGCGTGCTCGGTGACGGCCGCGGCCAGGGCGTCGGGGGCGAGCCCGGCGACGTCGACCCGGCGGACGTGGTCGGCGGCGGTACCGCTGCCGGCGTCCTCAGTGCTGGCGGCGCCGGTACCGCCAACGCCGGTACCGACGGCCGGGACGGTCAGCGACCAGTCCTCGGTCAGGCGCATGCGCAGCGCGCCGTGCCGGTCGAGCAGGGCCTGCACCGCGCCGGTCAGTCGCTCCAGGCCGAGCCCGGCCGGGACGGTGAGCAGCGTGGACTGGTTGAACGAGTCGACGGGGCCGCCGAGTTCGCGCAGCCGGTGGACGATGGGCGGCGCCGGGAAGTCGCCCACGCCGTCGTCGTGGGTGACCGGAGCCGCCGTGCCGGCCGTGGTGCCGGACAGCGTGGCGAGCGCGGCCGCCGTACGGTGCTCGAAGACCTGCTTGGCGGTGAGGTCGAGGCCCGCGCCGCGCGCCTTGGCGACCAGCTGCAGGGAGGTGATGGAGTCGCCGCCGAGCTCGAAGAAGCCGTCGTGGACGGAGCGCACGTCGCGGTTCAGCACCTCGCCGAACAGCTTGACCAGCAGCTTCTCGACCGGGTTGCGCGGCGCGCGGCCGGTGGTGCGCTCCTCGGCCGGGTCGGGCACGGGCGGCAGCGCGGCGCGGTCCAGCTTGCCGTTGGGCGTGAGCGGGATCTCCGGGACGGGGACGAAGGCGTCCGGCACCATGGCGGCGGGCAGCCGGGCGGCGACGTGCTCGCGCAGCTCCCCGGCCCCCGGTGCGCCGTCCAGGACGAGGTAGGCGACCAGCCGGTCGGCCTGCGGGCCGCTCCGGACGACGACCACGCAGTGCCGCACCGCCGGGTGCCGGCAGAGCTCCGCCTCGATCTCGGCGGGTTCCACCCGCTGGCCGCGGATCTTGACCTGGTCGTCCGCGCGGCCGAGGTAGACGAGTTCGCCGTCGGCGCCCCACCGGGCGATGTCGCCGGTGCGGTACATCCGCTCGCCCGGCGCGCCGAAGGGGTTGGCGACGAAGCGCTCGGCGGTCACACCGGGGCGGCGGACGTAGCCGCGGGCCAGGCTCGGCCCGGCGATGTAGACCTCGCCGGGCACGCCGACCGGGACGGGGCGCAGCCAGGTGTCGAGGACGTGCATCGCGGCGCCCGGGATCGCCCTGCCGATCGGGACGGCGCCGGGGGCGATCCCGTCGTCGGGCCCGCTGCGGAACTCCATGCAGCCGACGGTGGCCTCGGTCGGGCCGTACTCGTTGACGGCGGTGGCGGTCGGGTTGCCGGCCCGCCAGGCGCGCAGCATCGCGCCGGACAGCTGCTCGCCGCCGACCACCAGGTCGCGGGTGGGCGACAGCCAGGCGTGGGTGTCGGCGAGCAGCGGCATCTGGCTGGGCGTCACCTTGGCGAAGGTGGCCGGGCCGAGGCCGGTGGGCGCGGCTTCGGTGAGCTCCGCCATGTGCACCCGGCCGCCGGCGGTGAGGCCGCCCCAGACGCCGGTGACGGTGAAGTCGAAGGAGATCGGTGACTGCACGATCGCCGTCCCGGCCAGGCCCGGGTAGGTGTGCCGGGCGAAGTCCAGGTAGACGCCGACGGAGCGGTGCTCGACCTGGACGCCCTTGGGGCGGCCGGTGGAGCCGGAGGTGTAGATCAGGTAGGCGCCGTTGCCGGGGCGCAGCGGGCGGACGCGCTCGGCGTCGGTGACGTTGCCGTCCGGGTGCGGCTCGGCCAGCAGGTCGGCGGGCCGCAGGTGGGCCGGCGCCGGGCCGGCAACGTCACCGACGCCGAGCGGGTCGGTGGGCGAAGGGCCGTCCGCCGGCGGGTCGGCGGGCCGGGGCGCCTCGGCCGGGAGGGCGGGGTCGCGGTCGGTGAGCAGCGCGGCGGGCCGGGCGTCCCGGAGCATGAAGGCGACCCGCTCCGCCGGGAGCGCCGGGTCGATCGGCAGGTAGGCGGCACCGGACTTCAGCACGCCGAGCAGCGCGACGACCAGCTCGGCGTCGTGCGGCAGCAGGACGGCGACCACGGACTCGGGGCCGATGCTGCGGGCGATCAGGGCGCGGGCGATCCGGTTGGCGGCCGCGTTGGCGTCCCGGTAGCTGAGCGCGCGGTGCCGGTCGGAGAGCGCGACGGCGTCCGGCGCCCGGTCGACCCGGGCCTCGAACAGTGCGGGCACGGTGGTCTCGGGCACCGGGCCGCGGGCCGGGACGCCGGGGACGGGGAGGGCGGCCCGGGCGGCGTCGTCGAGCAGGTCGAGGGCGGCCACCGCGGTGTCCGGGGCGGTGGCGAAGGCGGTGAGCGCGGCCTCCAGCCGGCGCAGCACGCCGCGGGCCGTGTCGGCGTCGAACACCTCGCGGCGATGGGTGAGTTCGAGGACCAGCCGGTCGCCGGGGACGACCACCAGGCTGAGCGGGTAGTGGGTGGAGCCGCGGGCGCCGTCCGGGTCGGTGGCCGCCGGGTCGTCGGTGAGCGGGGAGATCCGCAGGCCGGCCAGGGGCCGGGCGGCCGCGTCGTCGCCGCTGCCCGGGTCGGCGAGGGCCAGGAAGGTGTCGAAGAGGGTGCCGTGCCCGGCGGACCGCTGGATCTCGGGCAGCGGGAGGTGGTGGTGGTCGGTGAGCGCGGACTGCTCGCGCTGCACCCGGTCCAGGAGGGCGTGCAGCGGCTCGGCCGGGTCCAGGCGCACCCGTACCGGGACCGAGTTGATGAGCAGTCCGACCATCTCCTGGACCCGCGGGGCGGCGGCCGAGCGCACCGAGACGGTCTGCCCGAAGACGACGTCGGTCTTCCCGGTCAGCGAGGCGAGGGCGAGCGCCCAGGCGGTCTGGGCGACGGTGTTGAGGGTCAGGCCGCGGGCGCGGGCGGTGTCCCCGACGGCCGCGGTGAGCTCGGCGGGGAGTTCGGCGGCGACCAGGTCGGGGAGGTCCTCGGCCGCGCCGGTGTGCTCGGGGCCGGTCAGGGTGGGCGCGTCGAGCCCGGCGAGGGCCTGCCGCCACGCGTGCTCGGACACCCGGGCGTCGCGCTTGGCGAGCCAGGCCAGGTAGCCGGTGGGCGGGACGGCCTTCGGCAGGGCGGTGTCCTCGCCGCCGGCCGCGTAGATCGCCACCAGGTCGCGCAGGACGGTCGACAACGACCAGCCGTCGAGCAGGATGTGATGGTGCGTCAGCACCAGGACGTGCGACTCGGGGGCCGTCCGGACGATCGAGAAGCGGACCAGCGGCGGGGCGCCGAGGTCGAAGCCGCGCAGTCGCTCCTCGGCGAGGTGCCGGGCCAGTCCGGCGTCCGCCCCACCGGCCGGGTCGGCTGCGGCCTCCGCCCCGCCGGCCAGGTCGAGTTCGGTGATCGGCACGGTGACCTTGCGGTGCACCAGCTGCACGCCCTGCCCGTTCTTCCGCTGCTGGAAGGAGGCGCGCAATGCGGTGTGCCGGCGGACCACGGCCCGGCAGGCGGCGCGCAGCCGCTCGCGGTCGAGCGGGCCGTCCAGGCGCAGCGCGGCCTGGCTGACGTACTCGTCGATGCCGCCCTGGCCGAGCAGAGAGTGGAAGAACAGCCCCTCCTGCAGGGGCGCGAGCGGAAGGACCGCTTCCAGCGGTGAGTCGTGGGCAGGCACTGGGTGATCTCCAACCGGGGCGGGTTGCGGTCGCACGGTCCGCGGGCGACGTCCGGCGCGGACCGGCCGGGATCGCCGGGGGGACGGGAGCTGCGGGGCCGTCCGGCCGGCCCGCGTCGGCCATGCTTCCGGCTGCCGCACGGCCCGGCCAGGCAAGTGCCCGGCAATCGAAATTGCATTCCAGCTGCCGATCGGGTGTAACGGTCTCCACCAGGGGAATTCGGTTCTGCGGAGACGTCCGGAAGACTTCCGCAAGGCGTCCCTATTCCACCGGCGGGAGCTGCAGTAGGGTGCCTCTGCGCCGTTCCGACCGCCGTTCCGACCGCCGTTCTGACCGCCGTTCTGACCACTGCTCCGATCGCCGATCTGACGAGGCCGCGCCCGTGCTCACGGCGCCGGTGCCGATGCGGGCGCCTCACACACGATGGGAATTCCCCGTGAAAGACAACATGGTCGAGATTCTGACCGCAGCCGTTCTGGTGCTCGGACTTCTCCGTGAGTTCAGGGATCAGAGATTGACCCTCGCGCCGTGGCTGCTTCCGGTGATTCCGATCGTGGTCGGAGCCCTCCAGGACGACCTGATCGACCACGACAGGAGCGGCGCCTCGATCGGGCTCGGCGCCGCGATCACCGGGGTCGGTCTGGCGCTCGGCGTGGCGTACGGCGCGCTGCTGCCGATCAGCCGGGACGCGGCCGGGCACACCGTGTTCAAGGGGGGCCTGTACGCCGTGGCGGTCTGGGCGGGCCTGCTGGTCTCCCGGACGGCCTTCTACAAGGTCGGCCAGAACCAGGACATCGAGACCGGGTTCGGTTTCCTGGCCATCTCGTTCGGCGCAATGCTCTTGGCGCGCACGCTGGTTGTGACCGTCCGGTCCCGCAAGCGGCTCCCCGCCGGCTCGCCGGCCTGAGGCGGCGGGCGGCGCCCCGGGCCGGCCGGTGAGGCCGCCCCGGGGCCGGCCGGTCAGGCCGGCGTGAGACTCCGGACGTCGCCGCCCAGTTCGCCGGCGGTCAGCGCCGCCCACATCACCCGGCGGCGCGGTTTCCCGCTGGAGGTGACGGCGAGGCCGCCGCGCGGCACCTCGACCGCGAGCAGGTCGGCCTCGGCGCCCAGGGCCTCGGAGAGCACCGTGTGCGCCGCGGCCTGCCACTGCGGGTCGGGCTTCTCCAGCACCACCACGCCGGTCGCGCGGTCCTCGCGGTGGCCCAGCAGGACCGCCACCCGCCGCTGGGGGATGCCGAGTTCGTGCAGCTTGGCCTCCAGGCTCTCGGCGAAGACCATCTTGCCGCGGACCTTGACGCCGTCGCCGAGGCGGCCGACCACGTAGAGCTGGCCCTCGTGCAGGAAGCCGGCGTCGCCGGTGTGCAGCACCCCGCCGTCGAGCACCGTGCCGGAGGCGGTGCCGGCGGCGCCCTGGTAGCGGGTGCCCAGGGTGTTCCCGCTCACCAGCACCTCGCCGACCACGCGGTCCGGCACCTCGGTGCCCTCGTCGTCCACCACGGTGACCGTGACGCCGCGCAGCGGGCGGCCGCAGCCGACGAAGCGTCCGGCCTGGTCGCCCTCCAGGGTGACCTCGCTCCAGCCCTCGCCGATCGGCAGGCCGGTGACCGCCAGGGTGGCCTCGGCGCCGCCGTACGCGGGCAGCAGCGCGCGCCGGTCGAAGCCGTGCGGGCCGAGCAGCGCCTCGAAGCCCTCCAGCACCTGCGGGTCGATCCGCTCGGCGCCGAGGATCAGCGAGCGGAAGGACGAGAAGTCCAGGCCCTCCAGCTGGGCCGGCTTCACCCGGTGCAGGATGTACGCCAGGCCGAAGTTGGGCATGGCGGTGAGGCCGACCGCGTTGTCGCTGATGCAGCGCAGGTAGCGCAGCGGGGAGCGGATGAAGTCCTCCGGCTGCATCATCCAGCCGTCGCAGCTCATCGTCACGAAGTTGACCATGCAGCCGATCAGGCCCATGTCGTGGTGGACCGGCAGCCAGGAGATGCCCGAGTACTCCGGGAACCACTCCAGCCAGCGGTGCATCGCGTTCACGTCGTTGGTCAGCGCCTCGTGGCCGACCAGCACGCCGCGGGAGCGGCCGCTGGACCCGGAGGTGAACTGCAGCAGCGCGAACTCGGCCGGGGGGTACGGCTTCGCGGCCGGTTCGACGCCGTCGATGAACGCGTCGAAGACCACCGGCGCGGGCAGGTCGAGGCCTTCGGTGACGGTGCGCACCGGCGCCTGCGACTCCTCGTCGCAGACGATCACCCGGGGCTGTGCGGTGTCGAAGAGGGCCCGCGCGTGCTCGGCGTACTCGCTGCCGCGCTGGAAGGCGAACGGCGGCGCGATCGAGCACGGCGTGCAGCCGGCCGCGATGGCGCCGAAGAACGTCGCCACGAAGCCGGGGCTGCAGCGCTGGACGACCGCGACGACGTCGCCGTCCTGCGCGCCGGCGGCGCGCAGCGCCTCGGCCGTGCGCAGCACCTTGTCGGCCAGCTCGGCGTAGCTGTGGAACTCCCAGGAGTCACCCGGACCGGCGAAGTGCAGGCCGCGCTCCTCCGAGGCCTCCTCGACCCAGTCCAGCAGGGCCCTGTCGGGGATGCTCATTGACCGATTCCTTCCCAGATCCTCGCGTTCGTCGGAGCAACGTGGCTGCCGCCCACGGCCGCATCCTCCGGTTCGTACGGGCGGGAGGCCAGGAATCGAGCGGGCAACTCCGGCCCGCCGCACGGCCGGTACCAGCAAGGCCGATTGCCGGTCAGTTTCCTGGTCGGATCACTGCGCGCGCGCAAGCATCGGCGGCGAGAACCGTCAGTGCGGTCCCCGGGCAGCGGCCGGGGGGCCGCCCGTGCCGCCGGCCGACCGCCGTGGAGAGGAGCCAGGTGTGTACCGGGCAAGCGATCGAGAAGGATCCGGTTCGCACTCGTCGACCCGCGGGGCCGGGAACCGCACGCCGCTGACCGCCGCCGGCCGGGCGCTGTGGCTCGCCCAGCAGTTCGCGCCGGACTCGCCGAGGTTCAACCTGGTGCGCCGCTTCGAGATCCGCGGCCCGCTCGACCCCGAGCTGTGGCACCGGGCGATCCGGCAGGCGCACGCGGAGAGCCAGGTCTTCGAGGTGCGCCTGGGCGAGGACGCCGACGGCCCGTACCAGGAGCACCTGGGCCGCTCGAACGCCGGCTGGGACGTCGTCGACCTCTCCGACCGGGCCGACCCCGAGCTGGCCGCCCACCGCTGGATCGCCGACCGGATGAGCACCACCTACGACCTGCGGCGCGGCCCGGTGGGCGAGGACGTGCTGCTCCGCCTCGGGGCCGGCCACTGGTTCTGGTACAGCAGCTACCACCACGTCCTGACCGACATCCAGGGCCTGGCCATCCTCACCGAGCGGATCAACGGGCTCTACAAGGCGATGGCGGCCGGCACCGAGCCGGGCGGCCGCCCGCTGCCGTCCTCCCTGCTGCTGCCCCTGGAGGAGGCCGCCTACCTGGCCTCGGAGCAGTACGAGGCGGACCGCGCGTACTGGCTGGAGCGGATGGCCGACCGTCCCGAGCCGGTCACGGTGGCCCCGCGCGCCGCCGACTGGGTGGGCGACGTGCTGCGCGCGCAGACCCTGCTGACCTCGACCCACGCGACCGCCCTGCGCAAGCTGGGCCGGCGTCGGCGCACCGACTGGACGGCGGTGGTCGCGGCCGGGGTCGCCGCCTACCTCGGCGGTCTGAGCGGCCACCAGGACCTGGTCCTCGGCCTGACGGCGACCGTCCGGCGTACCGACACGGCCCGCGCGACCCCGGGCATGCTCGCCAACGAACTCCCGCTGCGCGTCCGGCTGGAGCCGGACATGACGGTGGGCGAGCTGATCGACCACACCTCCGCACGGCTCGGCGAGCTGCTCACCCACCAGCGCTTCCCGCACGAGCACATCCGCCGCGAGCTGGGCATGCGGGACGCGGGTGACCGGCTGTTCCACGCGGCGCTCAACCTGGTGCCCACCGGCGACCGCACCGAGCTGGCCGGCTTCCCGGCCACCGTGACCGGCCTCAACGCCGGCCAGGTCCCCGACCTGGTGCTCACCCTGTTCCCCGACCCGGCCGGCGGGCAGCACGTCCGCCTGGAGGGCAACGAGGCCCGCTACGACCAGGCGGACCTGGACGCCCACACCGTCCGGCTGCTGGCCTTCCTGCACCGCCTGGCCGAGGCCGACCCGGACACCCCGCTGGCCCGGCTGCAGTTGGCGACGGCCGTCGAGCAGGACCGGGTGCTGAACGACTTCAACGACACCGAGTGGCCGACCGAGCGGATCACCCTGCCGGCGCTGTTCGAGCGCCAGGCCGCCCGCACCCCGGACGCCGACGCGGTGGACTTCGAGGGGCGCACCCTCACCTACCGGGAGCTCGACGCCCGGGTGAACCGCCTGGCGCGGATGCTGCTCGAACGCGGGGTGCACCGCGGCGGTTTCGTCGCCGTCGCCCTGCCGCGGGGCCTGGACAACCTGGTGGCGCTGCTCGCGGTGATGAAGGCCGGCGCCGTCTACTTCCCGGTGGACCCGGGCTACCCGGCGGACCGGGTGGACGGGATGCTCTCCGACGCCCGGCCCGACCTGATGGTCACCCGGCACGCCGACGGGCTCCCGGCCCGCGACGGCCTGGCCGCGGTGCACCTCGACGACCCCGCGGTGGCCGCCGGGCTGGACGCCGCCGACCCCGCCGAGCCGGCGCCCCCGACCGCGCCGACCCCGGCCGACATCGCGTACATGATCTACACCTCGGGCTCCACCGGCCGCCCCAAGGGCGTGCTGGTGCCGCACACCGGCCTGGCCGACTTCGCCGAGTCCCAGCCCGGCGTGCTGGCGCTGCGCCCGGGCGAGCGGGTGCTGATGATCAGCTCGCCCAGCTTCGACCCGTCGATGTGGGAGCTGTCGGTCTGGCTGATGAGCGGCGGCTGCGCGGTGATCGCCCCGCCGAAGCTGATGCCCGGCCCGCAGCTGGCCGAGTTCATCGCCGAGCACCGGGTCGGCTGCGTGGGCACCGTGCCGTCGGTGCTGGCCGCGTTCCCGCCCGGCTCGCTGCCGGACGACCTGATCATCGCGGTCGGGGCGGAGGCGCTGCCCGCCGAGCTGGTCCGCCGCTGGGGCGGCGCGCACCGGCTGCACAACGTGTACGGCGCCACCGAGAGCACCGTGTTCACCACCATGACCGGGCCGCTGAGCGGGCCCGGCACGCCGTCGATCGGCTCGCCGCTGCACAACGCCCGGGTGTACGTGCTGGACGCGCTGCTGCGCCCGGTGCCGCCCGGTGTCACCGGCGAGATCCACCTGGCCGGCCCCGGTGTCTCGGTCGGCTACCACCGCCGGCCCGACCTCACCGCGCAGCGCTTCGTCGCCGACCCGTGGGGCCCGCCCGGCAGCCGGATGTACCGCACGGGCGACAACGGCTCCTGGGGGCCGGACGGCAAGCTGCACTTCGTCGGCCGCAGCGACCACCAGGTGAAGATCCGCGGCTTCCGGGTCGAGCTCGGCGAGGTGGAGAGCAGACTCACCGCGCACCCCTCGGTCGCCCGGGCCGCCGTGGTGGCCCGGGCCGCGCAGGGCAGTGCGCGCCGCCTGGTCGCCTACGTGGTGCCCGCGCCGGGCGCCGCCGTCGAGCCCGCCGAGCTGCGGGCCTGGGTCGGCCGGACCCTGCCGGAGCACATGGTGCCCGCGGCGGTCGTCGTGCTGGACGCGTTCCCGCTCACCTCCAACAACAAGATCGACCGGGAGGCGCTGCCGGAGCCCGACATCCGCGGCGGCGCCACCCGCCGGCCGCCGCGCACCCGCACCGAGACCCTGCTGTGCGAGCTGCTGCACGAGGTGCTCGGCGCGGAGGAGATCGGCATCGACGACGGCTTCTTCGACCTGGGCGGCGACTCCATCACCGCCGTCCAGCTCGCCGCCCGGGCGGTCAACTCCGGGCTCGCACTCACCCCGCAGGACGTCCTGACCTACCGCACGGCCGCCACCATGGCCGCGGTCGCCGACGGCGGCCGCGCCGCGGACCTCGACCGGTCGCTGCTGACCGACGCCGGCGGCCCGGCGGAGGGGCTGCCGCTGACCCCGCTGCAGCGCGGCATGCTGTTCCACTCGCTGTACGCCGACGACACCGGCGCCGACCCGTACATCGGCCAGATGGTGTTCGACCTGACCGGCGAGGTCGCGCTCGACCGGCTGCACGCCGCCTGCGACGCCCTGGTCGCCCGGCACGACGCGCTGCGCGCCCGCTTCGACCTCGACGAGCTGGGCGAGGCCCGGCAGAGCGTTCCGGCCCGGGTCACGGTGCCGTGGGCCGAGCACGACCTGCGCGGGCTGGACGCCGAGGAGCAGCGCACCCGCACGGCCGAGCTGCTGGCCGCCGACAAGGCGGCCCGCTTCGACCTGGCCCGGCCGCCGCTGCTGCGGTTCGCGGTGGTCAGCACCGCCGACGACCGGCACCTGCTGGTCTTCACCAGCCACCACGTGCTCTTCGACGGCTGGTCCGTCGGGATCATGCTGAAGGACCTGTTCGCGGCCTACTCCGAGGTCTCGGAGCCGTCCGAGCAGGTGTCCTTCGCGGCCTACCTGCGCTGGCAGGACCGCCAGCCGAAGGAGACCGCCGCGGACGCCTGGAAGCGCGCGCTGGCCGGGGTCGAGCAGCCCTGCCTGGTCGCCCCCGGGGCCGCGCTGACCACCGGGATGCCCGCGCTGACCCGCCGGGCGCTGTCCGGGAAGCTCTCCGCGGACCTGGCCCGCACCGCCCGGACGGCCGGCCTGACCGTCAACACCGTCCTCCAGGGCGCCTGGGCGGCCCTGCTCGGGCAGCTGACCGGCCGGGACGACGTGGTCTTCGGCACCTCGGTCTCCGCCCGGCCGCCGCAGCTGGCCGGGATGCAGGACCTGGTCGGCCTGGTGATGAACACCGTCCCGGTGCGGGTCCGGCTCTCCGCCGAGCGGACCCTGGCCGAGCTGCTCACCGAGGTGCAGGCCGAGCAGGCCGCGCTCGGCGCGCACCACCACCTCGGCCTGGCCGACATCCAGCGCGGCCTCGGACTGGGTGAACTCTTCGACACCACCATGGTGTTCGAGAACGCGCCGGCCGACCGCGAGGCGATCCGCCGCGCCCTGCCGGGGGTGGAGATCGCCGTCGCCGAGTCCGACCGCACCGGTGTCACCCACTACCCGCTCAGCCTGATCGTCCACCCCGGTCCGCAGCTGCGCCTGGAGCTGACCCACCGCCCCGACCTGTACTCCGGCGAGCAGGCCGAGGCGCTGCTGGGCCGGCTGGAGCGGTATCTGCAGGCCTTCGTCGACTCGCCCGAACTGCCGCTCGGGCGCGTCGGGTTGGTCGACGACGAGGAGCGCCGCGCGCTGGTCGGGGACGGCGGCCCGACGGCCGTGCCGCACGAGGGGGGCACCCTGCACGGCCTGTTCGCCGCACAGGCCCGCCGCACCCCGGACGCCGAGGCCGTGGTGTACGGCGAGCGCCGGGTCAGTTACGCCGAACTCGACGCACTCTCCGGGAAGTTGGCCGCCATCCTGGCCGCCGACGGGATCGGCCCCGGCGACGTGGTCGCGGTGGCGCTGCCGCGCGGCGTGGACCTGGTCGTGGCGCTGCTCGCGGCGCTGCGCACCGGCGCCGCCTACCTCCCGCTGGACCCGGAGTACCCGCCGGAGCGGGTCCGGGCGATGACCGAGGACGCCCGCCCGGCGCTCACCCTGGACGAGCGGAGCATCGCCGAGCTGTCGGCGCGCGAGGCCCCGGGCCCGGCGCCGGACCGCGCGGTCGACCCGGTGCACACCGCGTACGTGATCTTCACCTCCGGGTCCACCGGCCGCCCCAAGGGCATCGTGGTCGCCCACCGCGGCATCGTGAACTACCTGCGCTGGATGCAGCGCCGCTTCCCGCTGACGCCCGGCGACCGGGTGCTGCAGCGCACCTCGATCAGCTTCGACCCGTCGGTGTGGGAGATCTTCTGGACCCTGCACGTCGGCGCGACGATGGTGGTCGCGCTGCCGGAGGCAGACCAGCACCCCGGCTACCTGCCGGAACTGATCCGCACCGAGCGCATCCACACCGCGCAGTTCGTGCCGTCCACCCTGGAGCTGTTCCTGCTGGAGCCCGGCGCCGCCGCGTGCGACAGCCTGCGCCAGGTGTTCTGCGGCGGCGAGAAGATGACCGCCGGTCTGGTGGAACGTTTCCGCAAGGCCGGCGACGCCGACCTGCACAACCTGTACGGCCCGACCGAGGTCTCGATCTACACCACCAGCTGGCAGGCCGGGTCGGAGACCGGCAGCGCCGACGTCCCCGTCGGCAGCCCGGCCGACAACCTGCGGGTGTACCTGCTGGACGGCGCCCTGCGCCCCGTCCCGGTCGGCACGCCCGGAGAGATCTACATCGCCGGCACCGGCGTGACCGACGGCTACACCCGCCGACCGCTGCTGACCGCCGAACGGTTCGTCCCCGACCCCTTCGGCCCGCCCGGCACCCGGATGTACCGCACCGGCGACCTCGGCCTGCGCCGCCCCGACGGCGCCGTGCGCTACCTCGACCGCGCCGACCACCAGGTGAAGATCCGCGGCCACCGGATCGAGCTCGGCGAGATCGACTCGGCACTGTCCGCGGTGGACGGCATCCGGCAGGTCGCCACGGTCGTCCGCGAGGACGTCCCCGGCAGCGCGCGGATCGTCTCGTACGCGGTGCCCGAACCCGGCGCGCTGCCCGATCTGGAGACCGCCCGCAAGCAGGTCGCGGAACAACTGCCCGCGTACATGGTTCCGTCCGCGATCGTGTCGCTGACCGCCCTGCCGCTCACCCCCAACGGCAAGCTCGACCGGACCGCGCTGCCCGCCCCGCAGGCCGGCCGGCGGGAGCGGCGCGAGCCGCGCACCGACCGCGAGCGCCTGCTGTGCCGCCTCTTCACCGAGGTGCTCGACGGACAGCAGGTGGGCATCGACGACAACTTCTTCGACCTGGGCGGCGACTCCATCGCCTCCACCCGGCTGGCCGGGCGGGCCCGGATCGCCGGCCTGTCCCTCACCCCACGGGACGTGTTCCGTCACCGCACCGTGGCGGCCCTGGCGGAGGTCGCCACCGGGATCGAGCCCGAGGCGGCCGTCGCCCCGCCCGCGGCGCCGCAGCTCGAACTCGACGCCGACGAGCTCGCCGAACTCGAAGCGCACTGGAGAAGTGGGAAATGAAGCCGACCTCGTTCGACGCGATCTGGCCGTTGACACCGCTGCAGGAGGGCATGCTCTTCCACGCCCTGTACGACGGCGGGCAGGACGGCGTCGACCACTACAACATGCAGCTCCCGATCGAGCTCACCGGAGCGCTGGACCGGGACGCGCTGCGCCGCGCCTGCGAACTGGTCGTGGCCCGGCACCCCGCGCTGCGCGTCGGGTTCCTCCAGCGCCGCTCCGGCGAACCGTTCCAGGCCGTGGCGTCCCGGGTGGAGCTGCCGTGGGCCGAGGTCTCCCTCACCGGCCTCGACCCCGCCGAGCAGCAGCGCCGGCTGCGGGAGGTGCTCACCGGGGAGCGCCACCGCCGCTTCGAGATGACCCAGCCCCCGCTGCTGCGCTTCACCCTGGTCGCGCTGGCCGCCGACCGGCACGTCCTCGTCCTCACCAACCACCACATCCTGATGGACGGTTGGTCGATGCCGGTGGTCGTCGAGGACCTGTTCCGGATCCTCCACCACGGCGGCGACGCCACCGCCCTGGACCCCGCGGTCTCCGTCGGCGACTACCTCGGCTGGCTGAGCACCCGCAACCGCGACGCCACCGAGGCCGCCTGGGGCAAGGCCCTGGCCGGCCTGGAGGGCCCCACCCTGCTCGGCCGCGGCGCCGAACTCGCCGGCGGCGACGTCGCCCAGCACCGGATCCGCCTGGAGCTGGACGAGGAGCGCTCCCGCGCGCTGGCCGAGGCCGCCCGCGGCCGCAACCTCACCGTCAACACCGTGATCCAGGGCGCCTGGTCGCTGCTGCTCGCGCTGATGACCGGCAGCGACGACGTGGTCTTCGGCTGCACCGTGGCCGCCCGCCCGGCCGCCGTCCCCGGCGTGGACCGGGTCGTCGGCCTGCTGATCAACACCGTCCCGGCCCGCGTGCGGATCGACCGCACCGAGCCGTTCGGCGCACTGCTCGACCGCGTCCAGGACGAGCAGGCCGCCCTCGCCGAGCACTCCTGGCTCGGCCTGGCCGACATCCACCGGATCAGCGGGCACGACAGCCTCTTCGACACCACCCTCGCCTTCGAGAACTTCCCGCTGCCGGCCTCCGCCCGCGGCGTCGAGGTCGCCGGCCTGCGCCTCGCGCTCGCCGGTGACGCCGTCGACGAGGTGCCGGAGGGCACCCACTACCCGCTCAGCCTCGCCGTCTTCCCCGGCCCGACCACCGTCTTCGAGCTCAACTACCGCGCCGACCTGTACCCGAGGGCGCGGGCCGAGGCGCTGCTGGAACGCCTGGGTCTGCTGGTCGGGCACGCCGTCGAGCGGCCGGACACCCCGGTCGGCCGGCTCCCGCTGCTCACCGGGGAGGAGCGGCGCCGCATCGAGCGCGCCGCCGCCCCGGCTCCGGTCGCCACACCGCCCGGCACCCTGGTCGACCTGTTCGAGCAGCAGGCCGCCCGCACCCCGGACGCGCCCGCGGTCGGCTGCGGCACCGAGCGGCTCACCTTCGCCGCGCTCGACACCGCCGCCAACCGGCTGGCCCGGCAGCTGGTCGCCCGCGGCGCCGCCCCCGAGCGGCCCGTGGTGATGGCCCTGCCGCGCACCGCCCGGGCCGTCGTCACCCTGCTGGCGATCCTCAAGTCCGGCGCGGTGTACGTCCCGGTGGACCTCGAACAGCCCGCCGAGCGGATCGCCGCCGTCTTCGCCGAACTGCGCCCGCACCTCGTGGTCACCACCGGTGCGTCCGCCGCCCGGCTGCCCGGGGGGACCGAGCGGGTGCTGCTGGACGAACTGCCGCACGAGCCCGACGGCACCGCCCTCACCGACGACGAGCGGATCGCCCCGCTGCGCCCGGAGAACCTGGCGTACACCATCCACACCTCCGGCTCGACCGGCCGCCCCAAGGGCGTGGCGGTCGAGCACCGGTCGCTGGCCAACATGTTCCACAGCCACCGCAACCACCTGTTCGAGCCCGAGCAGGCCGCGGCCGGCCGGCCGCTGCGCGCCGCGCTGACCAACTCGCTGGTGTTCGACGCCTCGTGGAGCCAGCTGCTGTGGATGGTCGGCGGGCACGAGCTGCACATGATCGAGGAGGAGCTGCGGGCCGACCCGCACGCCCTGCTCGACCACGTCACCCGGCACGGCATCGAGGTGCTCGACACCACGCCGAGCTTCGCCCGCCAGCTGATCGCCGAGGGACTGCTGGACGAGGGCCGTACGGTCCGCGTGCTCGCGCTCGGCGGCGAGGCCGTCGACGAGCCGCTGTGGCAGCGGCTGCGCGCCGCCGAGGGCCTGTCCGCGTACAACCTGTACGGCCCGGCCGAGTGCACCGTCGACCCGATGTACGCCCGCCTCGCGGCGCACGAGCACCCGGTGATCGGCGGCCCGGCCGACAACCTGCGCGCCCACCTGCTGGACGACGCGCTGCGGCCCGTCCCGCCCGGCGTCACCGGCGAGCTGTACCTGGCCGGCGCCGGCCTCGCCCGCGGCTACCTCGGACAGCGGGTGCTCACCGCCGAGCGCTTCGTCGCCGACCCGTTCGGCGAGCCGGGCGCCCGGATGTACCGCACCGGCGACCGCGCCCAGCGGGACGACGACGGCACCCTGGTCTTCCTCGGCCGCACCGACGACCAGATCAAGATCCGCGGCTTCCGGGTCGAGCCCGGCGAGGTCGAGGCCGTGCTGGCCGCCGACCCGGCCGTGCGGCACGCCGTCGCGGTGGCCCGCGAGGACGGCCCCGGCTCCCCGATGCTGGTCGCCTACGTGGTCGCCGCGCCCGGCGCCACCGCGGACGGCGCGGCGCTGCGCGCCCGGGCCGCCGAGGTGCTGCCCGGCTACATGGTGCCGTCCGCCGTGGTCGTGCTGGACGAGCTGCCGGTGACCGTCAACGGCAAGGTGGACAAGGCGGCGCTGCCCGCGGTCCGCTTCGACGGCGGCGGCGAGGGCGGCGAGCCGCGCGACGAGCAGGAGGAACTGCTCCGCGGGCTGTTCGCCGAGGTGCTGCGGGTCGAGCGGATCGGCATCCACGACAACTTCTTCAACCTGGGCGGCGACTCGCTGCTGTCGATGCGGCTCTCCGCGCTGGCCCGCCGGGCCGGGCTGGCGCTGAGCCCCCGGGACGTCTTCCTGCACCGCACGGTGGCGGCCCTGGTCGCCGCCGCCCGGGACACCGACCCGGAGTCCGGCGACGCCACCGCCACCGCCGTCACCGGTGCCGCCGACGAGCCGCTGCCCGAGGGCCCGCTGCTCGACCTGACCGCCGAGGAGCGCGCCGAGATCGAGGCCGCCCACCCCGACGCCGTCGACGTGTGGCCGCTGACCCCGCTCCAGCAGGGCATGAGCTTCCACGCCCTGCTCGCGCCCGACCGGGTCGACCCGTACGTCACCCAGCAGGTCTTCGACCTGGACGGCGAGGTGACGCCCGCCGTCCTGCGCGCCGCCTTCGACGCCGTCCTCACCCGGCACGCCAACCTGCGGGCCCGCTTCGTGCGGCTGCGCTCCGGCCGGGCCGTGCAGGTGATCCCCGAGCGGGTCGGGGTGCCGTGGCAGGAGGTCGACCTCGGCGGCCAGGCCGCCCCGGAGCAGGCCCGCCGGGTCGAGGAGCTGGTGGCCGAGGAGCACGACCGCCCGTTCCCGCCGGGCTCCGCCCCGCTGCTGCGGGCGCTGCTGGTCCGGCTCGCCGACGACCGCCACGTGCTGGTCGTGACGGACCACCACATCCTGCTGGACGGCTGGTCGGTGCCGCTGTTCTTCCGCGAGGTCTTCGCCGCGTACGCCGCCGGCGGCTCCGCGGAGGGGCTGCCGGAGCCGGTGCCGTTCCGCCGGGTGCTCGCCTGGCTCTCCGGCCGGGACGGCGCGGCGGCCGGCACGGCCTGGGCCGGTGCCCTGGCCGGCCTGGACGAGCCCACGCTGGTCGCCCCGCACGCCGACCTGTCGGTGCTGGCCGGGCAGGGCACCGTCCACCAGGTCCTGGACGCGGAGGCCTCCGCCCGGATCACCGCCGCGGCCCGCGCCGCCGGGATCACCGTGAACACCCTGGTGAACGGCGCCTGGGCGATCGCCCTGGAGCGGCTGACCGGCCGCGGCGACGTCGTCTTCGGCGCCGCGGTGTCCGGGCGCACGCCCGAGCTGCCCGGCGTCGAGGACGCGATCGGCCTGGTCATGAACACCGTGCCGTTCCGGGCCGTGCTCGATCCGGCGGAGCCGCTGTCCGCCGCCCTGGTCCGGATGCAGACCGAGCAGTCCGAGCTGATCGCCCACCACCACCTCGGGCTGCCGGAGATCCAGCGGGCCGTCGGCCTCGGCGAACTCTTCGACACCATCGTCGGCTTCGAGAACGCCGGGATCCACCACCCCGAGGCGCGCCGGCCGGTGCCCGGACTGGACATCGGGCTGCGCGAGCCGTCCGTCCCCGGCTCCGCGCACTACCCGCTGCGGCTGCTGGCACGCCCGGGCGAGCACCTGGACCTCAAGCTCCACTACCGCACCGACCTCTACGGCGAGGCCGAGGCGGGCGACCTGCTGGCCTCGGTGCTGCGGGTGCTGGAGACCTTCGCCGAGGCGCCGCGGACCCCGCTCGCCGCACTGGACCTGCTGTCCGCGACCACCCGGGAGACCGTCCTGGAACGGTGGGCCGCGACCGCCCCCGCCGCGCCCGCGGCCACCATCCCGGCGCTGTTCGCCCAGCGGGTCGCCGAGCACCCCGGGGCGCCGGCCGTGCTCACCGGCACCGAGGAGCTGAGCTACGCCGAACTCGACGCCCGGGCCAACCGGACGGCGCGCGTCCTGCTGTCGCACGGGGCCGGCCCGGAGCGCATCGTCGCGGTCCTGCTGCCCCGCAGTGCCGAGCTGGTCACCACCATCCTGGCGATCTGGAAGAGCGGTTCCGTCCACATGCCGGTGGACACCGACTACCCGGCCGACCGGATCGAGTTCATGCTCACCGACGCCCGGCCGGACCTGATCCTGGCCGCGCCCGACGCCGTCGCGAAGATCCCGGCCGGACTGCGCGACCGGGTCGTCACCACCGACCGGCTCGCCGCCCCGGCGGACACCCCCTCCGGCGAGGTGACCGACGCCGAGCGCGGCCGCCCGCTGCTGCCCGGCTGCGGCGCGTACGTCATCTTCACCTCGGGCTCCACCGGCCGCCCCAAGGGCGTCCTGGTCACCCACGCCGGCCTGGCGAGCTTCCTGGCGACCCAGCGGCGGCACCTGGACCTCGGCCCCGGCCGCAAGGTGCTGTGGTTCGCCTCGCCCAGCTTCGACGGCGCCATGGGCGAGCTCAACACCGCGCTGCTGAGCGGCTCCTGCGTGGTCGTCGGCAGCTACGAGGAGATGCTCCCCGGGCAGCCGCTGGCCGACTGGGTGGCCCGGACCGGGGTGCAGACCCTGACCGTCCCGCCGTCCTCGCTGGCCGCGATGGCCGACGGCAGCCTGCCGGAGGGGATCACGATCGTCACCGGCGGCGAGGTCCTGCCGCCCGAGCTGGTGGCCCGCTGGGCCCCGGGCCGGCGGATGCTGAACATCTACGGCCCGACCGAGACGACGATCATCGCGACGGTCGGCGGCCCGCTGGAGCCCGGCGTCGCCGTGTCGATCGGCGCCCCGGTCGTCGGCGCCCGGATCCGGGTCCTGGACCACTGCCTGCGCCCGCTGCCCGCCGGGGTGCCCGGCGAGGTGTACATCTCCGGAGCCGGCCTGGCCCGGGGCTACCTGCACCGCGCCGACCTCACCGCGAGCCGCTACGTCGCCGACCCCTTCGGCGGGCCCGGCGCCCGGATGTACCGCACCGGCGACATCGCCCGCTGGCTGCCGGACGGCCGCCTCGACTACGTGCGCCGGGCCGACGACCAGGTGAAGCTGCGCGGCTTCCGGATCGAGCCGGGCGAGATCGAGGCCGTGCTGGCCACCGACCCGGGCGTGCGGCACGCCACCGTGCAGCTGCGCGAGGACACCCCCGGGGCGCGGCAGCTGGTCGCGTACGTCGTCCCGGCCGGGCCGGACGGCACCGACCCCGCCGCGCTGCGCGAGCTGGTCGCCGCCCACCTGCCCGAGTACATGGTGCCGGCCGCCGTGGTCGAGATCCCCGAGCTGCCCACCACCCCGCACGGCAAGCTGGACCGCGCCGCACTGCCCGCCCCACGCTTCGCCGGCGCCGAGGGCGGCCGGGAGCCGCGCACCCCGCGCGAGGAACTGCTGCGGCAGCTCTTCGTGGACGTGCTCCGGGTCGAGCGGATCGGCATCGACGACAGCTTCTTCGCGCTCGGCGGCGACTCGATCATGTCGATCAAGCTGGTCACCGCGGCGCGCGAGGCCGGGCTGGAGATCTCCCCGCGGGACGTCTTCACCCACAAGACCGTCGCCGAACTGGCCGCCGTGGCCGGCGAATCGGCGCCGGAGGCCGCCGGCGGGGAGGTCGAGGAGGCCGAGGAACCGCTCGTCGACCTCGACCAGGACGAACTCGACGAGTTCATCGCCAGGTTCGCCGACGAGGACTGACCGACCCGGGCGGAGAGCCGGCCGGGACCCTGCTCGGCCCTCCGCCCGTGACACCACCCGCCGCCCGCCCCGCGCCGACGGCACAGGACCATCCGCCCGCCCACCCGGCCGAACCGGTCGGAGAACAGCAAAGGAACGCCTGATGCTCCGTCAAGAACCGTCCACTGCCACCGCTCCGACCCCGTTCCAGGGCCGCCTGGCCGAGTACGCCCTGAGCCCGGACGAGGCCGCCGAGCTCGCCCGGGCCGCCCACAAGATCGCCGACGACTGCGGCAACCCGCTGGACGAGGAGTTCTACGACCGCGCCTGGCAGTTCGACCGGATGCTGCCGGTCGGCCTGCAGTCCTTCCTCGCCGACTTCCGCCGCCGCGAGCCCGCCGCCGCCTGCCTGGTGCACGGCCTTCCGGTGGACGACGTCGAGCTCGGCCCGACCCCGGCGCACTGGCGCGACGCCATCGCGGCGGAGACGGCCCGCACCCAGGAGGCCATGCTGGCGCTGGTCGGCCTGGCGCTCGGCGAGCCCTTCGGCTGGGCCACCCTCCAGGAGGGCAGCATCATCCAGAACGTCCTGCCGATCCGCGGCGACGAGGACCGGCAGAGCGGCTACGGCAGCGAGGCCCTGCTGGAGTTCCACACCGAGGACGGCTTCCACCCCAACCGCTGCGACTACCTGATCCTGCTCGGCCTGCGCAACGCCGACCACGTGCCGACCATCGTCGCCTCCGTCCGGGACGTCGAACTCGACGACCGCACCCGGGAGGTGCTCGCCCAGGACCGCTTCCACATCCTCCCGGACACCGAGCACATCCGGCAGCTGGAGACCTCCGACCCGGACCACCCGGCGCTCGCCAAGCTCCGCCGGATGGCCGACGACCCCACGCCGACCAGCGCGCTGTTCGGCGACGGCCTCTCCCCGTACCTGCGCATCGACCTGCCGTTCATGCGCTGCGTCGGGGACGACCCGGAGGCCGTCGAGGCGCTGGACCGGCTGATGGCGGAGCTCACCCGGGTCCAGCAGGAGGTGGTGGTCGGCCCCGGCACCCTGCTGGTCGTGGACAACTACCAGGCCGCGCACGGGCGGCGCTCCTTCAAGGCCCGGTACGACGGCACCGACCGCTGGCTGAAGAAGATCACCGTCAGCCGCAACCTCCGCCGCAACATGGCCGGTTACGCCCCCGACCGGCACCGGGTCATCGTCTGATCCGGGCAGCGGGCCCGCACCCGCCGCCAGCTCCGCACCCGCACACCCAGCCGGGACCCGGCCGCTCCGGCGGCCGGGCCCGGCGTCCTCCGAAAGGCCCCCGTCCATGCGCACAGTCATCGTCTCCGGCGCCTCCAGCGGCATCGGGAAGGCCACCGCCGAGCGGTTCGCCGCCTCCGGCGACCACGTGGTGAACCTCGACATCACCGAGCCCGCGGCCCCGGCGGCGGGCTTGGACGGCGGCCCGGGGTCGGTGAGCTTCCTGGAGGTCGACGTCGCCGACTGGCAGGCCGTCAAGGAGGCCGTCGACACCGTGCACGCCGCCCGGGGCGGCCTGGACGTGGTGATCGCCAACGCCGGCATCAGCATCCGCAGCGGCGTGCTCGAACTGACCGAGGCCGACGTGCGCCGCGCCGTCGACGTCAACCTGGTCGGCGTGCTGGCCCTGTGGCGGCACTCGGCCCCGTACCTGCTCGGCCAGGGCCACGGCGTGCTGCTCGCCACCGCCTCGGTCAACGGCAGCCGCGGCTACCCGCTCTACGCGCCGTACAACGCCACCAAGGCCGGTGTGGCCTCGCTCTGCCAGACCTTCGCCATGGAGCTCAGCCCGCTGGTGCGCACCGCGTGCGTCACCCCCGGCGCGGTGCTGACCCCGATGCAGCGCGCCGAGTACACCGACGCCATGCTGGACGAGGTCAACGAGCGCATCCCGGCGCGCCGGCACGCCTCCCCGGAGGAGATCGCCGAGGTCTTCCACTTCCTCGCCTCCGACCGGGCGAGGTTCGTCACCGGCCAGGAGTTCGTGGTGGACGGCGGCGAGACGGCCGGCGCCACCACCGCCTTCTTCCCCGGCCCCCTCGCGCCCGGCTCGGTGCAGGTCTAGGGACGTCCACCACGGCGGGGGGCGGTGCCGACCCCGGCACCGTCCTCCGCCGTCCTGCTGTTGTCCTTCCGCCGTTCCGGCCCGGCCCGCCAGCCCTGCTCAGACCCGCGCGCCGTGCTCCAGCACGGCCTCCAGGCCGAAGTACCGCCGGCTGACCCGGCACTCCTCCATGACGGCCTCCAGCCCCGGCAGGTACGCCTCCTGCTCGTCCAGTACCACGTCCCGGTCCAGCCGCTGCAGCAGTCGGCGGAGCACCAGGACGAGCCAGCCCGCGTCCGGCGCGGAGCCACGGTTGTGCAGCCAGACGTGCACGCAGGAGGCGGCGGCGTGGAAGACGCAGTGGTCCTCCGCGGTGCGCGAGCCGGCCACCGAGGCCGCGTCGATGCCGTGCTCGGCGACGCGGCCGTAGAGCGCGGCCCGGCGGCGGTCCAGCTCGGCGACCGCCTCGGCCAGGTCGCGGGCCTGCCCGGGGGCGCACTCGGCCGCGGCCACCCGTTCCAGCCGCTCCACCGCGGTGCGCCAGCCCCGGGTGATCTCGTCCTGCCCGTTGGTCGCCAGGGCCAGCCTGTTGCCGTCCGGCTCCCAGACCGGGGCCTCGACGGAGAGGTCGAACAGCCGCTCCAGCAGCTCCTCGGAGCCCTCGGCGGCCCGGTCCACGAGCGGGGCCAGCGCGGCCAGCTGGGTCGCGATATTGAACAGGTTGACGTGCGTGGTGCCCTCGAAGATCGAGGTGATGCAGTGGTCCCGGCGGATCTTCTGGAAGGCGCCGGAGGCGACCAGCTCGCGCAGGTAGCCGCGTGCCGCGAGGACCTTGGACATCTGCTCCATGGTCTCCTCGCCGATCACCGGCACCAGGTACTTCACCACCGAGGACCAGAGCGCCAGCCGTGCCGGGGCGAGGGTCAGCGCCCGGGCCACCGGGATCGTCACGCAGTCGGCGACCAGCAGGTCCAGGTGCGCGTCGACGAGGTGCCGGCGGACCACCGGGAGGCGGTGGATCGCGGCGCCGTAGAGCCGGCGCTCGTGCGCGTAGTCCAGCCCGATCCGCAGCACGGCGTCCATGCTGCCGAGGGACATGCCGCCGATCGCCGTGCGGGTGATCTGCAGGGTGCGGACGGTGTCGATCAGCGCGCGGCCGGGCCGGCCGATGACCGCGCCGGCCGCGGGTACCCGGGAGCCGGTGAACCGGATGCCGCTCACGTCGTGGCCGCGCAGGCCGAGGGCGCGGACGATCGGCTTCGGCTCGACGCTGTCCGGGTCCAGCTCCCGCCGGTCGACGAGCAGCAGCACCGGTCCGCGCGGCCCCTGGGCCAGCACGGTGTAGAAGCGGGCCCGGTTGCCGTTGCCCACCGGCCACTTCTCGCCGTCCAGCACGTAGTCCTCGCCGTCGGGCACGGCGGTGGTGGCCGTGGTGGTGAGGTCGCTGCCGACCTCCGCCTCGGAGACGGCGAAGCACAGCTTGTCCCCGGAGGTCACCGCCTCGGCGATCCGCTTCTGCTGGTCGGGCGTTCCCCACAGCCAGACCGGCTGGCAGCCGAGCATGCTGGAGCCGAACATCACCGCCATGGTCAGGTTCCGCCGGGCCAGCGAGCGGGTCACCGCGAGCACCGATTCGAGGTTGAGCATCCGTCCGCCGGCCACCGCCGGGACGAGGCGCTCCGGCAGGCCCCAGTCCAGGAGCAACTGCTCGGCGCCGGGCGGGACTTCACCGAGTTCCTCGTGCTCCACGACCTCGGCGAAGGCGAACGGGCCGGACGCGGCCAGCGGGTCGCCCAGCAGCCCCTCCAGCTCCGCGGTCAGCCGACGGGTCGGGCGGGGAACGGAATTCGGTTCCATACGACTGGCTCCTGTGCACGGGAATACGGAACGCCCAGCGTGTTCCGGTGCAGTGTCGTCAGGAGGTCTTCCGCACTTCCAGGCAGCGGCGCAGGCAACTCGTCATGCCTGCAAGTTGCCCAGTGAGTGCCTAGGTTCTGCGGGTTATCCGTCCGAGAGTATCCGGTGTGGCAGTACGTCAATCCGAAGGAGCCCGGCGGCGATGAACACCGAATTCCACGACGAACGGGAAACCGTGCTGTTCACCCTGGACCGGACCAGGGAGAGTCTGATGGAGGTCGACGCCGCGTTCAAGGCCAATCTCAACTGGAACTACGGCGAGCGCAACAACCGGCTGTGGGCGCTCTACGAGAAGAGCAAGATCGCGCAGTGGAATGCCGCGACCGACATCGACTGGAACCACGAGGTCCGGTTCGGTGCGCTTCTGGACGAGGGCCAGAGCACCGGTCTGCAGAACTTCCGCGGCCCGGGCAGCCCGGTGCCCGAGGAGCTGATCAACCAGTTCCGCTGGGAGTACCTGTCCTGGATGATCAGCCAGTTCCTGCACGGTGAACAGGGCGCGCTGGTGACCACCGCCCGGCTGGTGGAGACCGTGCCCGACATGGAGGCCAAGATCTACGCGGCCGCCCAGGTCGCCGACGAGGCGCGGCACGTCGAGGCGTACGCCAAGTACATCGACGAGAAACTGGGCAACTGCTACCCGATCAATCCGGGGCTCAAGTCGCTGCTGCGCGACCTGCTCTCGGAATCCGACTGGGACATCGTCTACCTCGGCATGCAGGTGATCGTCGAAGGCCTCGCGCTGGCCGCGACCCGACTGGCGGGCACCGGATTCGGCGAGCCGATCATCACCCAGATCACCCGGATGATCGCCCGCGACGAGGCGCGGCACATCGGTTTCGGCGTGGTCTCGCTCACCGGAATGTACGAGCAGATGAACAGCAAGGAGCGCGCGGAGCGGGAGGAGTTCCTGCTGGAGTCGATCTTCCTGATGTCCCGCCGGTTCCTGCTGCGCGAGGTGTGGGAGCGCATGGAGCTGGACGTCGAGGCCGGCATCACCTTCGCGATGAACGACCCGATGATGTTCGGCTACCGCCAGCTGCTGTTCCAGCAGGTGATCCACATCCTGCGGCAGGTCGGCCTGCTCAGCCCGAAGCTGCGCGACCTGTTCCTGAGCGAGCAGCTGGCCAAGCCGGAAGCCTTCGTCGGCGTCAACTGACCCGGACGACGAGAACGAGGACGAGAACGAATCGGAGGAGCCGCGTGCCTGCGCAGCGCGACGACGTCGTCATCACCGGGCTCGGCGCCACCACGCCGCTGGGCGGCGACGCCCGGTCCACCTGGACGGCACTGCTCGACGGGGTCTCGGCGGCGGTCGCGATCACCGAGCCCTGGGCCGAGGGCCTGCCGGTGCGGATCGCCGCCCCGGCCGCCGTGGAGCCGGGCCCGCTGATCGACCGGGTCCAGGCCCGGCGCACCGACCGTTCCGCGCAGTTCGCGCTGCTGGCGCAGCGGGAGGCCTGGCAGGACGCGGGCTTCAGCGCCGCCGCGGGCGCACCGGGGCACCCCGAACCGGAGCGCCTCGCGGTGGTCGTCGGCAGCGGCATCGGCGGCCTGAGCACCCTGCTGCCGGCGCACGACCTGATCCGGGCCGGGGACACCCGCCGGGTCTCGCCGTTCACCCTGCCGATGCTGATGAACAACGCCGCGGCCGCGCTGTGCGCGCTGGAGCTGAACGCCACGGCGGTGGCCCACGCGCCCTCGACGGCCTGCGCGGCCGGCGCCGACGCCCTCGCGGCGGGGCTGGACCTCATCCGGCTGGGCCGGGCCGACGTGGTGGTGGCCGGCGGTACCGAGGCGGTCATCAACCCGATGGCGATCACCGCCTTCGCGGCGATGAAGGCGCTGTCCCGCAACAACGACGCCCCGGCCTGCGCCTCCCGGCCCTTCGACAAGAAGCGGGACGGTTTCGTCCTGGGCGAGGGCGCGGCGGTGCTGGTGCTGGAGTCCGCCGAGCACGCCCGGCGGCGCGGGGCCCGGGTCTACGCCGGGTTCGCCGGGGCCGGGGCGAGCGCCGACGCGCACCACATCACCCGTCCGCACCCGGAGGGCGAGGGGATGGCGCGGGCCATCCGGCGCGCGCTCGCGGACGGCGGGGTGGAGCCGGCCGAGGTCGGCCACGTCAGCGCGCACGCCTCCTCCACCTCGGTGGGCGACGCGGCGGAGGCGCTGGCGATCCGGACCGCGCTGGACGGCGTGCGGCCGGCCGTGTCGGCGGTCAAGTCGTCCGCCGGGCACCTGATCGGCGCCTCCGGCGCACTGGCCGCGCTGACCACCGTGCTGGCCCTGCACCACCGCACCGCGCCGCCCACCATCAACCTGGACGACCTGGACGACGCGATCGACCTGGACGTGGTCCGGGTCGCGCCCCGCCCGCTGCCCGCCGGGCCGCTGGCGGCGCTCACCCAGAGCGCGGGCTTCGGCGGGCACAACACCGTGCTGGCCTTCCGCGCCGGGGCGTGAGCCCCCCCGGCACCGCGCGCGAGGCGGCCCGGGGCGTGCGCCCGTAGCGGACGTGCGCCCGTACCGGGCATGAGTCCGCCCCCGGCCAGGTCGGCTCTCCTGGCCCGGGGGCGGTGGCGGGGCGTGCGGGTGGGTGCGGTGCGGGCGGGTGTGTGCGTGCGGTGTTCCCGGGCTGTCCCGCGGTCAGGACGCCGGCGGCCAGTCGCCGCCGAGCGGGACGACGATGGACTCCAGGTGGTCGACGGTCGGCAGCGCGCCCTCGCCCTCGTCCAGCAGCTCCCGGACGAGCTCGACGAGCTCGTGGACGGTCTCCAGCGAGGAGGCCCGCTCCTGGGGCAGGCCGTCGAACTCGAAGACGTCCTCGATGGTGAGGCCCAACTGGACCATCGCGAGCGAGTGGTAGCCCAGTTCGCTGACGAGCTTGGTGTCCGGACCGATCGGGTCCTTCTTGGTCGGCGCGATGAGGAGGACCAGCTGGCTGATCACAGCAGGGATCTGGTCGGAGGCGATGTCGGTCATACAGGGATCGTCGCCGCGCGGGGGTCCGACATTCCAGGCATCGCCTCCGGCAACGACTCGGCAAGATCGCGCCTTGGGTGACCGCGCCGACCCGGCGGGTGACCGGATTGCCGCCGGTTTGCCTGGAGACCGGCCGGGTCGGCCCCCTATGCTCGGAGCATGGGCACCCGTGCGCTCTCTGAGTCACCGTCAACACGTGTGACGGCCAACCCGGTTGGGGCTCGGCGGCGGCGACTGCGGGGGGTCCGCCTGCCGCACGGCACGTGGCCCGACCATCACCCCTGACACCACCGAGGTGGCTCTATGACGCTGTTGGCATCCTGGGGATCCCTGGCCGCTCAGCCCTCGCCCGCGGACGACACGCTCTTCGCCGTGATCAACGTGGCGTTCATCGTCCTCATCACGGCGATCGTCCTCGTCTCCCAGTTCAGCGTCCGCGACGTCAGGGCCCAGACCTTCCTGTGGGTCGCGATGCTCGTGCTGCGCGGCTTCCTGCCGCCGGGCCCCGCCGAGGCGACGGCGACCAGCGTCGTCTTCCTGGTCATCGGCCTGGCGTTCTCCCTGGTCTTCGGCTACTACCGCGGTCTGACGATGCCCATGTGGCGGGACCAGACCGGCCGGCTGCTGCGCAAGGGCGGCCGGACCACCGCCAAGCTGTGGGTGGCGAACCTGGCCGAGCGCCTGGTCGTCGGCGGTGTCGAAGCGGTGTTCTTCCACGGCCGGTTCAACGGCAACGGGGTCTGGCTCGGGGTCGGTGTGACGCTGGCCGTCCAGCAGGCCGTGATGATGCGCCGCGCTCCCGGCATCACCGAGGTCCGGCCCACCGGTCCGGGTCGCACCGTGCCCGCGGTCGAGCAGCCCGACGCCCGGACGAACTGACCCGCGGGCCGTACCGGCCGGCCGCGGGCCGATTCACCGCGCGTAGCGAGAAGTGCTCCGAGGCCCACGGCCCCGGAGCACTTTCCGTGTCGTCAGTCGGCGAGCGGTTCGAGCTCAAAGATCACGCTGTCCGCCGGGGTCACCACGCGGTGCGCCTCGACCAGGCGCCAGCCGCCCTCCTCGAACACCCCGTTCCACTCCTGGAGGGTCGGCAGGTAGGCACCCATCATGCGGTGCGCGACCTCGAAGCCCAGGGTGAAGACCGGGATCTCGGAGTCCGGGATGTCGGTGGTCATCGCGGTGTCGCCGAGCAGGAAGCGCTTGACGTTGGGGAACGCCTTGCGCAGCCCGCGCAGGGAGGTGACGCAGTTCTCCCGCGGCCAGAAGTCGTGGCCCATAAGGAAGGAGGTCAGGAGGTCGACGTCGGCGAACTCCGGGTGCGGCTGCGGGTTGGTGGCGTCGTCCTTGACGAAGGACACCTTGCCCTCGAAGCCGGCCTCCTTGGTCGAGGCCCGGGCCACGCCCAGCGCGCCCTCGGCGATGTCGATGCCGAGGCCGGTCGCGTCCGGGTTCTGCCGCAGCACGCTGATGATGCGCTCGCCGCTGCCGCAGCCGAGGTCGGCGATCTTGCGGAACCCGCCGACCGAGCCGAGGGCCTTCTTGAACACCGGGTCGAAGAAGTTGGCGTTGATGTCGCGGCAGGCGATCGCGATGGCGGCGGAGTCGCGGCGGTAGAAGCTGCCGACCCGGTTCTCGTTCTTCAGTACGGCGGGCATGTCGGCGAAGAGCGCCGCGCAACCGCGGGACAGCCAGTGGTAGAAGGCCTTGGCGCGGTACACCTCGGCGAAGTTCGCATCGGTGGTGATCAGGGTGCCCTGCCGCTGGACGACGCGGACGCTGGCCAGGGCCTGGAACATCCCCTCGACCGCGTACTGGTCGAGGCCGTTGCGTCCGGAGAACTCGGCGACGTCCAGTTTGTCCTGGTCCGCCAGCTCTTCGAGCGCCCCGGCCTCCCAGGCGGCACCGATCGCCGAGGAGGCGACGGTGGCGTTGAAGATGTCGGCGGCGGTCATTCTCGCCGCTCCGAGCACGAGGTTGTCGGTCACGTCCTGGTCCCCTCTGAGGAATGGAATCCGGCAGGCCGGACGGGAGGTCCGGCCGGGCTGGTGGTGATCACGGGCGCCGGGCGAGCAGGATCCGGTGCATCGGGGTGTCGACCAGCGCCGTCCTCACCAGGCCGGCCCGGTCGAGCCATTGGTCGTAGTCCGCCAGGGAGAAGGAGTCTCCGCCGCCGGTGACGAGCATCGACGCGGCGAACAGTCGGAAGAAGCGGTTCTGGATCGACTGGGCGTCGGTCTCGTCGTCCACGATGTGGTCGACGACGGCGACCACACCGCCCTCGCGCACCGCCTGCGCCGCCCGTCGCATGAGCTCCTCGGAGCCCTCGGCGGTCTGCAGGTGGAAGATGTTCACCAGGAGGACGAGGTCCTGACCGGTGTTCCACTCCTCGGTGAAGAAGTTGCGCTCCACCGGTTCGAACCGGTCCTGCACGCCCAGCCGTTCCGCCTGTCCGCGGGCGATGGGCACGATCCGCGGGTGGTCCAGGCCGGTGGCCCGCAGCCCCCGGAAGCGCTGCAGGAGCAGCTGGCTGTAGATGCCGGTGCCGCAGCCGACGTCGAGCATCGAGCGGTCCGCCTCGCCCTTCCAACCCTCCTCCTCCGCAAGGAGGTTGGCGAGCGATTCGACGATCGGCGGGGCCCAGAAGTTGATCCCGCGGGCGACCTGCTCGTAGTCCTCGGCGGACAGCTGGTTGGCTTGGTAGTCGCCGTCCGCGCCGCGGGCGGGCCGCTTGACGTGGTCGGCGAGGTTGCGCCACACGTCCCAGCCGATCGCCCGGTCGTAGCCGATCCGGCCGGCCAGGCTGTAGAGGCCGCCGGGCAGCAGGCACTCGGCCATGCCGTCCACCAGCCGGTAGACGTCCTGACCGTCCTCGGTGCGCACCCGCTGGACGATCTCGTAGCAGTACAGGCCGTCGAGCAGCACCCGCAGGCCGTGGGCGTCGGCGTCCAGCCGGGCGGCGAGGTCGGCCGGGGTGGCCGGTCCGTCCGCCAGGGCGACGAAGACGCCGAGGTCGAACGCGGCCTCGATCATGCCGGGCGCGAACATCGCGATCAGGTGTTCGTAGACGCGATGCGAGGCCCGGACGACGGCGCCGTCCCGGGGATCGCCGATCAGTTTCGAACCGTCCACCAGGGGCGCCACACCGGTGTCCGGCAGCGGAGTGTTCTCGTCCGACGTTTCGCCGGTTCTGTCGTCGTGGACGGAGGCGTCTATCGTGGTCATCGATCCCCATTTGCGCTCAAGGCATTAAGCCGGGCAGTGCTGAATGACCCGCGGAGGAGTTTCCCGAATGGACCGGAGAAGTTAACCCGTCGATTCGATCGAATTCGATCGCCGGTCGGCCGGGTCGCACCCGGAACCGATTCCGGGCACGACAGTGCGGCCGACGCGACGGAAAACGCCCCGACGAGCGGACGGTGTGCGTGCGGGCCGGCCTCAGGCCGGAATGGCGTTGACGTACTCGCGCATCATCCGGGGGACCCGGTACGCGTACTGGTGGCCACGTTTCACCTGGACGACGGAGAAATCCACGAGATCGGCCAGCACATCGATATTGCGGGAGGGCTCCCGGCCGCCGTCGACCGGTTCCTGCCGGACATCGTCGATGGAGAATTCATCGGGAAAGCGGGAGAGTTGTCTGAGGGCCCGGCGCTGCCGGTCGTCGAGGAGTCCGTAGGCCCAGGCGAGGCTGCGGTGCAGCGAGCGGTGGTGGGACAGCCCGCCCACCTCGTCCTGACCCAGGATCGGCAGCACCTGGCACTCGTCCACCAGGACGTGCAGGGGCACCGAGCGCATCCGGAAGGCGGCGTTCTCGATGGCGAGTGCGAGACCGCCCAGCCGGCGGCAGAGCTCGACCACCTGCGGCATCTGGTCGCCGAGGTCCAGCGTCGGGACGACGGAGTGCACCCGGCGGCAGAACAGCTCGGCGGCGGGCGGGCAGCCGTAGCTGCCCTCGGGGTGGTCGACGGACAGCGGCGACACCTCCCACAGGTCCGCCGGGATGGAGGCGGGCGCCCGCAGCGAGGTGATCAGGATGTGGAGCGCGGGATGCCGCTCCAGCATCATCCTGACCTGCCTGGTCACCGCGCCGATGACGTGCTCGGCGTTGTCGATGACGACCATCATCTGCAGTTCGGGGTTGGTCCTCGGGTCCCGTTCGTAGCCGTGCAGCAGGGTGTCGAGCGAGCGCTGCACCTCCGCCGAGGCCGCGGCGGCGTCGACGCTCTCGGGGGTCACCGAGCCGAGTTCGAGCACCACCACGCCGTCCCGGAAGCGGTCGAGCAGGTGTGCGGCGGAGTCCAGGGCCAGCCGGGTCTTGCCCACGCCGGCCGGGCCGGTGAGCACCAGCGGCCGGCCCGGCCGGAGGGTGGTCACCACGTGCAGCAGGTCGGCCTGGCGTCCGACGGTGATGTCCGTCTTGGGACGCAGCCCCTGCCACCGGGCGTTGTCCGGGACCTCGACGACGTTGGTCAGCAGACCGGGCTCCAGGCGGGAGGAGAGCATGCCGGTCGGGGTGCCCGGACGGGCCACGTGGGACATCAGCGTGTCCTGGCTGGTCGCCGCGGACAGCAGGGCGCCGACCAGGAGTTCCACGGAGCTGCGCCGCGGATTCTTGATGGCCCCGGTTTCCAGATTCCTAATGGTCCGCACACTGACATTGGAATGCTCGGCTAACTGCTCTTGGCTCCAGCCGACCATCTTCCGTTGGGTTACTAACATGGAGCGAAGCTGATTGTTGTCCATTCCCCCGCGCTTCCTGCTGTTGTGAGCAGAATTCAAGTCAGAACTTAACACGCCGACTTGCGGCGCCAATCACTCCAGAACGATCATTACGTGCCGCGCGGTCATGGCGGAGCGCATGCGAGAGCGCCCGCGCCGAGCGTGGGTCGTGATGTGTCAGAACCGTGGAAAAATGAGTTGAGGACGTTCCGCTGCTGCTCGGGAGCGGCCTTTGAGGGTGAGGTGACCACAGCCCGTTAGGCTACTCAAGCTACATGTGAACGAGTGTACTACGCGGACTATTTCTGCGAACCTGCCGCTACGTTCGATTTGCCCCTTTTGGCACCGGCAACTCCCCGGTGCTCCCGGCAATATCCGGCTGTTCTGCCGAGAGTATGCAGGCATTGTCGGCCAGGTTGGCCGGATCACACTGCCCCTTCCCGGCCGTGATCGACCGTCGGGCCGGCGGGGCGTCAGGCGACGGCCGCCCGCTCTTGACACGGCATACTCGTTCACCTGCGCAGACCGCAGTGGATGCCCGGTGGAAACCTGGTTGAGACCGCCCACAGCCGAAGGATAAGAAGAGGAAATGACAACGCTCAAGGAGCAGCTGCAGGAGGACCTCACGGCTGCCATCAGGGTCCGGGACGAGCTTCGCGCGTCCACCATCCGGCTCACGCTGGCCGCCGTCACCAGCGAGGAGGTGGCGGGCAAGCAGAAGCGCGAGCTGTCCGACGCCGACGTGCTGAAGGTGATCGGCCGCGAGGCGAAGAAGCGCCGGGAGGCCGCCGAGGCCTTCGACGGGGCGGGTCGCACCGACCAGGCCGCCCGGGAGCGGGCCGAGGGCGAGGTGCTGGCGACCTACCTGCCCAAGCAGCTCTCCGACGAGGAGCTCGCCGCGATCGTGGCGGACGCCGTGGCCGAGAGCGGTGCGACCGGCCCGCAGGCGATGGGCGCCGTGATGAAGCTGGTGAAGCCCAAGGTCGACGGCCTGGCCGAGGGCGGCCGGGTCGCCGCCGCCGTGAAGGCCGCGCTGTCCTGACCGCGGACCGCCCGGGTCCGTCGGGTCAAGCCGGCTCTGGCCGGAATCGAGCGGCCCTGTAGGGCCCGCGAGGGGCTCCCGCGGCCCCGACGGCCCGTCACCCGGCAACACGACGCCGAAGGGGCGCCCTCCGAACCGGAGGGCGCCCCTTCGTCACTGCTGCGCGGCTCGTGCCGGGTGGCGCGGTCAGCCGTTGCCGTTGCCGCCGCCGTGCCGGCCGCCGTTCCCGCCGCCGATCATCCCGGGCGGGAAGGTGAACCCGCCGCCGATCATCCCGCCGGGGCCGCCCCCGGGGCCGCCGCCCCCGGGGTTGCCGCCGCCGGGGTTGCCGCCGCCCTGCTGCGGCGGGGGGTTGCCCGCGGGCGGCTGGGGGTTGGGGTCGGCCGGCGGGGTGGCCGGCTGCGGGTCCGGGATGTCGACGGTCTGGATCGGCTCCATCGGCGTGCCCTGGAGCGCCTGGTTCATCGCCAGCTGCCAGATCGGGCCGGGGCCGTCGGCGCCGAACACCTCGTCGAAGTGCTTGCCTCCGATGTTGATGTTCTTCATCTTGACGCCGCCGGCCGGGCCGCCGAGCCAGACCGAGGTGGCCAGCGACGGGGTGTAGCCGCTGAACCAGGCGGCCTTCTTCTCGTCGGTGGTACCGGTCTTGCCGGCGATCTTGCGGCCGCCGTCCAGGCCGAGCGCGGCCGCGGTGCCCTTCTCGGTCACGTTCAGCAGGACGGTGTTGAGCTTGTCCGCGGTGTCCTCGGAGAAGGCCTGGCTGCACTGGGTCTGCGGGACCTGGAGCTCCTTGCCGTCCACCGTGCTGATCTTGTTGATCGCGATCGGGGTGCAGTACTTGCCGCGCGCGGCGAAGGTCGCGTAGACGTTCGCCATGGTCAGCGGGGAGAGCTCCAGGGTGCCCAGGACCATCGAGGGCACCTCCCGGAAGGCGTCGCCCTTCGCGGACTGGGTGATGCCCAGCTTGTTCGCCATCTGCTTCATCGCGCAGAGGCCGACCTGCTGCTCCATCTGCACGAAGTAGGTGTTGACCGACAGCGCCATGGCCTGCTTCAGCTGGTACGGGCCCTTCTCGGACTCGGACTCGTTCTTGACCGTGGCCTTCTGCTCGCCGGGCGCCGGGACGTTCTTCCAGGTGCCCGAGCAGGTGGACATCTGCGGGTAGTCGATCTTGTTCTCGGACGGGAACGCCTGGGTCGGCGACATGCCCGACTCCAGCGCCGCCGCGGCCAGGATCGGCTTGAAGGTCGAACCGGTCTGGAAGCCGTTGCCGCCGCCCATCGAGGCGTCCACGTTGAGGTTGACGACGGTCTGGTTCTTGTTCGAGTCCAGGCCGTACGGGCGGGTCTGGGCCATCGCCAGGATCTTGCCGGTGCCCGGCTCCATCATGGTCGCGGCCGCCGACACCTGGTCGGTCACGTTGACCTTCTTGGTGACGGCGTTCTGGGCCGCGGCCTGCTTGTCCGGGTCCAGCGTGGTGTAGATGTTCAGGCCGCCGGTGTCCCAGAGCTTCTTGCGCTCGTCGGCGCTCTTGCCGAACGCCGGGTCCTGCTTGACCACGTGGCGGACGTAGTCGCAGAAGAAGCCCATCCCGGCCTGGGCGGTGATGCAGCCGTTCTGCGGGTCCTTGTACTTCAGACCCAGCGGGGCGGCCTTCGCCTCCTTCGCCTGGTCCGCGGTGATGTGCTTGTTCTCCAGCAGCTTGTCGATCACGACGTTGCGGCGCTTGACCGTGTTCTCGGGGTAGCGCACCGGGTCGTAGGACGACGGGTTCTGCACCATGCCGGCCAGCGTGGCGGCCTCGGCGACGGTCAGGTCCTTGTTGCTCTTGCTGAAGTAGCGCTGGGAGGCGGCCTCGACCCCGTAGGCCTGGTGGCCGTAGAAGGTGATGTTGAGGTAGTTGGTGAGGATCTGGTCCTTGCTCAGGTCCTCCTCCAGCTTGATGGCGACCTTGAGCTCCTGGATCTTGCGGCCCAGGGTCTTGCGCTGCGCCTCCAGGACGGCGGCCTGGTCGTCGCCGGCCTTCTCCACGTTGACGTTCTTCACGTACTGCTGGGTCAGCGTCGAGGCGCCCTGCGAGGCGGTGCCGCTCTCGGCGTTCTTGCTGGCCGCGCGGAGGATGCCCTTGAGGTCGACGGCGCCGTGCTCGTAGAAGCGGGCGTCCTCGATGTCCACCTGGGCGTGCCGCATGAACGGCGACATCTGGTCGGCGGTGAGGACGGTGCGGTCGCGCTCGTAGACCTTGGCGATCAGGCCGCCCTTGGCGTCGAAGATCTGGGTGGCCTGGGTGAGCGGCGGGGTCTTGAAGTCGTCGGAGATGTTGTCGAAGCTCTCCGCCGTGTCCTTGGCGGTCAGCCCGATGGCGCCGACGGCGGGCAGGGCGAGTCCTGCCAGCAGGACTCCGGAGAGCACGCTGACGCCCAGGAACTTCACGCCGTTGCCGACGTGCTCCAACGGTGATCCGCCGCTGCCGCCGCGCGGAGCTCCGGTGTTGCCTGGGGGCTGGGATGCCTGTGGGCGCTTCGGTGCCATGGGGAGAACCCTACGTCGCGGATTCCCGTACATAGGGGCACGTGTTCGCCTAGGCTTGTCACAAGCTTGGTACAGCTTCGGTGCGTCAGCATCATTCACTCTTGTGGGCGAGGAGAGTTGCCCGAATCGCCCTGGAATGTCCGGGCTTTGAGGCGGCTGGGGCCTGCTGTGCGGGGGTGAACGGTTGCGCTCCGTGACGACGCCTGCGGCGAGAGTGGGGGCTCCGCGCTTGGCAAGGTGTGCGACCTGCGATCACTCCAACGAGTGAGCTGACCGATACCCATAGTCCAATCGGGTCATTCGAGATTGAGCCCGAAGGGGCTGTTGCAAGCTGTCGTTCTTCCGTAACGTCCTCAACTGGCAACGGTGAATATGCCGTTGCCGCCGTGGGGGAGCCTCGATACGGGAGAGGACGGCGCCGGCATGGGCTGGGTTGACGACTGGAGTGCGCAGGCCGCCTGCCGCACGAGTGATCCGGACGAACTGTTCGTCCAGGGGGCGGCGCAGAACCGCGCGAAGGCGGTGTGCAGCGGCTGCCCGGTGCGCACGGAGTGCCTCGCGGACGCCCTGGACAACCGGGTGGAGTTCGGGGTCTGGGGCGGGATGACGGAGCGCGAGCGCCGGGCGCTGCTGCGCCGCCGCCCGACGGTCATCTCGTGGCGGAGGCTGCTGGAGACGGCCCGCACCGAGTACGAGGAGTCCCTCGCGACCGGTGTGATACTGACGGACTACGCCCAGGCGGGCTGAGCCGGGGCACACCGGCTGCACAGGCCGAACCGGCCGTACCGGGGGGTCCGGGCCGGTCGGCCCCGGGCGGGCGCCCACGCCGCACCGCCCGAGCCGTCCGACGGCGTTCCGCGCCGTCCTACGTCGTCCGCCGTCCTACGCCGTGCTGCTGAGCCGGTCGCCGATGGCCCGCAGGCCGTCGAGGTCGTGCACGTCACCCGGCAGCGCCGGGACCTCCACGATCGGCACGTCCGGGTAGACCGAGACGAAGCGGTCGCGGGTGCGGCGCTCCCGCCCCATGATCTGCATCCGCTCGGCGTGCAGCCGCAGCAGCCCGGCCGCGAGCAGCTCCGCCTCCGGCGAGGAGTGCTCCGAGCCGTTCTCCTCCAGCGCCTCGGCCGCCGCCAGCGCCCGCTCCGCCGTGAGCTGCGGGGCGCCCGAGCCGTGCACCCGGTTGAGCACCAGCCCGGCCAGCGGCATCCGGTCCGCGGCGAGCCGGTCCACGAAGTACGCCGCCTCGCGCAGCGCGTCCCGCTCCGGCGCGGCCACCACCAGGAACGCCGTGCCCGGCGCCTTGAGTAGCTGGTACGTACGGTCCGCGCGCTCGCGGAAGCCGCCGAACATCGAGTCCATCGCGCTGACGAAGGTCTGCACGTCGGTGAGCAGCTGGGCGCCGAAGATCTTGCCCAGGGCGCCGGTGAGCAGGCCCATCCCGGCGTTCAGGAACCGCATGGCGCTGCGCCCGCCGACCTTGGCCGGGGCGGTCAGTATCCGGATCACCCGGCCGTCCAGGAAGGACCCGAGCCGGTTGGGCGCGTCCAGGAAGTCCAGCGCCGAGCGCGACGGCGGGGTGTCCACGACGATGAGGTCCCACTCCTCGGCGTCGCGCAGCTGCCCGAGCTTCTCCATCGCCATGTACTCCTGCGTGCCCGCGAAGCCGGCCGACAGGGACTGGTAGAACGGGTTCTCCAGGATCGCCCGGGCCCGTTCGGGCTCAGCGTGGGCCAGCACGACCTCGTCGAAGGTCCGCTTCATGTCCAGCATCATGGCCTGGAGCTCCCCGTCGCCGGTCACCCCCTTGACCACCCGGGGGGTGTTGTCGAGTTCGGTCAGGCCCATCGACTGGGCGAGCCGGCGGGCCGGGTCGATGGTCAGCACCACGACCTTGCGGCCCCGTTCGGCGGCCCGCAGGCCGATCGCCGCGGCGGTGGTGGTCTTGCCGACGCCGCCGGAGCCGCAGCAGACGATGATCCTGGTCCCCGGATCGTCGATCAGCTCGTCCACCGCGAGCCGCTTCCCGGTGCTCCGCACCCCGTTCGAGGTCATGCCGCCCCCTGCCGCTTCAGGTCGCCCGCCAGCCGGTACAGTCCGCCGAGGTCCACGCCCTCGCCCAGCAGCGGCAGTTCGTACGTCGGGATCCGCAGCTGCTGCAGGTCGGCGCGCTGCGCGCGCTCCAGCTCGACCCGCTCGGCGTGCTCCCTGGCCTGCTCCAGCAGTGGGTCGATCAACGGCTCCACCGCCGCGCGGACCGTCTCCGGCTTGCGCGAGCGGCCGCCGAGCCCGGCCTCCCCGAGCGCCAGCGCGACCTCCTCGCGGTGGTTGCCGTCCACCGCGGCCACCGCGGCGGCGTCCAGGACCGGCGGGCGGACCATGTTGACCATCACCCCGCCCACCGGCAGCTTCGCCTCGCGCAGCTCCGCGATGCCGTCGACCGTCTCCTGCACCGGCATCTCCTCCAGCAGGGTGACCAGGTGCACCGCGGTCTCCGGGGACTTCAGCACCCGCATCACGGCCTGCGCCTGGGTGTGTATCGGGCCGATCCGGGCCAGCCCGGCGACCTCGGCGTTGACGTTCAGGAACCGGGTCAGCCGCCCGGTCGGCGGGGCGTCCATCACCACCGCGTCGTAGCGGCGCCGGCCGTCCGGGTCCTTGCGCCGGGTCGCCTCGCAGGCCTTGCCGGTGAGCAGGACGTCCCGGACGCCGGGCGCGATGGTGGTGGCGAAGTCGACGAAGCCGACCTTCTGCAGCGCCTTGCCGGCCCGGCCGAGCTTGTAGAACATCTCCAGGTATTCGAGCAGGGCCTGCTCGGTGTCGATCGCCAGCGCGAACACCTCGCCGGGCTGCGCCGCGTCCGCGGGTGCCTCCGCGGGCGCCTCCGCGGCCGGGAGCCCCAGCTGCCGACGGGAGACCGAGGCGATCCGGCGCTCCTCGTACGGCAGTGCGGCGATCCCGAACAGTTCGGCGATGCCCTGCCGGCCCTCGACCTCGATCAGCAGGACCCGACCGCCGTCGGCGGCGAGCGCCAGGGCCAGCGCTGCGGCCAGCGTGGTCTTCCCGGTGCCGCCCTTGCCGCTGACCACGTGCAGCCGGACGCCCTCCCAGTCGGGGTCGCGCCGGTCCGCCTGGCCGGGGGTGCGTGCCACGCTCCGTCTCCGTCCGTCTCCGTCCTACGGGCGTCCCCTCCTGACGAGGGTGCCCCTCGCCAGGGTGCCCTCCCGCGAGGGTAACCAGGGACCGCGCCGGATGCCCGGAGCACCTGGGGTTGCCAGGCCTGATCATGCCCTCTTTGTGCCCCACCTCACACGCCGCCCGCCACGCGGCGCCGATCCCCGCGGCGGCTCGTCTAGAGTCTGGCCATGACCAAGTGGGAATACATGACGGCGCCCCTGCTCGTGCACGCCACCAAGCAGATCCTGGACAACTTCGGCGAGGACGGCTGGGAGCTCGTCCAGGTCGTGCCCGGCCCGAACCCGGAGCAGCTGGTGGCCTACTTCAAGCGGGAGAAGAACGCATGAGCGCCGTCGAGTCGAAGCTCGCCGAGCTGGGCCTGACCCTGCCGCCGGTGGCCGCGCCGGTCGCCGCGTACGTGCCGGCCCTGCAGTCCGGCGAGTTCGTCTTCACCTCCGGCCAGCTCCCGGTGGTCGAGGGCAAGCTGCCGAGCACCGGCAAGGTCGGCGCCGAGGTGTCGCCGGAGGAGGCCAAGGAGCTCGCGCAGATCTGCGCGCTGAACGCCCTGGCCGCCGTGAAGTCGGTGATCGGCGACCTCGACCGGATCGAGCGGGTCGTGAAGGTCGTCGGCTTCGTCGCCTCCGCCCCCGACTTCACCGGCCAGCCCGGCGTCGTCAACGGCGCCAGCGAGCTGCTCGGCAAGGTGCTCGGCGCCGCGGGCGTGCACGCCCGCAGCGCCGTCGGTGTCGCGGTGCTCCCGCTGGACGCCCCGGTCGAGGTCGAGCTCCAGGTCCGCGTCAAGACCGTCTGAGTCCGATCACGAAGGCGGGATCGGCCCTGGCCGAGCCCGCCTTCGTGCGCTTAGCATCCGGGCATGGACCATCGAGCAACGACGCTCCCGATGCCGCCCGGTTGGCCTGCCCGCATCCGGGCGGTCGACTCCGGCGTGCTGACGCCGCCGGTGCCCAGGCAGGCGGCCACCGTCGTGCTGCTGCGCGACGCCGACGCCGGGCCGGAGGCCTACCTGCTGCGCCGGCGCACCTCGATGGCCTTCGCGGCCGGGATGTACGCCTACCCGGGCGGCGGGGTGGACCCGCGCGACGCCGAGGTCGAGCCGGGCTGGGCCGGGCCCCCGCCCGAGGAGTGGGCGCGCCGCCTCGGGGTGGACGTCCGGACCGCCCGGGCGGTGGTCTGCGCGGCCGTCCGCGAGACCTTCGAGGAGGCCGGCGTGCTGCTGGCCGGCCCGGACGAGCGGAGCGTCGCCGCGCCGCGCGACTGGACCGCCGAACGGGCCGCGCTGGAGGCGCACGAGCTGTCCTTCGCCGAGTTCCTCCGGGACCACGGCCTGGTGCTGCGCAGCGACCTGCTGGGCGGCTGGGCGCGCTGGATCACCCCGGAGTTCGAGGAGCGGCGCTACGACACCTGGTTCTTCGTGGCGGCCCTGCCGGCCGGCCAGCGCGCGGCGCTGGAGGTCGGCGAGGCCGACCGGGTCGCGTGGCTGAGCCCGGCCGAGGCGGTCCGGGGTTACCGGGAGGGCCGGTTCGGCATGCTGCCGCCGACCGTGACGGTGCTGCGCGAGCTGTCGCCGGTGCGCACCGCCGCCGAGGCGCTGGCCGCGGCCGCCGAGCGCCGGCTGGAGCCGGTCCTGGGCCGGGCCGAGGTCCGCGGGGACCGCATGACGGTCCGCTGGCCCGGGTACGACGAGCTGACCATCGACGGGGAGTTCCCCGAGGACTCCTGAAGCCGTCCGCCCGTGCCGCACCACCGGCGGGGACGGCCGGCCCGGGGAGCGAATCCCCGGGAAGCCTTGTCCGCAGAGGACCCGTCCGAAGAAGATCCATCCGAAGAAGATCCGCCGCACCACCGCAGAGAAAGGACCGACGCCCGATGACCCACAACGACGTGGCTCGCCGGACGGCACCCGAGATGCCCGCCCGCCGCCTGAACCCCCGTACCCCGGCCTGTGACAGCCCGGTCCCGTTCGTCGAGGTGGCGCAGCGCGCTCTCGTCCGGGCACTGCCGCTGCGGGCCCTCCAACGCGACGCCGAGGGCGGCCGGTGAGCGAGCAGCGCGAGCGAATCGTCGAGGTGGGTGCATGAGCCTCCTGCCGGGTGACCCCGCCGCCGTCGTCGGCGGCGAGGCCACCTCCCGGGCGCTGTGCGTGCTGGCGCCGAACCCGTCGCCGATGACGCTGGACGGCACCAACACCTGGCTGCTCTCCGAGCCCGGCTCCGACCTCGCCGTGGTGATCGACCCGGGCCCGCTGCACGAGGAGCACCTGCGCCGGGTGATCGACCTCGCCGAGGAGCGGGGCAAGCGGATCGCGCTGACCCTGCTCACCCACGGTCACGCCGACCACTCCGAGGGCGCGGCCCGGTTCGCCGAGCTCACCGGCACCGAGGTCCGGGCCCTGGACCCGGCGCACCGGCTGGGCTCGGAGGGCCTGGTGGGCGGCCAGCGCCTGGACGTCGGCGGTCTGGACCTGCGGGTGGTGGCCACCCCCGGCCACACCTCGGACTCGCTGACCTTCCACCTGCCGGACGACGGCGCGATCCTCACCGGGGACACCGTGCTCGGCCGCGGCACCACGATGGTGGCCCACCCCGACGGCCGGCTGGGGGACTACCTGGACTCGCTGCGCCGGCTGCACACGATGGCCTCCGAGCACGGTGTGCGGACCGTGCTGCCCGGGCACGGCCCGGTGCTCGCGGACGCGCTCGGCGCCGTCGACTACTACCTGGCGCACCGGGCCGCCCGGCTCGCGCAGGTGGAGACGGCGGTCGAGGCGGGCTTGCGGACCGCTCCCGAGGTGGTGGCGCGGGTCTACGCGGACGTGGACCGGGCGCTCTGGCCGGCCGCGGAGCTGTCCGTCCGGGCCCAGCTGGAGTACCTGGAGGAGCACGGGCTGACCCCGGAGCTCGACTGACCCCGGCGCCCGGTCGGCCCCGGAGCCCGATCGACCCGGGCCGCTCCGGGAGCGCGACGGCCGAAGGGCTCGTGAACGCCGAAGGGCTCGCGAACGCCGAAGGGCTCGTGAACGCCGAAGGGCCCGTCCGTCCGGACGGGCCCTTCGGCGTGTTCGGGGCGTCAGCGCGAGCGGCGGGACAGCCGCTCGACGTCCATCAGGACCACCGCGCGCGCCTCCAGCTTCAGCCAGCCGCGGCCGGCGAAGTCGGCGAGCGCCTTGTTGACCGTCTCGCGGGAGGCGCCGACCAGCTGGGCCAGCTCCTCCTGGGTGAGGTCGTGGGCGACGTGGATGCCCTCCTCGGACTGCACGCCGAAGCGGCGGGAGAGGTCCAGCAGGGCCTTGGCGACGCGGCCGGGCACGTCGGAGAAGACCAGGTCGGACATCACGTCGTTGGTCCGGCGCAGTCGGCGGGCGATGGCCCGCAGCAGCGCGATGGAGACCTCGGGGCGGGCGTGCAGCCAGGGCTGCAGGTCACCGTGGCCCAGGCCCAGCAGCTTGACCTCGGTCAGCGCGCTGGCGGTCGCGGTGCGCGGGCCCGGGTCGAACAGCGACAGCTCGCCGATCATCTCGCTGGGGCCGAGGACGGCGAGCATGTTCTCGCGGCCGTCCGGGGATGCGCGGTGCAGCTTGACCTTGCCCTCCGCGACGACGTACAGCCGGTCGCCCGGGTCGCCCTCGTGGAACAGCGACTCCCCACGGGCGAGGGTGACCTCGGTCATGGAAGCGCGCAGCTCGCCGGCCTGTTCGTCGTCGAGTGCCGCGAAGAGTGCGGCGCGCCGCAGAACGTCGTCCACGTGCTTCCTCCTTCTCGGCCGTACGGCGGGTGGGCCGTCCGGCGCAAGTTCCGTTCAGTGTTCTGCATCACCAAGCATGGCGCATGTCGCTCCGATCATATGAGGAGGGGGTGTGCCGAGGTGTGCCGTGCGGGGCCATTCGTACCGGTTGGTCATGGGGCGGGGCGGGCCGCAGGAGCGCCCTCACGTGCTCCGATCGAACTCCTGTTCGTCCTGATCGAACAGCGAATCGCCGATCGCGGTGCGGGCGTGCAGGACGGCGTGGCCCGCCCGGTGGGCGCTGGTGAGGCCCGCGGTGCGCAGCGCGGTGAGGTGCTGCGAGGCCCCGGCCGGGGAGAGCCCGGTGCGGTCGGCCAGTTCGGTGGTCGAGGCCGGGGAGTCCAGCTCGGCCAGCAGCCGGGCGCGGGAGCGGCCGAGGACGCCGGCCAGCGCGTCCGTGCGGGCCGCCGTGCCCGCCCGGCGCTCCCACAGGGCGGCCGTGCCGCGTGCCGGGTAGATCAGCTGCGGCGGGTCGGGCGGCAGCACCCGGGTGAGCACCCGGGGCCAGGCGAAGGCCGAGGGCAGGAGCACCAGCCCGGAGCCGGCGGTCAGCCGGGTGACCGCGCAGTGCCGCTGCTCCAGCAGCAGTGCGGTGCCGTCCCAGCGGACCGTGTCGTGCAGCTCGTCCAGCATCCGCGCGGTGCCGTGCTCGGCGGCCTGCCGGGAGCGGTGGAAGACGTCCGCCGAGAGCAGCGCCCGGATCCGGGCCCAGTAGGGGGCGAGCGCCAGCTCCCAGTACGCCCGGAGGTCGGCGGCCAGCCGGGGCAGCTGGGCGGCCGGGTCGCGGCGCAGCGGGGCGAGGACGGCGGGCAGCCGGCCGCCCGCCTCGGCGGCCATGATGTCGAGGTCGGCCCGGACCTGTTCGGCGCCGGTGGCGGTGATCGCGGCCAGCTCTTCGGCGAGCGTGGGGGAGTGGCCGGCCGGGGCGGGGTTGAGGAAGTCCGGCAGGTGGCCGGTGGGCGGCACCAGGGCGGCCAGCCGGTCCATGGTCGGCGCGGCGGCGGCCAGCCGCCCGCGGACCTCCGCGGCCCAGCGGCGGTGCAGGGCCGGCGCGGGGTGCCGCGCGAGGGCGCGCAGGCTGGTCACCACTTCCTGCATCGGGGAGACGGCGAATCGGGTCAGTGCCAAGTCCTGCGCGGAGAAGTGCAGTTCGGATCGCATGCGGCCCCCTCCGGGAAAGATTCAGCCTCAGCTTAATCACTGGTACGGGCGGGGGAGCCGGGCGCAGGATGCCTGCGTCCCCACCGATCCGTACGAAAGCCGGTGACACCCATGTCCACCACCCCCGAGTCCCGCGAGCGGGCGCTGCGGCTGCGCGAACTGGTCGCCGACGGCGGGCTCGTCCTGCCCAACGCCTGGGACGCGGGCAGTGCCGCCGTGATCGCCTCGGCCGGCGCCCGGGCGGTCGCCACCACCAGTGGCGGCGTCTCCTGGTCGCTCGGGCACGGCGACGGCCAGCGCCTCGGCCGGGCGGCCGCGGTCGAGGCGGCCCGCCGGATCGTCGCCGCGGTGGACCTGCCGGTCACCGTCGACGCCGAGGGCGGGTACGGGCCGCTGCCCGCCGACGTGGCCGAGACCGTGACCGCGCTGGTCGGGGTGGGCGCCGTCGGCGTCAACCTGGAGGACTCGACGGCCGTCGGCGGCCCGCTCTTCCCGGTGGCCGAGCAGGCCGGGCGGCTGCGCGCGGCCCGTACGGCGGCCGCCGCCGCGGGGCTGCCGGAGCTGGTGGTCAACGCCCGGACGGACGTCTTCCTGTTCGGACTGGGCGGGCTCGACGACGTGCTGGTCCGGGCCGAGGCCTACGCGCAGGCGGGCGCCGACGGCCTGTTCGTCCCCGGGCTGCTGGACCTCGACGTCCTCACCGAGCTGTGCCGGCGCTCGGCGCTGCCGGTGAACGCGATGGCCGTCCCGGGCGGGCCGACCGTCGCCGAACTCGCCGCCACGGGCGTGCGGCGGATCAGCGTCGGTACCGGCCTCGCCCAGCTCGCGTACACCGCGGCCCGCCGCGCCGCCGTCGAGCTGCTCGGCGCCGGGACGCTGACGCAGCTCGACGGGGCGCTGGGCTTCGGGGAGCTGGACGGGCTGTACCGGGGCTGACGGCGGACGGCCCACGGCGGCCGACGTCCGGCAGCGCTGCCGTGGGCCGGCCGCCGCGGGTCAGCCCTGGAAGCCCAGCTCGGCGAGGGTCCGCTCGATCCGGTCGCGGTGCTCCGCCGCCCACTCGTCCAGGGTCTGGGCGGCCTCCTTGGCCAGCTTCGCCCGGGCCGCCTCCAGGACCCGGTCCCGCTCGGCGGCGGGCACCGCCACGACACCCTCCTCGTCGGCCACCACGATGTCGCCGGCCGCCACCAGCACGCCGCCGCAGCGCACCGGGGCGCCGTGCGTGCCGAGCGCCTTCTTCGCCCCGGGGATCGGGATGACCCCGCGGGCGAAGACGGGGAAGCCCGCCTCCCGGACCTCGCCGAGGTCCCGGATCAGGCCGTCGGCCACGAAGGCCACCACACCCCGGCGCTGCGCCACGGCGCACACGTTGCCGCCGGCCAGCGCGTAGTCCAGGTCGCCGGACTCGACCACGATCACCGAGCCGGGCTCGGCCCGGTGGATCGCGGCGTGCAGCATTAGGTTGTCCCCGGGCGGGCACTGCACGGTGAAGGCCGGGCCGGCCACCCGGGGCATGCCGTCCCAGAGCGGACGCAGGCCGATGTCCATGACCCGGTCGCGGCCCAGGATGTCGGCCAGGGTGGTGGTGGGGATGTCCTTGAAGTCCGCGTCCATGCTCCCTCGTTCTCCGCTCGTCGGTTCGTCGCTTCGTCAGTTCGACGATTCATCGGTTCGTCGGAAGACTAGTGACCGCGGGGCGGGGCGCGGACCGGTGGTCAGGCGAAGAACTCCACCAGTTCCGGCACCAGAGCCCCGGCCGCCACCTCGTGGGTCTGGTCGGCCAGCGTCCGGTACTCGGCGTCCGGCACGGCCGCGGCCACCGCGGCGGACGGAGCCCGCAGCAGCTCCGGGCTGGCGCCGCCGTCCAGCACCAGGGTCGGCACCGCGATCCGGGCCAGCACGTCGACCGGGACGGTCCCCCCGGTCCGCGCGCCGAGCGCCGCCGCGTCGTACGCCAGCGTCGGCGCGACCGCCTCGAACAGCGGCCACACCGGGGCGGCGCGCATCCCGTCCACCGCTTCGGCGGGCATCCCCACGAAGGTCATGAAGGCCGCCACGGCGTCCCCGCGGCGTCCCTCGGCGAGCGCCGCCTCCAGTTCGCCGGCGTACCCGACGAAACGCGCGCTCTGCCCCTCCGCGGTGCTGAACGGCGGCTCGTAGACGGCGAGTCGGCGCACACCGACGCCCGCGGCGGCCGCCCGCAGCGCGAGCGCGGCGCCCGAGGAGATGCCGTACACGGCGGCCGAGCCGCCGGCCGCCGCGATCACCGCGGCCAGGTCCTCGATCTCGCGCTCCACCGCGAACGGCGCGGTGTCCCCGCTGCCGCCCCGGCCGCGCCGGTCGTACGCCCACACGGTGTGGTGGGCCGAGAGCTGCTCGGCGACGGCGACGCCCGGGTCGAAGGCCCGGTGGCCGATCGCCCCGTCCACCAGCACGACGGCCGGGCCGGAGCCGGTGACGGTGCAGGCGATGGTGGTGCCGTCGGTGGAGACCACGGTGCTCATGGGAGTTCCTTCTGTCGTCGTACGAGCCGGTCACAGGGGTAGACCGGCGCCCGCCGCGAAACTCATCGCTCCCGCCGAGGAATCCTGAGGAATCCCGAGGAATCCCGAGGAATCCCGCCGAGGAACTCGCCCCGGCCGGGCCCGCTTCCGCGCATGATCGCCCCCGGGCCACCCGTCGGTCGGCGTAGCCTTCGTGCATGGCAGAGAGCAAGGTCCGGAAAGCGGCGGCGCCGAAGGCCGAGCCCGCGGTGAAGCGGGCGGCGAAGCGGCCCGCCGTGAAGCCGAGGAAGCCCGAGTCGCACCTGGCGATGGTGCGGCGGGCCCGGAGGATCAACCGTGAACTGGCGGAGCTGTACCCGTACGCGCATCCGGAGCTGGACTTCGACAACCCCTTCCAACTGCTGGTGGCCACCGTGCTGTCGGCGCAGACCACCGACCTCCGGGTGAACCAGACCACCCCCGCGCTGTTCGCGAAGTACCCGACGCCGGAGGACATGGCGGCGGCGGACCCGCAGGAGCTGGAGGAGATCATCCGTCCGACCGGCTTCTTCCGGAACAAGGCGAAGTCGCTGCTCGGCCTCTCGATCGCGCTGCGTGACGAGTTCGGCGGAGAGGTCCCCGGCCGCCTGGCCGATCTGGTGACCCTGCCGGGCGTCGGCCGCAAGACCGCCAACGTCGTGCTGGGCAACGCCTTCGGGGTCCCCGGGATCACCGTCGACACCCACTTCGGCCGCCTGGCCCGGCGGTTCGGCTGGACGACCGAGGAGGACCCGGTGAAGGTCGAGGCGGCCGTCGCGGAGATCTTCCCGAAGTCGGAGTGGACGATGCTCTCGCACCGCGTGGTCTTCCACGGCCGCCGGATCTGCCACTCCCAGAAGCCGGCCTGCGGCGCCTGCCCGATCGCGCCGCTCTGCCCCGCGTACGGCGAGGGCGTGACCGACCCGGAGAAGGCGCGCAAGCTGCTCAAGTACGAGATGGGCGGCCAGCCGGGGCAACGGCTGAGGCCCCCGGCGGACTACCCCGGCGAGGCGGCCGCCCGGGCGGACGCCGCCGCCCACCACGGGCAGGTCGCGGACCTGGCGGTGGCGGAATGATCACGCGCGGGATCGAGCGGAACGACCTGCCGACCTGGCTGGAGCCGGTCCGGGAGGCTGCCGAGCGGGTGCTGCCGGAGCAGCTGAGTCGCTTCCTGCCGCCGGCCGACGGCGGCCGGGCGGCGGCCGTGCTGATGCTGTTCGGCGAGGGCCCGGAGGGGCCGGACCTGCTGCTGATCGAGCGGGCCCGCTCACTGCGCTCGCACGCCGGCCAGCCGTCCTTCCCGGGCGGCGCGCTGGACCCGGAGGACGGCGACCCGGACGGTCCGGGCCCGATCGCCGCGGCGCTGCGCGAGGCGTGGGAGGAGACCGGACTGGACCCGGCCGGGGTGCAGGTGTTCGCGGCGCTGCCGCGGCTGTACATCCCGGTGAGCCGCTTCGTCGTGACCCCGGTGCTCGGCTGGTGGCGCGAGGAGTCGCCGGTGCACCCGGTGGACCAGGGCGAGACCGGCGCGGTGTTCCGGGTGTCGATCGCCGACCTGGCCGATCCGGCGAACCGGGTGCGGCTGCGCCACCCGTCGGGGCACATCGGTCCGGCCTTCGCGGTCGCCGGGCGGCTGGTCTGGGGCTTCACCGCCGGGGTGATCGACCGGGTGCTGCACCACAGCGGTCTGGAGCTGCCCTGGGACCCGTCCCGGATCGTCGACCTCTCGGACGACGCGCTGGCCCTGGTCCAGGGTGACCTCGAACACTCCCGCGTCCTGCCGGGCGGCGACGCCGGAGCCCCGTGAGCCGGCGGCGCCCCGTGAGCCGGCAGCGCCCCGTGACAGGCCGTCGGTACACCCGGCCGCCGGGCCGTGGGAGGGTGTCGTGGTGAACGTCCTGGATGTCCTGCTGATCATCGCCGCCGTGGGGTTCGCCGTGTCGGGCTACCGGCAGGGCTTCGTGGTCGGCGTGCTGTCGCTGGTCGGCTTCCTCGGCGGCGGCCTGCTGGCCGTCGAGCTGCTGCCGCTGCTGCTGGACCACCTGAGCCCCGGCACCACGGCCTCGGTGGTGGCGGTCGTGGTGGTGATCGTCTTCGCGGCGATCGGCCAGGCGATCACCGCGCACTTCGGCTGGAAGCTGCGCGGCCACATCGACCGCCGTCCGGCCCGGGTGCTGGACGCGGCCGGCGGGGCGGTGGTGAACGTGCTCTCGATGCTGCTGGTGGCCTGGCTGATCGGCTCGGCACTGGCCGGTGCCTCGCTGCCGACGGTCTCCAAGCAGGTCCGCTCCTCGGCGATCCTCGGCGGCGTGCAGAACGCGCTGCCGTCCGACGCACCGAACTGGTTCTCGGACTTCTCCAAGGTGCTCGCCCGCAACGGCTTCCCGCAGGTCTTCAACCCCTTCGAGCACGAGCCGATCACCCAGGTCGACACCCCGGACCCGGCGCTGGCCGCCAGCCCGGCGGTGGCGCGGGCCAAGCAGAGCCTGGTCAAGGTGGTCGGCACCGCGCCCTCCTGCGGCAAGACCCTGGAGGGCAGCGGCTTCGTCTTCGCCCCGCACCGGGTGATGACCAACGCCCACGTGGTCGGCGGGGTCAACGAGCCGACCGTGCAGATCGGCGGCGTCGGCCAGCTGTACGACGCGACGGTGGTCCGCTACGACTGGCAGCGCGACATCGCGATCCTGGACGTGCCCAAGCTGAACGCGCCCGCGCTCACCTTCGCGGGCGAGGCGAAGACCAACGACAGCGCGATCGTGGCCGGCTTCCCGGAGAACGGCGCCTTCAACGTCCAGCCCGCCCGCATCCGCGGCCGGATCCAGGCCAACGGCCCGGACATCTACCACCGCGGCCAGGTCGTGCGCGACGTCTACTCGGTGCGCTCGACCGTCCGCCAGGGCAACAGCGGCGGCCCGCTGCTCACCCCGGACGGCCAGGTGTACGGCGTGGTGTTCGCCAAGTCCCTGGACAGCGCCGACACCGGGTACGTGCTGACCGCGGCCGAGGTCCGCGATGACGCCCAGCAGGGCGGCGCCGCGACCGCCCGGGTGGACACCCAGGGCTGCGCGCTCTGACAGGGGCGCCCCGGGCCGGGGCGGGGCGACGGGGCGCGTGCAGGCCGGACGGGCCCCGGGTCGGGCCGGCAGGACGGGGCGCGACGGGACGCGCCGGGCCGGGCCGTGCGATATCCGTCGCACCGTCAGCCCGCCCTGGTAGCGTCGGCCGCGCTCACCCGTTCGGCTCAACCGGGCGCCGTCCCGGAGTGGGCCTTACGGGGAGGTTCTGGCAGTCCGATGATGGGTCACTCGCACGCGGTGAGCGGGGCGATGCTGTACGCGGCCTCGGCTCCCTTCCTGCCCCCGCTGCTGCTGCACACGACGCTGAAGCCGGCGGACATACTGATGGGCACGGTGCTGTGCGCGGGCGCCGCCCTGCTGCCGGACCTCGACCACCACGACGGCTCGATCGCCAACTTCCTCGGCCCGGTCTCCAAGGCGCTCTGCCGCGTCGTGGCCTGGGCCTCCGGCGGCCACCGGCACGCCACCCACTCGCTGCTGTTCGTCGCCCTGATGGGTGCCGGCACGTGGGCGGGCGTCACCTACCTGGGCCGCAACTTCACGCTCGCGCTGACCTTCTTCCTGCTGGCGCTCGCGATCCGGGCGCTGCGGCTCTGCCCGCCGAGCAACGGCCCGGAGGCGTGGATCACCGTCATCGGGCTGTCCGCGCTGGGCACCTTCGGGATGAACACCTGGATGCCCAACTCGCCCGGCTGGCTGCCGTACGCGGTGGCGCTGGGCACGCTGGCGCACCTGCTGGGCGACTGCCTGACCAAGAAGGGCGCGCCGCTGCTCTGGCCGCACAAGGAGCGCTACGAGGTCGTGCTGATCAAGCGCAGCGGCAACAACGTGGAGACCAAGGTGCTGGTGCCGATCATGTCGGTGGCGACCTTCGTCCTGCTCTGGTTCACGGCGCTGTCGCCGATCACGATCACGAACTGAGCGGCGCGGGCCGGGCGGCCGTCGACGGCCGCCCGCCACCTCCGGACAGATGCGGCGCGAGGCCTCAGGTCTCGCGCCGCAGCCGTGCGCCCACCCAGCGGGCGCGCCGGCCGAGGATGCGCGGGATGCCGAGCTCCCGCCGTTCCGCGCGCGGACGGCCGTCGAGGCCGTCGAAGCCGAGGTCGTCCGCCCGGTCGGGGCGGTGGGCGGAACGCTGGGGGCTGTTCTGGCGTCGGCCGCGCGGGGCGGCGCCGCGATCGGGCATCCAACTCATACCGGAATGGATGCCCCTGGGCCGGTGGGGGAAACCGTCCGGGCTGTGCCGAAATTGGCCTATGCGATTGTCATATGAACTCAGCGTCAGGGAAGTTGGACCCGGGGGCCCCTCCGCGACGTCGCACGGTCGGCCGCCCCGGGTGCCCCCGTCCGTCACTCCTTGTGGCGCCCGACCCAGTCCAGCAGCTCGGCGGTGAACTCCTCCGGCGCCTCCTCGTGCGGGAAGTGCCCGACCCCCGGCAGCAGCCGCCAGCGGTACGGCGCGGCCACGTACTCGCCGCCGCCGAGCGCGGTGTGCGACAGCAGCACCGGGTCCGCCGCGCCCTGCACGTGCAGGGTCGGCGCGGTGATCGGCTTCTTCATCCGCCGGGCGAACTGGATGCCGTCCGGCCGGGCCATCGACCGCATCAGCCAGCGGTACGGCTCGATCGAGCAGTGCGCGGTGCTGGGGATCTGGATCGCCTGCCGGTACGCGTGCACCGCGGCCTCGTCCAGGCCGTTCGGGCCGGTCCAGGAAGTCAGGTAGCGGCCGACCAGCGCGGCATCGTCGGCCACCAGCCGGCGTTCCGGTATCCACGGCCGCTGGAAGCCCAGGACGTGCTCGAAGGCCGCGAACTGGCGGCGGTCGGTCAGCAGGGCCCGGCGGAGGTCCCTCGGGTGTGCGGCGGAGACCGCGGTCAGGCTCTGGATGACGGACGGGCGCATCACCGCCGCCACCCAGGCCAGGGTGCCGCCGGAGGCGTGCCCGACGAGGTGTGCCCGGCGCTCGCCGAGCGAGCGGATCACGCCGGTGATGTCCAGGGCGAGGTTGCCCGGGTCGTACCCGCGCGGGGTGCGGTCGCTGCCGCCGATGCCCCGCAGGTCGAGCGCCACCGCCCGGTAGCCGGCCTCCGCGAGCGCGGTCAGCTGGTGGCGCCACGCCCACCAGTACTCGGGCCAGCCGTGCACCAGCAGCACCAGCGGGCCCGAGCCCAGCTCGGCGATGTGGAAGCGGGCGCCGTTGGCCGCGAGGTCGCGGTGCGTCCACGGGCCGGCCTGCCGGATGCTCCACGCCTCGGCCCCGGCCCCGGCCCCGGCCCCGGCCCCGAAAGCGCCCCCGCCCGCGGCTGCCGGCTCGGCCCCGGTGCCCGCCTCGACGGCCGCTCCGGCGGTCTCCCGTCCGGCGGTCGGGCCGGGGCCCTCGGGGACGGGGCCGGGCCCGGAGTCTGGCCCGGAGTCGGGTCCGGAACCGGCGGACGGCTGCGCGGGTACGGGCTTCTGGTCAAGCGGCATACCGAGAGCGTGTCACATCCGCGCACCGGACACGTGCCCGGCACTCACTGTCGGGGGGCGCCCAGGGGTGTCCGTTGACGCGGGTGCTTTACGGGATGCGGCCCAGGGCCCGGTCGATCTCCTCCTTGGTGGCCGGACGCGGCCGGGCGTTCTTCAGCACGTCGGCGGTCTTCTGGGCGCCCTCGATGGTGCGGTGCGGCGGCTCGATCTTCCTGAACGAGCGGTACGCCAGCACCCCGAGCAGCGCCGCGAGCAGCAGGTAGGCGCCCGCCACGATGAGGAAGGACCAGCCCAGCGACAGACCCAGCGCGTGGATGCCGAAGGCCGCCGCGGCGCTCAGCATCGGGATCGAGAACAGCGCCACCACACCGGCGACCATCAGCGAGACGCCGCCGGAGACACCGCGCTTGACGTCCGCGCGGATCTCGGCCTTGGCGAGTGCGATCTCGTCGTGGACCAGCGCGGACAGGTCGGCGGTGGCCGCCGCGAACAGCTGCCCCACCGAACGCTCGCCCTCGTAGGGCGCCCGGCCGTTGCTGGACGGGTCTGCGGCTCCTGCGGGCATCAGCGGTTCTCCTCTGCGGCTGTGCGGCGTGACGCCACCGCGGGTCTGCGGTTCCGGGGGGCCGGTGGGGGGTCCCGGGGCGTCAGTGGATTGTCGACAGCTCAGAATCATGCCTCTACCGGTCAGTCGGACACCACTCCGGGGCCCCGCCGGAGGGACGTGTCCGGCCGCCTGCGGCCTCCGGGGGCTCCCGGAGGGGGCTGCCGGAGGGGGCTGCCGGAGGGATTCCGGGAAGGTTCCGGGGCGGGGCTCCCGTCAGAGTTCCGGCGGGAGTTCCGGCGGGAGCGCCGGGGTGGGCTCCGGGGTCCGTTGTGTGGGGTCCCGGAGGGACCGTCAGTGCTCCGCCGAGGAGTCCCCGGAGGTCCGGGAGTCCGGGGAGTCCTCGGAATCCTGGGAGGCCCCGGGAGCGCCGGAGGCCTCGTCGGGCAGCGGTCGGGCCCGCTCCGAGCCCCGGGCCTGCTCCGAGCCCCGGGCCTGCTCCGAGCCCCGGGCCTGCTCCGAGCCGCGGGCCCGCTCCGAGACCCGAGCCCGCCAGGCCGGGTCGTCCTCCTGGTAGACGTCCGGGACGCCGTCCTCGTCCACGTCCCGCTCCTCCTCCTCGCACAGCGCGCGGTAGTGCTGGTTGCGCAGCTTCAGCAGCACCGTGGCGACCGTCGCGCAGAGCAGTGAGCCGACCAGCACGGCGGTCTTGGCCCGGCCGGCGAGCGTCGGGTCGTCCGGGAAGGCCAGTTCGCTGATGAGCAGCGAGACGGTGAAGCCGATGCCCGCGACCACCGAGACGGCCATCATGTCGGCCCACTTGAGCTGCGGGTTCAGCTCGGCCCGGGTGAACCGGGCGGTCAGCCAGGTGCCGCCGAATATGCCCACAGACTTGCCGACCAGCAGACCGATCACGATGCCGATCGGGACGGCCTGGGTGAACACCTCGCGCAGCGCCGTGCCGGAGATCGTCACCCCGGCCGAGAACAGCGCGAACAGCGGGACGGCCAGGCCGGCCGAGAGCGGGCGGACCAGGTGCTCGATGTGCTCGCCGGGAGAGTGCTGCTCGTCGCCCTCCCGGTGGCAGCGCAGCATCAGGCCCATCGCGACGCCCGCGACCGTGGCGTGGATGCCGCTCTCGTGCATCAGGGCCCAGGTCACCAGCGCCAGCGGTACGAACAGGTACCAGCCGTGCACCCCGCGCCGGTGCAGGAACCAGAACAGCACCAGCCCGGCGAGGGCCAGTCCGAGCGCCCAGAACTTGATGCCGGAGCTGTAGAAGATCGCGATGATCAGGATCGCGATCAGGTCGTCCACGACGGCCAGGGTGAGCAGGAAGGCGCGCAGCGCCGAGGGCAGGTGGCTGCCGACCACGGCCAGCACGCCGAGGGCGAAGGCGATGTCGGTGGCGGTCGGGATCGCCCAGCCGCCGGGGTGTCCGCCGCTGCCGGAGTTCACCAGGGCGTAGAGGATCGCGGGCAGTGCCACCCCGCAGACGGCGGCGATGACGGGCAGCACCGCGGCGCTCGGTGTGCGCAGCTCGCCCGCGACGAACTCGCGCTTGAGCTCGATCCCGGCGACGAAGAAGAAGACCGTCAGGAGCCCGTCCTTGGCCCAGGTGGCCAGCGTGAGGTCGAGGTGCAGCGGGGTGGAGGGGCCGATGGTGTAGTCGAGCATGCTCTGGTACGCCTGCGGCCAGACGTTGGCCCAGATCAGCGCGATGACGGCGGCGCCGAGCAGCAGCACACCGCCGACCGTCTCGGTGCGCAGGGCGTCGGCGATGAAGGTGCGCTCGGGCAGTGGCAGCCGGCCGAGGAACTGCCGGCGGCGGGTCGTCGGCTCTTGGACGGGCGGCTGGTCGGTCACGCGGGACCTCCTGGGGCGGGGAGCGGCAACGGATGCACGGGTGGTGCAGTTGCCGACCAGACTTCCCGGCTCGCCCTGTGACGCCTGGATCCCCGGCGAGGGGATCTTGATGCGTCGTTAACAGTCTAGCGGGGTGTTCGGGTGACATCCGGATTGTCTTGATAAAGGACTTAAGCCCTGTGGGCCGGTCCTGCACTCCGGAGGACGAGCGGCCCGGCGCCCGTACGGCCCCGGTCGCCTGCACCCGGGTGAACGCGGAGGAGCCCCGCCCCACGCCAGGAGGCGTGACCGTTGCCGGTTCCCCGGCCGCCCCCCGGCCGACGACTGGGCTGCCGACGGCGGCTGCCCCTGCCGACGCGACTGTGCCCCGGGCGGTGACCACCGCCCGGGGCACAGTCGCCGTATCAGTCGGATCAGCCGTTGCCGTTCTCCGAGGGCGGCAGCTGGGCCTGGATCTGGCTCATGACCGAGCTGTCGGCCAGCGTGGTGGTGTCGCCGACCTCGCGGCCTTCGGCGATGTCGCGCAGCAGGCGGCGCATGATCTTGCCGGAGCGGGTCTTCGGGAGCTCGCCGACGACCTTGATCTGCTTGGGCTTGGCGATGGGGCCCAGGGTGCGGCCGACGTGGGCGCGCAGCTCGTCGACGAGTTCGGGGCTCTCGGTGACGCCACCGCGCAGGATGACGAAGGCGACGATGGCCTGGCCGGTGGTGGCGTCGGTGGCGCCGACGACCGCGGACTCGGCCACGGAGGGGTGGCCGACCAGGGCGGACTCGACCTCGGTGGTCGAGATGTTGTGGCCGGAGACGAGCATGACGTCGTCGACCCGGCCGAGCAGCCAGATGTCGCCGTCCTCGTCCTTCTTGGCGCCGTCGCCGGCGAAGTAGCGGCCCTCGAAGCGGGACCAGTAGGTGTCGATGTAGCGCTGGTCGTCGCCCCAGATGGTGCGGAGCATGGAGGGCCAGGGCTCGGTGAGGACGAGGTAGCCGCCCGAGCCGTTGGGGACCTCGACGGCGTTGTCGTCGACGACGGTGGCCGCGATGCCGGGCAGGGCGCGCTGCGCGGAGCCGGGCTTGGTCTCGGTGACGCCGGGCAGCGGGCTGATCATCATGGCGCCGGTCTCGGTCTGCCACCAGGTGTCCACGATCGGCGTCTTGCCGGCGCCGATGTGCTCGCGGTACCAGATCCACGCCTCGGGGTTGATCGGCTCGCCGACGCTGCCCAGCACCCGCAGGCTGGACAGGTCGAACTTCGCGGGGATGTCGTCGCCCCACTTCATGAAGGTGCGGATCGCGGTCGGCGCGGTGTAGAGGATGGTTACGCCGTACTTCTGGACGATCTCCCAGAACCGGCCCTGGTGCGGGGTGTCGGGGGTGCCCTCGTAGATGACCTGGGTGGCGCCGTTGGACAGCGGTCCGTAGACGATGTACGAGTGGCCGGTGACCCAGCCGATGTCGGCCGTGCACCAGTAGACGTCGGTCTCCGGCTTGAGGTCGAAGACCGCGTGGTGGGTGTAGGAGGCCTGGGTGAGGTAGCCGCCGGAGGTGTGCAGGATGCCCTTGGGCTTCCCGGTGGTGCCGGAGGTGTAGAGGATGAACAGCGGGTGTTCGGCCTCGTGGGCCTCGGGGGTGTGCTCGGTGGACTGGCGGGCGGTGATCTCGTGCCACCACACGTCGCGGCCCTCGGTCCAGGCGATGTCCTGGCCGGTGCGGCGGACGACCAGGACGTGCTCGACGCCGTCGGCCTTGGTGAGGGCCTCGTCGATGGCGGGCTTGAGCGCGGAGGGCTTGCCGCGGCGGTAGCCGCCGTCGGCGGTGATGACGAGCTTGGCCTGGGCGTCCTGGATGCGGGAGGCGACGGCGTCGGCGGAGAAGCCGCCGAAGACCACCGAGTGGGTGGCGCCGATCCGGGCGCACGCCAGCATCGCGACGACGGCCTCGGCGATCATCGGGAGGTAGACGGCGACGCGGTCGCCCTTGCGGACGCCGAGCTCCAGCAGGGCGTTGGCGGCCTGGGAGACCTCGTCCTTGAGCTGGGCGTAGGTGATGGAGCGGCCGTCGCCGGGCTCGCCCTCGAAGTGGATGGCGACCCGGTCGCCCAGGCCGTTCTCGACGTGGCGGTCGACGCAGTTGTAGGCCACGTTGAGGCTGCCGTCGGCGAACCACTTCGCGAACGGCGGGTTCGACCAGTCCAGCGTCTCGGTCGGCTCGACGGCCCAGCTGAGGCGGCGGGCCTGCTCGGCCCAGAACGCCAGGCGGTCCTCGGAGGCCTGCGCGTACGCGGCCGCGGTGACGTTGGCCGCTGCGGCGAGCTCTGCCGGAGGAGCGAAGCGCCGCTCCTCCTTGAGCAGGTTGGCCAGGCTCTCGTTGCTCAACACGCACTCCTCATCGAGTCATGATCGGGGACGATCCCGTGCGTGGGGATTGTCCCGTGTGTCCCAGCGCACAGCTCACCAGGCGAATGGGGCACTTGACAAGAGGCTCCCTGGAATTGGTGTAGACCTTTGGCTGCTGGGCGGGCTGAGACCCGCACGGTTCGCCGCCCGGGAGCGGAAGACCGTCCGGGGGCTGGTGGGCCCGTGCCCCGGCCCGCCCGGCGGGGACACGGGCCCGGCTCTCAGGCGGCCAGCCGGGGGCCCTTCCCGCCGCCGCCGGACGGAACCAGACCGCCCTCATTCACCCGTTCGGCGGAGCCCTCGCCGGTCCCGGATCCGGGACCGGGGCCACACCCGGAACCGGCACCTGTTCCGGACCCGGCGCGGGCCTCGACCGGGCTGAACGTCCCGGCGGCGCGGTCCAGGACGTAGGCCTGGGCGGTCGCGAAGTCGAAGTACATCCCGACCAGTCGCAGGGTGCCCTCCTGGACCCGCCGTTCCACGGCCGGGTTCGCCATCAGCTGGTCCAACTGCTGCACCACGTTGGTGATGCAGAGCTGCTCCACCGGGTCCACCACGGGCCGGGTGGCGAACTCCGCGGGCACCCGTCGGAGCCGGTCCAGCGAGCCGCGGCCGTTGCGCAGCCAGCGGGCCAACGGGGTGGGTGGACCGGGGCGCTCGTGCACGCCGTCCAGCAGGGCCTGCATCGCGCCGCAGCCGGAGTGGCCGCAGACCGTGATGGAGCGCACCTCCAGCACCTCGACCGCGTACTGCACCGCGGCGGCCACCGAGTCGTCGGCCGCGCCGGGCTCGAACGGGGCCGGCACCAGGTTGCCCACGTTGCGGACGGTGAAGAGGTCGCCCGGGCCGCTGTTGGTGATCATGCTGGTGACCATCCGAGAGTCCGCGCAGGTCAGGAACAGCTGGGAGGGCGTCTGCCCCTCCCGTGCCAGCCGGGCGAGTTCGGGCCTGATCAGCGGGGCGGTGTGCAGCTGGAACACCCGGACCCCGTCCAGCAGCCGACCGTGCGGGTCCTCCTGCTGGTCGATGCAGTGGTGGCCGACCCAGGGCGTCCAGGCCCGGCAGCGGTGCGGCCCCGGTGAACTCCCCGCGCGCACCGTGCCGTCGGGATCGAGCACCTCGTCGTCCTGGCGCCTCGTCACCATCGAGACACGGCCGCCCGCGTCCTGGTGTCCGGCGCGCCAGGTGTGCAGCGTCTCGTACGCGGCGTGGTCCAGGAAGGAGCCGTCGTGGATCACCGTGACCCCGGCTCCGGCCGGGATGCCGGCCAGTGCCCGGCTGAGCCGGGGCACGGCGGTGAAGGTGAGCGGGCCGTGCGTCTGGACGGTGACCGAGCCGTCCGGCCCGGTCTCGACGTCCACGTGGGCGCGGGTCAGCCGGTAGAGCGCGAGCAGGACGGCGGTGCCGGCCCCGATCGCGACGCCCCACAGCACCCCGGCCCCCACCACGGCGACCACGGTGGTGAGGTAGACGGGGAACTCCCGGTGCCGGTGCACGTTGCGGATGTGCGCGAAGCTCACCATCTGCAGCCCGACCACCAGGACCAGCGCGGCGAGCGCGGCCAGCGGGATCCGGCGCAGCCCGCCGGTCAGCGCCAGCGCGGCGGCCAGCACCCAGACGCCGTGCAGCACCGAGGCCCACCTGGACTGCGCGCCGGCCTGCACGTTGGCGGTGCTGCGCACCGCGCCGCCGGCGATCGGCAGCCCGCCGGCCAGGCCGCTCAGCAGGTTGGCGAGGCCCTGGCCGCGCAGCTCGCGGTCGAGGTCGCCGGTGCGGCGGGACATCCGGTCGATCGCGACGGCGGACAGCAGCGATTCCACACTGGCCACGGCGGTGACGGTGAGGACGGCGGCGATCAGGCCGGGGGCCGGACCGTGCGGCAGGGCGGGCACGAGGGAGTGCGGCTGCCACGCGGGCAGCTCGATGTGGGCGAGCCGCAGGTCCAGGGCGAGCGCCAGGGACGTGGCCAGGGCGACGGCGGCGAGCGGGCCCGGCAGCCTGGCCGCCCGGGCGCCCAGCCGGCCGGCGCGGCCGGGGAGTCGGCCGAGCCGGGGCCAGCCGAGCAGGACGGTCACCGTCACCGCGCCGACCAGCAGCGCGGGCGGGTGGGGGCCGGCCAACTGCCCGGGCAGGGCGAGGAGGTTGGCGATCGCGGAGCTCTGCGGCGAGCCGCCGAGCACGACGTGCAGTTGCGCGATGGCGATGGTGAGGCCGACCCCGGCCAGCATGCCGTGCACGATCGCGGGCGACACGGCGAGCGCCGTTCGGGCCACCCGGCGTGCGCCGAGCAGGAGTTGGAGCAGGCCGGCGGCGAGGGTGATGGCGCAGGTGGCCCGCCAGCCGTACTGGGTGATCAGCCCGGCGGTGATCACGGTCAGCGCCGCCGAGGGGCCGCTGACCATGAGTGCGGTGCCGCCGAACAGCCCGACCACGATGCCGCCCACGGCGGCGGCGGCCAGCCCGGCGGTGAGCGGGGCGCCGGTGGCCAGCGCGATGCCGAGGGAGAACGGCACGGCGATCAGGAAGACCACGAGCGAGGCGGAGAGGTCCTGGGCCCAGCGGATCCGGGCGCCGGGGCCCGGTGGTGCGTGGTCGGTGGTGTCGGAGGCGATGGGGGCGCTGGAGATGTCGAGGGTCATTGTCTTCCCGTCTGTCCGGGGGAACGAACGCAGTCAGGTCCGGCGGTGAGTCCGGGGTGGGGCTCCGGGCGGATCGGCTGTCGTGGGTCGCGACGGCGTGGCGGGATGGCGTGGCGCGGCGGGGAGTGCGGGTGTCACCGGCCGGCGTTGACCATCGGGCCCGCCAGGAGCCCGGGCGAGGTGCGGGACGTCTCGCCGAGGGCCGTCGGGACGGACCATCAAGACTCGGTAAACCGAGGGTAATGAAAGCTTTGCACAGCGTGGTTGCGGGTGGGAAGCGGAAAACCCCCTGGTTCACCCCAATGGGTGGTGTCCGAACCGCAGGGAATCTGCTGGTGGGGTCGGTGGGCGGCCGGGCGGGCGGCGGTGCCGGAAACGGCGGACGGGCCGCGGCCTTCCCGGGGTGGAGGGAGGTTGCGGCCCGTCCGGGCGCGGTGGCGCGTGCGTCAGGCGTGGGCGCCCGCCGGGGTCGGCTGCTCGCGGTCGTCCGCGAACCCGCCCGGCACGAAGCCCTCGTCCACCTGGGTCGCCAGGTCGATGCCGACCTTGGCGTTGGCCCAACTCTCCGCGTTGCGGCGGTGGAAGAGCACGGCCTGCTCGGTGTAGCGGTGCGCGTCCCGCCGTCCGTACGCCGCGTCGGCCTCGGCCCGCAGCTGCTCCAGCACGGCGCGGTTGGCCGGCTCCAGGGACTTCAGCGGCGGCTCGGCGCCCTGCTCCAGCCGGCGCACCCAGTCCGAGTGCCCGAAGGTGGTGAGCAGGTCGTCGCCGACCTCGCGGCGCAGGAAGGCCAGGTCGTCCGGGCCCTGCACCTTGTTGCCGACCACCCGCAGCTGGACGCCGAAGTCGGCGGCGTAGTCCCGGTACTGGCGGTAGACGGAGACGCCCTTGCGGGTCGGTTCGGCCACCAGGAAGGTCAGGTCGAAGCGGGTGAACAGGCCGGAGGCGAAGGAGTCCGAGCCCGCCGTCATGTCGGTGACCAGGTACTCGTCGGGGCCGTCCAGCAGGTGGTTGAGCAGCAGTTCCACCGCGCCGACCTTGGAGTGGTAGCAGGCCACCCCGAGGTCCTCCTCGGTGAAGGCGCCGGTCGCCAGCAGCCGGACCGAGCCCTCGTCCAGGGCGACCGGGCGGGCGCAGGCGGCGTAGACCGGGTTCTCCTCGACGATCCGCAGCAACCGCGAGCCGCGGCCGGGCGGGGTGGTCTTGATCATCTCCTCGGCGGAGCGGATCAGCGGGTTGCTGCCGCGCAGGTACTCCTTGATCTCCGGCAGGTGTGCGCCGAGCGAGGGCAGGTCGGCGGCCTGGCGGTCCGTCAGTCCGAGGGCGGGGCCCAGGTGCTGGTTGATGTCGGCGTCCACGGCGATGACCGGCCGGCCGGCGGCGGCCAGGTGGCGGATGAACAGTGCGGACAGCGTGGTCTTCCCGCTGCCGCCCTTGCCGACGAAGGCGATCTTCATCTGGGGACTCCGGCTCTCGCTCAGGGCCCTCGCTCGGGGCCGCCTGTCCAGGGGCGCGTGTGACGGGGGCGCGCCCTAGTTGGAAATCGTTATCGTCTCCGATAGCGGCCATGCTAGCCGGGGTTTGGGCGTCGCCGGGGGAGGGAAGTGAGGATTGCCTCTAACGGGTGATGCGGGGTTGCTGTTCCGGGATGGGCGGCCCGTTCATTACTCTCGGGTAGGTGAGCACTGGAACAGATCCCCTCGCCCCGCTGGCCCAGCTCCCCGGGGTGCCCGACGCGGTGGCCGAGGTGCGCAAGGCCGTCGACCGGCTCTACGGCCACCGGGTGATGCGCCGCCGCGCGGCCGAGGTCACCTCCGAGTCCGCACTGCGCGGCGCCCGCGCGTCGGCGGCCCTGGCCGGGGCCGACTGGCCGCTGGAGGAGGTCCGCCGCCGCACCGACTTCGGCGCGGACGCGGAGTCCCGCACGGTCGGCGCGTCCCTGCGGATCGCCGCGGAGGCCGGCCAGCTGCTCAGCATCTGGCGGCACTCGCCGCTCCAGGTGCTGGCCCGGCTGCACCTGCTCGCGGTCGGCGACGGGGACCCGGCCGCCGGGCGTCCGCGCCGGGCGGGGGAGGGCGCGGAGGCGCTGTTCCCGCTGGAGCTGGAACCGGTGGAGAGCGTCCGGGTCGAGGCCGTGGACGGGCCGCTGCCCGAGCTGCCGCCCGCGTCGGGCGCGGAGGAGGTCGCGGCCCGGCTCGACCAGCTCTCCCGGCTGCTGGTGGCGCGCGCGGACGGGCAGGGCGTGGGCACGCCGGCCCTCGTCGTGGCCTCGGTGGTGCACGGCGAACTGCTCGCGCTGCGGCCGTTCGGCGCCCACAACGGGGTGATCGCGCGGGCCGCCCAGCGGATCGTGCTGATCGCCGAGGGGCTCGACCCGAAGGCGATCTGCCCGGCCGAGGTCGGCCTGGCGGAGCTCGGCACCGGCACCTACCGGCGGGCCCTCGCGGGCTACCTCGCGGGCACGCCCGAGGGGATGGCGGCCTGGATCGCGCACTGCGGTGCGGCGCTGCGGCTCGGCGTTCGGGAGAGCACGGCGGTCTGCGAGGCGATGCAGCGCGGCATGGCCTGAGCGGCCGGAGCGGTGGAAGGGCCCGTGTGCGGGCCCGTACACACGGATGCGGCGGCACCTGGTGTTGCAGGGTGCCGCCGCTGGTGCAGGTACCGGGTGACCATGCATGCACCGGAAGTGCCGATCAGACGGGGATCCTGCCCGTTCGTCTGGTCCGGCGGCCCGACAGCGGGTCGGCTGCATGTGGGTGCTCGGATACCTGTACGTGCGGTCCGTGGGGCCTGAACTGCGTTGTCGGTTTGACCTCTTCGGTCCTGACCGGGTCTCGCGGGCCGTGCTTCATTTGTATCGCGTTTCGGGCGAAAGGGGAACCCGAAACAAGAAGTCTGTGCCGATTGCCCGTTTTGTCCGAAGGGGGCCCGGGGCGGGTCCTCAGGCCAGTGGGCGGCGCCGACGGGCCAGGTACCAGATCACCCCGGCGGTCACGGCGGCCGTCCCGATCGCCACCGCGGTCAGCACCGAACCGCTCGGGGCGGAGAACTCGGGCAGCCGCCGCCGCAGTTCCACCGGCTTGTCGAAGACCAGCACCGGCCACTCCCGCGCCTGCGCCTCCTTGCGCAGGGCGCGGTCCGGGTTGACGGCCGACGGGTGGCCGACCGCCGCCAGCAGCGGCAGGTCGGTGGAGGAGTCGCTGTAGGCGTAGGAGGCGGCGAGGTCGTAGCCCTCGACCGCGGCCAACTCCCGGATGGCGGCGGCCTTGTTCTCGGCGTAGGCGTAGTACTCGATCTCGCCGGTGTAGCAGCCGTCCTCGACCTTCAGCCGGGTGGCGATCACGTGGTCCGCGCCGAGCAGGGCGCCGATCGGCTCGACCACCTCGGAGCCGGAGCTGCTGACGATCACCACGTCCCGGCCGGCCGCGTGGTGCTGCTCGATCAGCGAGGCGGCCTCGTCGTAGATGATCGGGTCGATCAGGTTGTGCAGGGTCTCGGCGACGATCTCGCGGACCTGCTGGACGTTCCAGCCCCGGGTGAGCGCGGAGAGGTACTCGCGCATCTTCTCCATCTGGTCGTGGTCCGCGCCGCCGACCAGGAAGACGAACTGCGCGTACGCACTGCGCAGTACGGCCCGACGGTTGATCAGGCCGCCCTGGTAGAAGGGGCGGCTGAAGGCCAGTGCGCTCGATTTGGCGATGATGGTCTTGTCGAGGTCGAAGAAGGCCGCCGTGCGCAGCCCGCCGGACCGGGCGGGGGCGGGTGCGCGGAGCTCTTCGGGCCCGCTGGTGCCGCCCTGGGACTCGTCGGCGTGGTCGTCGGCGTTCTCGGTGGTGTCCACGGGAACCGAGGATAGAGGGAGCCACAAAACAGCCCGCCATTCGGCGTACTCGCGGGCGTGCGGGTTTGTGTTTCTGGCCGCTCGGGTACACCATGGAAGTCACGGATCGTTCGCGACCGTGCTAACCCGGTCCGGCTCCTCCCCCCCGAGTCGGGCTGTGGATAGACGACCCCCGCTCTCCCCCCCGGCGGGGGTCGTCGCACGTCCGGGGCCATTTTCGGGGCTTGAAGGCGCCTGGGGGCGCATTCCGTCCGCGCCGCGCCGACGGTCTACAGGGGGTGTCGACACCTCGGCCCGCCGACCGTCTTCGGTCACTCTGTGTTGCTGTTTGCTCATGGCTGCCGGGAAGCGAACGGCTGGTTCCGATCGGCGGGGCAGGACCGGTCCGCGGGGTGCCGTTACCCGAGTGAGGGCCGTCGGAAGATCCTCCGATCCCGTCGCGACGAGTCGCCGGTTCATCTCCGTGACCTCCTTTCGTCAATTCTTCGCCGATTAGCCCCCCGCCCGGGTGAACGTTTTCATCCACAGCCCACGAGTTATCCACAGGCAATCGCAACGTGGATGACGGAATCCGGATCTCCCCCCACCGTGATGGTCGGCGGCGGTCGCCGGGCAGGCCCCATCCCCCTTCCTCTCCCAGGGGTCTGCCAGGCGGCCGTCCGCCGGAACCGTCCGACGTGCGTCGCCGGCCGCCCCGGTGGCCGGCGACGCGGAGGGGAGACCACCATGTCGACGCCGATCGCCGACCACGTCACCGCCGAGGGCCCCGGCTCCGCCGGGCCGCTCGTCGTCACCGAGGACGACGGCCTGGCCGAGCACCTGCTGCGGCTCTGCGCGGCGGCGGGCACCGAACCGAGGCTGATCCGCGGCGCGCCGCCGACGCGGGAGCTCTGGGAAGAGGCCTCACTGGTCCTGGTCGGGGACGACCAGGCCGTCCACTGCGCCGAGTTGGGACGGCGCGGCGGGGTCCTGCTGCTCGGGTTGGACCTCGACGACCCCGGCGTGTGGGTCCGGGCCGTCCGGCTCGGCGCCGAGCACGTGCTCTTCCTGCCCGACGCGGAGGCCTGGCTCCTCGACCGGATCGCCGACGCCGCGGAGGGCGGCGGGCCCCCGGCGGTCACCGTCGCGGTGCTCGGCGGCCGCGGCGGGGCCGGAGCCTCGACGCTGGCCTGCGCGCTGGCGGTCACCTCAGCGCGGGCGGGCCGGCGGACCATGCTCATCGACGGTGACCCGCTGGGCGGCGGCCTCGACGTCCTCCTCGGCGGTGAGACGGCGGGCGGGCTGCGCTGGCCCGATCTGGCCGGCTCGCGCGGGCGGGTCAGCGGGGCCGAACTGGCCCGGGCACTGCCGGCGCTCAAACGGCTCTCCGCGTTGGCCTGCCTCTCCTGGGACCGCGGCGACACCCTGACGGTGCCGCCGGAGGCCATGCGCAGCGTGCTGGCCGCCTCCCGGCGGCGCGGCGGACTGGTGGTGGTCGACGTGCCCCGCCATCTCGACGCGGCCGCCGGGCAGGCGCTGGAACAGTCCGACCTGGCACTGCTGGTGGTGCCGGCCGAGCTGCGGGCGGTGGCCGCCGCCGACCGGGTCGCCGCGGCGGCCCGGATGCGGCTCGGGGACGTCCGGGCCGTGGTCCGGCCGGTCCGGGCCGGCGGGCTCCCGGCCCACCGGATCGCCCGCGGGCTACGGCTGCCGCTGGCGGGGGAGTTGGAGCCGGAGCCCGGTCTGGCATCGGACGTCGAGAAGGGCGTCCCGCCCGGGATCCGGGAGAGCGGCCCGCTCGCGCGCTTCTGCGCGACCTTCCTGGACGAGGTGCTGCCGCCGGTTCCGGCGGTCGGAGGAGGTGTGTACTGATGGTCCGTCTGCGCAGAACAAGCCTTCGGGGCGGCGAGCCCGGTCCGCTCGCCGGTGCGCGGGAGCACCGGCCGCTCCGGAGCGTCCCGCCGCCCGACGGGCCGCCGGAGGCCGAGCACGGGCCCTGCCCGTACGGCCGGACGGCCCGTGAGCAGCGGGCGGCGGCCCTGGTGGACGCGGTGCGGCTGCGACTGGCCGAGTCGGGGGCCGCCCCGACGGCGGGGTCGGTCGCCGCCGCGCTCCGGGCGACCCGCCCACCGCTCGGCGGCGACGAGGTCCTGGACACCGTGCGCTCGCTGCGCGCCGAACTGGTGGGTGCGGGCCCGCTGGACCGGTTGCTGGCGGCGCCCGACGTCACGGACGTCCTGGTGAACGGTCCGGAGGAGGTGTGGGTCGACCGTGGCGGCGGCCTGCAACGGGCCACCGGAGTCCGCTTCGCCGACACCGAGGCGGTGCGGCGGCTGGCCCACCGGCTGGCCACCGCGGCCGGGCGGCGGTTGGACGACGCCCGGCCCTGGGTGGACGCCCGGCTGCCGGACGGCACCCGGCTGCACGCCGTACTGCCGCCGATCGCGGCCGGCTGCACGCACATCTCGTTGCGGGTGTGCCGGCCCCGGCCGTTCACGCTCGACGAGTTGGTGGCGGGCGGGGCGCTGCCGCCGCAGGGCGCCGACCTGCTGGCCGGCATCGTGCGGGCACGACTGTCGCTGCTCGTCTCCGGTGGGACGGGCTCGGGCAAGACCACCTTGCTCGCCGCGCTGCTCGGGCTGGTCGGGCCGGACGAGCGGGTCGTGGTCGCCGAGGACTCCGCCGAGCTGCAACCGGCCCATCCGCACGTGGTCCGGCTGCAGAGCAGGCCGCCCAACCAGGAAGGGCTGGGCGAGTTCACGCTCAGGGACCTCGTCCGGCAGGCGCTGCGGATGCGCCCGGACCGGCTGGTGATCGGCGAGGTGCGCGGTGCCGAGGTGTCGGACCTGCTGGCCGCGCTGAACACCGGGCACGAAGGCGGCTGCGGCACGGTCCACGCCAACACGGCGGCTGACGTGCCGGTCCGGCTGGAGGCACTGGGCTCACTCGCCGGGCTCGACCGGCCTGCGCTGCACAGCCAACTGCGGGCCGCGCTGGACGTGGTGGTGCACCTGGTCCGGGATCCGGGCTCGGGGCGGCGCCGGGTGGCGGAGATCCACACCCTGACCGGGGACCGCACCGGGTTGGCGGTGACCACTCCGGCGGTGGCCTTCCCGGCGGCGGGTGGGCTCGTTCCCGGGGCGGGCTGGGAGCGACTGGTCGGGCTGCTGGCGGCCCGTGGAGTGGCGCTCGGGCCGGGGCCTCTCGGGACCGGGCCCGGAGGCCCGTCGTGACGGCGGGCGCGTGGGCGCGGGCGGTCGAACTCGCCTTCGTCCTGCTGCTCGGCGGCTGCGCCGCCGGTGCCCTGGCGTTGCTCGGGGACTGGAGAAGAAAGGAGTGACGGCGACATGGCCGTGGAGGTAGGAATGGCGGCGAGGGACCAGCTCGCGCTCTGCTGGACGCTGGCGCTGTGCCTGGTGGCTTTCGCCGGGTGGCGAGCGCTGCAGGATCGGCTGCCGGGCGGGCGGCGTTCCAGGCTGGTGCTTGCGGGAAGCGGGCCCCCCGGGCGGGCACCTGGCCGGGCTCGGGCGAGGTGGCTGCGAGCCCGAATCCGAGTCCGGCTCGGGCTCCGGCGATCGGAGGTCCTCGTGCCGGAACTCCTTGCCCTGCCCGTGGGGTTGGCGGCCGGGCAGGCCACCGCCTCTCCGGTGCCGGTGCTCGCGGCAGCCCTGGCCGTCCTGCCGCTGCGCCGCTGGCGGTTGCGGCGACGCCTGGCGGCCGAGGCCCGGCAGCGGGCCGCCGCCGTCGTGGAGCTCTGCGCCGGGCTGGCCGGGGAACTGCGCGGCGGAGCGACACCGGAGCGGGCATTGCACGTGGTCACCGGTCGGCTCGCCGGCGACCCGGCCGGGCGGCGCAGGCTCGGCGAGGAGCCGGTGGCCCGGCTCGCGGCGGGCCGCTACGGCGGGGACGTGCCCGCAGCGTTCCACCTGCTGGCCGAACTGCCGGGCGGGAGCGGCGCGGCGGCCCTCGCGGCCTGCTGGCGGGTCGCCGCGGACAGCGGGGCGGGGCTGGCCGCCGCGTTGGACCGCGTCGCGGAGGCGCTGCGCGGAGAGCAGGCGTTGGCGGAGGAGATCGCCGGGGAGCTGGCCGGGCCGCGGACGACGATCGCCGTCCTGGCCGCGCTGCCGGGAGCCGGGCTGTTCCTCGGTGCCGCGCTCGGGGCCGACCCGCTGGCCGTCCTGCTGCACACGCCCGTCGGCTTGGGCTGCCTGGTGGCGGGGGCGGTCCTGGAGGGGCTGGGCGTGCTCTGGACGGCGCGCATCGTCCGGTCGGCGGCCCGGGGCGCGCTGGAGGCGCCTCCGGGGCGCGGTGGGCCCCGCCGGGCTCCCGCCGGTCCACCGTCCGCATCCCGCCCGGGCGGACGGAGTTGCGGGCTGTCGCGACTGCGGGAGCGGGCACTCGGCGCGGAAGCGGTGACCGGGTGATGCGGGGAGCCGAGTGGGCGGTGGCCGGAGTTCCAGCGGTGGCGGCCGCCGTGGTGCGGGCGCGGGCGCTGGTGCGGCAAAGGGCGAGGCGGCGGCGGGCGATCGCCGGGGCCCGTGAGCGGGAGGAGGGACGGACGTCGGCCGGGCCGACGAATCCGGGCGCGGGACGCCGACGGCGGACGGCCTCGGCCGTCGGAGCGGGGATCGCGGCGGCCCTGTTGATCGGTGGCGGCGCCGGGCTCGTCGCCGGGGCGCTGGCGGCGGCGGCCGTCCACCGCTGGTCGGCCGGGGCACGGTCACCGGCGGAGCGCCGGGCGGCGCTGGAGGAGGAGCTGCTGACCAGGCAACTCCCGCTGAGCGCCGAACTCCTGGCGGCCTGCCTGGGCTCGGCGGCACTGCCCTCCGAGGCGGTGTCGGCGGTCGGCCGGAGTGTGGGCGCGCCGATGGGCCCGCGGCTGGCCGCGATCGGGGCCGAGCTGGCCCTCGGCGCTCCGCCGGAGCTGTGCTGGAACCGACTCGGCGACCAGCACCCGTCGCTGGCGTCGATGGCGCGCTGCCTGGTGCGGACGAGCCTCGGCGGGACTCCGGCCGCCGAGCCGCTGATCGGGCTGGCCCAGGGGCTGCGGACGGCGGCGGCCCGAGCCGCCCACGCCAGGGTCCGCCGGGCCGCGGTGCTCGCCACCGCCCCGCTCGGGCTCTGCTTCCTGCCGGCCTTCGTGCTGATCGGGGTGGTTCCGGTGGTCGTCGGCCTCGCCGGCCGCTTCCGGCAAGTGATGTGACGTGACATCAGAAGTGTGGACATCGAGAGATCAGGAGGGATCCATGACTGCAGTGATCGCGATCAGGCCCGTCAGTGGGCGCCCGCTCCGGAGGTTGCTCGGGGCGTGGCGGAGGAAGAGCCACTGGGCGGGTTGCCGGATGCGGGGGGTGGCCCGGCGCCGGGGCCGCTCGGACGCGGGGATGACCACGGCCGAGTACGCCGTCGGGACCTTGGGCGCGTGCGCCCTCGCCGCGGTGCTGTACAAGGTGGTGACCAGCGAAGCCGTCTTCGGCGCGCTGACCGACACGATCCAACGTGCTCTTCATGCGGCCTAGTTCCAGTCCTCGGACCGTCGTGGGCCCACCGCCGCTCCCGCGCCCCGGCGGCCGGGAGGCGCCCTCAGGGCAGGCGCCCTGCCTCGCCGGCCGGGACACGCCTCCGTCCTCCGCCGTGCTCGGCGTGCGCTCCGGCGCAGCCGCGCCGGCCCGCCGGGCGGACCACCGGGGGCCGAGGACGGGGCCCGGAACCCGCTGTCCGGGCCCGGGCGTCGGTCCGCGCTCCGGGGCGACGCGGGGAGGAGGCCGGTCGGGGCGGCGGGGTGACGGCGGCTTCGTCACGGCGGAGACGGCGGTGGCCCTGCCGGCGCTCGTCCTGCTCGCGGCGATGCTGATCTGGGGCGTGCTCGCGGCGGCCGCCCAGATCCGCTGCGTGGACGCCGCCCGGGTCGGGGCCAGGGCGGCCGCGCGCGGGGAGGCGGACGCCGCCGGACTCGCCCGTGCGGCCGCCCCGGCGGGCGCGCGCGTCCGGGTGACCCCGGCGGCCGACACCGTACGGGTGGACGTGGACGCACCGTGCGCGGCGCCGGGCAGGCTCGGCGGACTGCTCGCGGTACGGGTCGGGGCGGCGGCCGTGGCAGCGCGTGAGGACGTGCTGGCGCGAGCCGCGGAGGGAGGTGGCTCCGCATGGCCGCCGTGACCGTCCTACCCGTTCCGCCCGTCCTACCCGTTCCGCCCGCCCTGACCGCGCCGCCCGCCCTGACCGCGCCGATGGGTCCGGCCGGGCCGATCGTCGGGCCCGGGCCCGCCTCCCTCGCGGGGCCGCCCGTCCGGTCCGGCCTGCGGAGGGCGGTGGAACGGGCTGCCCGGGCCCGTGCGGGACGAGCGGCGGCGGATGGGCGGGGGCCGGACGCCGGCTCGGCGACGGTCTGGCTGCTCGCCCTGGCGATGCTGGGCACGGCGGTGTTCGCCGCGACGCTCGCGATCGGCGCCGTGGTCGCCGCCCGGCACCGGGCCGAGTCGGCCGCCGACCTCGCGGCCCTCGCGGCGGCGGACCGGCTGCTGCTGGACCCGGACGGTGGCTGCGCCCGGGCCGCGGGGATCGCCGCCGCCCAGGGCGCCGTTCTGGTGTCCTGCGCGATGGACCGGTCGGCGGACGCCGTCGACGTGGTGGCCGAGGTGGACGTCGGCCGGCTTCCGGTGCGCCTGCCGGTCGGCCCGGCGCGGGCGAGGGCCCGGGCCGGGCCGGTACGGGCTGCGGTCACCGCCGCCGAGGACGGCCTCGACGGCGCCCCGGGCGGTGCGGAGGCGGCCTCATGACGCGCTCGGCGCCCCACCGTCCGGTCCCGACCCGACCTCCCGCGACTCGGACGCCCCGGCCCCGGCCCCCGCGCCGGCCTCGGCCTCCGCCTCCCCGGCCCCCGGTGCTCCGGCCAGCAGGACGTCCAGGAGCCGGACCGCGGCCGCCTTGTCCAGCGGGTCGTTCCCGTTGCCGCACTTGGGCGACTGCACGCAGGACGGGCAGCCGCGCTCGCACTCGCAGGAGGCGATCGCCGCGCGGGTGGCCGTCAGCCACTCGGCCGCCCGCCGGAAGCCGCGTTCGGCGAAGCCGGCCCCGCCCGGGTGACCGTCGTAGACGAACACGGTCGGCAGCCCGGTGTCCGGGTGCAGCGGGACGGAGACGCCGCCGATGTCCCACCGGTCGCAGGTGGCGAACAGCGGCAGCAGGCCGATCGAGGCGTGCTCGGCGGCATGGGCGGCGCCGGGCAGCTGGTCGAGCGGGATGTCCGCGTCGAGCAGCTGGTCCTCGGTGACGGTCCACCAGACCGCGCGGGTGCGCAGCGTGCGGGGCGGCAGGTCGAGCTTGGTCTCGCCCATGATCTCCCCGGTGGAGATCCGCTTCCGGAGGTAGCCGACCACCTGGTTGACCACCTCCACCGAGCCGAAGCTGAGCCGGCCCTCGCCCCAGTCGACGGTGGTGTCGGTGTCGAGGACGGAGATGGAGGTGATGTCGCGGGCGGCCGTGGTGTACGGCGGATCGGCCGGTTCGACCAGGGCGACGGAGTTCTCCAGGTCGAAGTCCCGGACCAGGTAGGTGCGGCCCTGGTGGAGGTGGACGGCCCCGGTGTGGACGGTGGTGTGCGCGGCCGCGGCGTCCACCGTGCCGAGCAGTCGGCCGGTGTCCGCCTCGACGATCTGGACCGGGCTGCCGCCGCTGCCGCGCAGGTCCACGGCGTCGGCCGCGCGCTCACGGCGGGTCCAGTACCAGCCGTCGCCGCGTCGGCGCAGCAGACCGCGCCGCTCCAGGACGGGCAGCAGCGGGGCGGTGGAGGGTCCGAACAGCTCCAGGTCGGCTTCGGCGAGCGGCAGTTCGGCGGCGGCCGCGCACAGGTGCGGGGCGAGCACGTGCGGGTTGTCGGGGTCGAGCACGGTGGCCTCGACGGGCGCCGCGAACAGCGCCTCCGGGTGGTGCACCAGGTAGGTGTCCAGGGGGTCGTCGCGGGCGATCAGGACGGCCAGTGCGCCCTGGGCCTCGCGGCCCGCCCGTCCCGCCTGCTGCCAGAGCGAGGCCCGGGTGCCCGGGTAACCGGCCATCAGGACGGCGTCGAGGCCGGAGACGTCGACGCCGAGTTCGAGGGCCGAGGTGGAGGCGAGGCCGAGCAGTCGGCCGCTGTGCAGGGCGCGTTCCAGGGCCCGGCGTTCGTCGGCCAGGTAGCCGCCGCGGTAGGCGGCGACCCGCTCGGCGAGCGGTCGGCCGAGCTGGTCCTGGGTCTGGAGGGCGACGAGTTCGGCTGCGCGGCGGGAGCGGACGAAGACGACGGTGCGGGTCCCCCGCTCGACCAGGTCGGTGAGCAGGTGCGCGGCCTCGGCGGTGGCGGTGCGGCGGACGGGCGCGCCGTGCTCGCCGACGTTCTCGGTCAGCGGCGGCTCCCAGAGGCCGAAGACCATCGGCCCGCGCGGCGAGGCGTCCTCGGTGACGGCCACGGCGGGCAGGCCGGTGAGGCGCTCGGCGGTCGCGGCCGGATCGGCGGTGGTTGCGGAGGCCAGCAGGAAGGTCGGTGACGAACCGTAACGCGCGCACACGCGGCGCAGTCGGCGCAGCACCTGGGCGACGTGCGAGCCGAACACGCCCCGGTAGCTGTGGCACTCGTCGACGACCACGTAGCGCAGCGCCTTGAGGAAGGAGGACCAGCGGGCGTGGCCGGGCAGGACGCCCCGGTGCAGCATGTCCGGGTTGGTGAGCACGTAGGAGGCGTACTGGCGGACCCACTCGCGCTCCTCGGGCGGGGTGTCGCCGTCGTACAGCGCGGCGCGGACCCTCGGCGGGGCGAGTTCGGCGGCCCGGCGGCGCTGGTCGGCGGCGAGGGCCTTGGTCGGTGCCAGGTAGAGCGCGGTGGCGCCGCGGCCGTTGCGGGCCTCGGTGCCGTCCAGCAGGTCGCTGAGCACCGGGGCCAGGTAGCCCAGCGACTTGCCCGAGGCGGTGCCTGTGGCGATCACCACAGTCTGACCGCTTTTCGCCAGGTTCATCGCTTCTGCCTGGTGTGCCCAGGGCTGTTCGACCCCGACCGCGAGTGCCGCGTCCACGATCTCCGGACGGATCGACTCGGGCCAGGGTGAATAACGCGCAGGTCGGGCGGGAAGGTGCTCCGTATGGGTGAGCCGGTCGGACCGCCCCCGATCAGTGGTCAGGGTCGTCAGCAGTGCCTCGGGCGGGCTGTGTCGGGGCGGCATGAGGACCCAGTGTGTCACCGGCGTGACGGAGAATCGTCGTAAGCCATCGTGCGGGCATGGTCGCAGGTGGTTGAATGTGGCCGTGACGGCCGTACGGCCGTGGGTCGCAGCGCTGAGGCTTGCCACGCGTTGGCTGGGCGCGTCCGGGCTCGCGACCATGCGGTGGCGGCCGTCCGGCCGAGGATCGCACATGACGTAGCAAGGCAAGGTGCTGGAGGTTCCGTGGACCTGTCCCTGTCGACCCGTTCAGTCGGCGATCGCACGGTCGTCGAGGTTGGCGGCGAGATCGATGTGTACACCGCCCCGAAGCTGCGCGAGCAGCTGGTCGAGCTCGTCAACGACGGCAAGTACCACCTCGTCGTCGACATGGAAGGCGTTGACTTCCTGGACTCGACCGGTCTGGGTGTGCTGGTGGGCGGTCTGAAGCGGGTGCGCGCTCACGAGGGCTCGCTGCGCCTCGTCTGCAACCAGGAGCGCATCCTGAAGATCTTCCGCATCACCGGCCTGACCAAGGTCTTCCCGATCCACACCTCGGTGGACGACGCGGTCAACGCGACCGACTGACGCGGCCGGGCCGGCCCTCGTGGCCGGCCCGCCCCGTTTCCTCGCGTCCGGGGTGCCTGGGCCCCCGCGGCCCGGCGCGTCCCGGTCGCCTCTGGGCCGGCCCTGCCGGCCCGTAGGGGCCGTACTTCCGGCCCCGGTCGGAGCACCCCGAGGGGGAGAGATGGCAACCGTCGAACTTCGATTCAGCGCGCTTCCCGAGCACGTGCGGACGGCCCGCCTGGTCGCCGCGGCCGTCGCCAGACGGGCCGGGGTCGACGAGTCGGTGCTCGACGAGGTACGGCTCGCGGTCGGCGAGGCGTGCTCCCGCGCGGTCGGCCTGCACCAGCGGGGCGGCATCGGCGGCACGGTCAGGGTCGCGCTGACCGATCAGGAGAAGCGTTTCCTCATCGAGGTCGAGGACGAGGCCGGCCCCGTCGCCGTCCCGGACTCGGGCGCCGCCGACGGCGGCGAGCCGGAGGACGACACGCTGGGCATCGCCGTGATCACCGGCCTGGTCGAGGACCTGGAGGTCACCAACGGCACGGACGGTGGCCTGATCCGGATGAGCTGGCCGGTCTCGGTCGCCTCCGTCTCGGTCTGAGGCACCTTCGACGCGCGCGGGGTCCGCTCCCCGGGCATGTGTTGACAAACTGTTGAGCCTCGCGGTTCGCTGCTTCCGGCACGACCGGGTCCGATCGCTGATCGGACCTCGTCGCGGAAGGAATTCCATGCGGATCCGCATCCTGTGGCCGGCCGGGCAGGCGACTGCCACGCTGGCGGCCACCCTCACCGCCGAGGCGCTCTGGGCCGAGCTGCCGATCAGCTCGTCGGCGAGCACCTGGGGCGAGGAGGTCTACTTCGGCACGCCCGTCAGCGTGCCGCGCGAGAACGACGCCCGGCAGGTCGTGGAGCCGGGCACGGTCGCCTTCTGGACGGACGGCGACAGCCTCGCGCTGCCGTACGGGCCGACGCCGATCGCACGCGACGGCGAGTGCCGGCTGGCCGGTCCCTGCAACGTCCTGGGCGCGTTGGACGGGGACGCCGCCGTGCTGCGCACCGTCCGGCCGGGTGATCCGATCCGGGTCGAGCGGGCCTGAGCCGTGGCTGCGGCCGCAGACGTGGGCGGGCCGGACGGGAGGTCGGCGGCGGGAACCGGGAACCGGGCGGTGGGAAGCGGCCGTGTAGGTTCGACGACCGATGACGACCGAAACCGAAAGGCTTCTCCCGGTGAACAAGCGACTGCTGGCCGTACCCGCCCTCGGCGTGCTGCTGGCGTTCGGCGCCGTCGGCTGCGGCGGTGGCGACGACAACAGCAAGCAGCTGGAGTCCTGGGCGTCGAACGTCTGCGGCGCGGCCAAGGACCCGATCGCCCAGTCCCGGACCGCGCTCGCGGACACCGGTCAGGTGAAGACCGGCGAGGTCCCGGCGGACCTGCAGAAGCGGCTCTCCACGGACATCGGGCGGCTGGCCAAGACCAACCAGGACATAGCGGCTGCCATCGACTCGGCCGGTGCCCCCAAGGTGCAGGACGGCGCGGCCCTGCAGAAGGACACCGTCGACGAGCTGAAGAAGGCGGCCGACGGCTACCAGGAGGTCCAGAAGAAGCTGGACGCGCTGCCCAACGACGACCAGGCCAAGTTCGCCGACGGGCTGCGCAGCGTCGCCGACCAGGTGCAGCAGCTGGCCACGCTCTCCACCCAGGCGCAGAGCAAGCTGCAGCGCGGCGACCTCGGCGCGGCGATGGCCAAGCAGGAGGGCTGCAAGCCGTCCCCGGCCGGCGCCCCCACGGGCGGCGCGACCGGCGGTGCGAGCGGTGCCCCGACCGGCGGCGCGAGCGGCACCCCGGCTCCCGCGGGCGCGAGCGCGACCCCGACCCCCGGTGCGAGCGGCACCCCGGGCACCGCCGCCACGCCCGCGCCCGGTGCGACCGACACCGCGAGCCCCGCCGCCGGCGCCACCACCCCGGCAGCCCCGGCCGGCACCCCGGCTCCCACCGCGAGCTGACCGGGCAGGTGATCCCGCCCTCCCGCCAGGGGAGGGAAAGCAGCAGCCGGTGCCGCTCCTGTGAGCGGCACCGGCTGCTGCGCATCGTGGGCGCAGGCGCAGGCGCAGGCGCAGGCGCAGGCGCAGGCGCAGGCGCAGGCTCGGGCTCGGCCAAGGCCGAGGAGCGCCGAACAGCGAGCCGCCGCCCGGCAGGAACCAACCGCGCCCGGGCTCCGGGGCGTGCGACCGGGCGCGTGGAAGCCCGGTGGGGCGCGCGTCCAGGCTCGGGCTCCCGACGGGATGCTCGCGGTCGGCCGGCCCGGAGGCGGACCTCGCAGCGCGGGGCGTCCGGGCCCGCGGGCGGGCGGCGGCGGGGGATCGGCGGGGGACAATGGCGGGGTGATCAGTAGCCCCGTTCTCGACCCGACCCGCCTCGCCAAGCTGCGCGAGGCGCTGCTCGCCGCCTCGTTCACCGCCGACGGGTGCCTGGACCTGCTCGGGCCCACCGGCTATTCGGCGCTGGCCCGCAGCGAGGCGGTTCCGGCGCTGCGTGCGACACGCGGTGGCAGTCCGCTGGAGACGCTGGTGCGGCTGTTCCTGCTGCAGCAGCCGGTGCCGTACCGGGCGGCCGCCGCCGCGCTGCCGGTGGAGGACTGCCTGGCGGACGGCTGGCTGCGCCCCGACGGGGAGCTGGTGCGCGCCACCGTCGACGTCCGGCCGTACGCCAACGAGGTCGCCGGGATGCCGAGTTCGGACGCCTGGGTGGTCTCCGACCTGGGCTGCGCGGTGGGTGGCGCGGGCGGAATCGGCTCCGGCGAGACCGCGCACGGGGTGGCCCGGCAGGACCTGGTGCTGGGTGTCGGCGGTGCCTCCACCACGCTGGCCAACATCACCGTGCGCCGTCCGGTCCGGGCCGCGCTGGACCTCGGCGCGGGCTCCGGCGTGCAGGCGTTGCACGCGGCCCGGCACGCCGGCACGGTCACCGCCACCGACCTCAACCCGCGCGCGTTGCGCTTCACCGAACTGACCCTGGCGCTGTCCGGTTTCGACCACACCGAGGTGCTCTCCGGAAGCCTCTTCGAGCCGGTCGGGGAGCGGAAGTTCGACCTGATCGTCTCCAACCCGCCGTTCGTCATCTCGCCCGCCGGCCGGTTCACCTACCGCGACGGCGGCATGGCCGGCGACGACCTGTGCCGCAGCCTGGTCCGCTCCGCCGCCGACCACCTGGAGCCCGGCGGCTACTGCCAGCTGCTCGCCAACTGGCAGCACATCAAGGGCGAGGACTGGCACGAGCGGCTGGCCGGCTGGGTCGCGGGCACCGGCCTGGACGCCTGGGTCGTCCAGCGCGAGGTCCAGGACGTGGCCCAGTACGCCGAGTTGTGGCTGCGCGACGGTGGCGACCACCGCGGCCCCGGCGGCGACTACCAGGCCCGCTACGGCGAGTGGCTGGACGCCTTCGAGGCGGGCGGGGTCGAGGGCATCGGGATGGGGTGGATCACCCTGCGGGCGAGCGGTGCCGAGCGTCCGACCGTGCGGGTCGAGGAGTGGCCGCACCCGGTGGAGCAGCCGCTCGGCCCGCACATCGAGGCCTGGTTCGACCGGCAGGACTTCCTCCGTACGCACGACGACGCGGGCCTGCTCGCGGCCCGCTACGTGCTGGCCGACGAGGTGGTCCAGGAGCAGGTCGGCGAGCCGGGCGCGGAGGACCCGGAGCACGTGATCCTGCGTCACAACCGCGGCATGCGGCGGGCCACCAAGGTGGACACGGTGGGCGCCGGCTTCGTCGGCGTCTGCGACGGGACGCTGTCCGCGGGCGAGATCGTGGATGCCATCGCGCAGCTGCTCGGCGAGGACCGGGTGGTCCTGCGGGACCGGGTGCCGGAGTCGCTGCGGCTGCTGACCGAGCAGGGGTTCATCGAACCCGTTCGCTGAGGTCCCGCCCGCATCGCGCCCCCGGTTCACCCGTCCGTACCCCCTGGTTCGTCCAGTGGTCCCCGAACGGCTGCCCCGCGTTGGTCATCCGCTGTGAGGCTCTGTCCACAGGCTGTGGACAGAGCTGGGGAGCCGGGGGCCAGGAGTGGACACGACGACGGCGACGGTGGCCGGGCTGGTGCTCGCCCTCTTCGGTGGCGTACTGCTGCTCTGGTGCGCCGCCGAAGTGCGCCTCCGCCACCGGGTGCGCCGTCGGGGGGTGGCGGTGGTGGCCACGGTGGTGGCCGACGACGACGCGCACGGCCAGCTGGACAGCTCACCGCTGCTCTCCTTCTCGGTACCGCCCTCGGTCGGCGGCTCCGGCGCGTGCCGGGTGGCGGGGCTCGTGCTCGCCCGTCCGCGCGGGCACACCCCGCTGCGCCGTCCGGCCCGTTTCGCGCCCGGTGCCCCGGTACGGATCTGCTACGACCCGCAGCGCCCGAGCCGGGTGGTGCTGGCGGCCGGGGAGATCGACCGGGCCACCGTCGCCGACCTGCTGTGGAGCGCCCTGGGGGTGGCCTGTCTCGCGGCGGGTGCCGGCCTCCTGGCCGCGGTCGGCGGCTGAGCGGTCCGCCCACCGGCGCGCGGTCGTCCCCGGCCGCCCGCGAGCAGTTGGTTCCAGCCACCCGTGCGGACGTTCCCGCCGACCCGCGCGCCGCCGACCCGCGCGCCGCAGTTTCCCGCTCACCCGCCCGCCGACGTCCTGACCGCGCCCTCGGCGAGCTCCCCCGCCCGGCCGTCGATTTTCCATTGACAGATCTTGAAATCCGTCATTCCATCCTCCGGAACCTGCCGAAGCCCGGCCTCCACGGGGCGCGAACCTCCGTCATCGGGTTACCGTTCGAGTGGCGTCGGTGAGCCCGGCAAGTGAAAAAGCGGGATCCGTCCGTTTGACAAGGGTGGCCGGGGTACGGTCACACTCCGCTGGTGGGGTGTCGTGAAGCGGCGACCCCGGGACGGTGGAGGGGTCGGGCGGAGCGCAGCCCGTGCTGCCGCGCCGACCAGCCACATAAGGACCGGGAGAGAAGAGCGAAGGTGTCCCCGAGCAGCGAGACCGCGCACGGACAGCGACTCGTCATTGTCGAGTCGCCGGCCAAGGCGAAGACGATCAAGGGCTACCTTGGCCCCGGCTACATCGTCGAGGCGAGCGTCGGGCACATCCGCGACCTGCCGAGCACCGCGGCCGAGGTGCCGGACAAGTACACCGGCGAGGTGCGCCGCCTCGGGGTGGACGTCGACCACGACTTCGCGCCCATCTACGTGGTCAACGCGGACAAGAAGTCCCAGGTCAGCAAGTTGAAGTCGCTGCTCGCGGAGTCCGACGAGCTTTTCCTCGCCACCGATGAGGACCGCGAGGGCGAGGCCATCGCGTGGCACCTGCAGCAGGTGCTGAAGCCCAAGGTGCCGGTGCACCGGATGGTGTTCCACGAGATCACCAAGTCGGCGATCCAGGAGGCCGTGGCCAACCCGCGCGAGCTGAACCAGCGCCTGGTCGACGCCCAGGAGACCCGCCGCATCCTCGACCGCCTCTACGGCTTCGAGGTCTCGCCGGTGCTGTGGAAGAAGGTCATGCCGAAGCTCTCGGCGGGCCGCGTCCAGTCCGTCGCCACCCGGCTGGTGGTCGAGCGCGAGCGCGAGCGGATGGCCTTCCGCACCGCCTCGTACTGGGACCTGGTCGGCACCTTCGGCACCGGTCGCACCCCGGCCGACGCCGCCAACCCGGAGACCTTCGGCGCCCGGCTCGCCTCGGTCGACGGCAAGCGGATCGCCAGCGGCCGCGACTTCGGCTCGAACGGCCAGCTGAAGGCTGGCAGCGCCAACACCATGCACCTGGACGAGCAGGCCGCCCGGCAGCTGGCCGCCGCCCTGGAGCAGACCGCGTTCAGCGTCCGCAGCGTCGAGTCCAAGCCGTACCGCCGCTCGCCGTACGCGCCGTTCCGCACCACCACGCTCCAGCAGGAGGCCAGCCGCAAGCTGGGCTTCGGCGCCAAGCGGACCATGCAGGTGGCCCAGAAGCTGTACGAGAACGGCTTCATCACCTATATGCGCACCGACTCCACCACGCTGTCGGACACCGCGATCTCCGCCGCCCGCGCCCAGGTCACCCAGCTGTACGGCGCCGACTACCTGCCGGACGCCCCGCGCACCTACGCCAGCAAGGTCAAGAACGCGCAGGAGGCGCACGAGGCCGTCCGCCCCTCCGGCGACCGCTTCCGCACCCCCGCCGAGACCGGCCTGACCGGTGACGACTTCAGGCTGTACGAGCTGATCTGGATGCGCACCGTCGCCTCCCAGATGAAGGACGCGGTCGGCCAGTCCGTCACCGTCCGGGTCGGCGGCAACTCCGCCGACGGCCGGGACGTCGAGTTCTCCGCCTCCGGCAAGATCATCACGTTCCACGGCTTCCTCAAGGCCTACGTCGAGGGCGCCGACGACCCGAACGCCGAGCTCGACGACCGCGAGCGCCGGCTGCCGCAGGTCACCCAGGGCGACCCGCTGGGCGCCGAGCGGATCACCCCCGAGGGCCACGCCACCAAGCCGCCGGCCCGCTACACCGAGGCCTCGCTGGTCAAGGAGCTGGAGGACCGGGAGATCGGCCGTCCCTCCACCTACGCGTCGATCATCGACACGATCATCCAGCGCCGGTACGTGTTCAAGAAGGGGACGGCGCTCGTCCCGTCCTTCCTGTCCTTCGCCGTGGTCAACCTGCTGGAGAAGCACTTCGGCCGACTGGTCGACTACGACTTCACCGCGAAGATGGAGGACGACCTCGACCGGATCGCCGCCGGTGAGGCGCAGTCCGTGCCGTGGCTGAAGCGCTTCTACTTCGGCGAGGGCGAGGGCCACGCCGCGGGCGGCGCCGCCGAGGCCGGCAACGGCGACGGCGACCACCTGGGCGGCCTGAAGGAGCTGGTCACCGACCTCGGTGCGATCGACGCCCGGGAGATCAGCTCGTTCCGGATCAGCGACGACCTCACCCTGCGGGTCGGCCGCTACGGCCCGTACGTCGAGCGCGCCTCCGTCGTCGAGGGCGAGCCCGGCCAGCGCGCCGACATCCCGGACGACCTGCCGCCGGACGAGCTCACCATCGAGCTGGCCGAGGAGCTGCTGGCCAAGCCCAGCGGCGACTTCGAGCTCGGCCCGGACCCGGTCAGCGGCAACATGCTGGTCGCCAAGGACGGCCGCTACGGCCCGTACGTGACCGAGATCCTGCCCGAGGGCACGCCCAAGACCGGCAAGAACGCCGTCAAGCCGCGCACCGCCTCGCTCTTCAAGACGATGTCGCTGGACACCGTCACCCTGGAGGACGCGCTGCGGCTGCTCTCGCTGCCGCGCGTGGTCGGCACCGACGCCGAGGGCGCGGAGATCACCGCGCAGAACGGCCGCTACGGCCCGTACCTCAAGCGCGGCACCGACTCCCGCTCGCTCACCAGCGAGGACCAGCTCTTCACGATCACCCTCGACGAGGCGCTGGCGATCTACGCCCAGCCCAAGCAGCGCGGCCGGGCCGCCGCCGCCCCGCCGCTCAAGGAGCTGGGCAACGACCCGGTCAGCGAGCGCCCGGTGGTGGTCAAGGACGGTCGCTTCGGCCCGTACGTGACCGACGGCGAGACCAACGCCACGCTGCGCAAGGACGACGACGTCGAGACCATCACGCCGGAGCGCGGCTACGAGCTGCTCGCCGAGAAGCGGGCGCGCGGGCCGGTGAAGAAGGCGGCGAAGAAGGCCCCGGCGAAGAAGACGGCGGCCAAGAAGGCGACGGCGACCAAGACCGCGGCGACCAAGACCGCGGCCGCGAAGAAGACCGCCGCCAAGAAGACCACCACCACCAAGACGGCGGCGGCGAAGAAGACGGCGGCCAAGAAGACGGCCGCGAGCAAGACCACGGCGACCGACGAGGGCTGATCGCCGGTCACCGCCGACGGGCCCGCGCCCCCGATCCCGGGGGTTGCGGGCCCGTTCGCTGTCGGCAGCCGGGTGAGCGGTCGGGCGAGTCGCGGGCAGGTCGCGGGGCGAGCGGGCAGGGCGAGCGGAGGGCGGGTCGCGCGGCGAGCGGGCGGGGCGAGCGGAGGGCGGGTCGCGGGGCGAGCGGGCGGGGCGAGCGGAGGGCGGGTCGCGGGGCGAGTCGCGGGCGAGCGGAGGTCGGGTCGCGGGGCGAGTCGCGGGCGAGCGGTGGGCCGGGTCGGCCTCAGCCGAGCGGCGAGACGATCGGGATCTGTGCGGGGAACGTCACAACCCGGTGATGAGCGGGATCCGGAAGCCCGTTCACCACATTCCGGCCAAGCCCCGCCCGCTACGCTGACCGTATGACGAGCGAGGAGCAGCCCACCCCCAGCGCCGCCCCGGCCGCCAGAGCCTGGGCGTCCGACCTGCCCGAGGTCGCACCCGCCGGTACCCCGGTGGACCGGGCCCGGGCACTGCTGCGGACACGCGCCTACCGGCGTCTGTGGACCACCCAGCTGATCGGCGGCACCGCCGACCGGCTCGGCCTGCTGGTGCTGCTCGCGCTCACCGTGATCGCCGCCGCCCTCGGCGGCCAGTTCGGCGACCTGCCGCGCAGCCTCTCCTTCGCCCTCGCCGCGGTCCTCGCCGTCCGCGTGGTGGCCACCGGCCTGGTCGGCGTGGCGCTGCTCGGCCCGGTGCACCAGCTGGTCGCGGGCAAGCTCGACCGGCGCTGGACGCTGTTCGGCGCCGACGCGCTGCGCGCCCTGCTGGTCGGCCTCGCGCCCTGGTGGACCGTCTGGCTGAGCTCCGGCTCCAAGCCCTCCGGCGCCGCCACCTACGTCCTGCTCGCCACCGTGTTCGTCACCGGCGCGGTCGAGCGGGTCCGGGAGATCGCCAGGGCCGCCGCCGTCCCCGGCCTGCTCCCGGCGGCCGACCCCTACGCCCCGGCCGCCGAGCGGCGGCCCGCCGCCGCCAACCTGGAGACCGTCCGGGTCATCGACCGCTTCACCGGCTGGGTCACCGTGCCGCTGGCCGCCGTCGGCCTGGTCGGTTTCACCCTGCTCAACAACATCGGCGCGGCGGCCGGTTCGGACTGGCTCCGCGCCCACCAGCTCACCTTCGCGGCGCTCGGCGCGGCCGGCCTGTTCGCCGCCTCGGCCGCCCGCGGCTACCTCCAGCAGCTGCCCGGCGGTCCGGTGGCCGTCGCCCCGGTCTCCCCGCTGCAGGGCCTGCGCGCCCCGACCGATGCGGTCCCCGGCCCCGCGCTGAGCAAGGGCCGCACCGGTAGCGCCCCCTACTTCACCTTCGCCGTCGCCGCCGCCTTCGCCTCGATGGCGGGCGTCGCCGCGCTCGCGCTGCTGACCGCCGCCGAGCACCGGGCCGGTCCGATCGGCTACGGCTTGGTGGTGCTCGCCGCCACCGGGGCGCCCGCCCTCGGCGCCCGGCTCACCAGGGCCACGCTGCCCACCTTCTCCCGCCGCCGGCTGCTCGCGCTGGCGCTGCTCACCCAGGGCGTCGCGCTGATCCTGGCCGGGCTGGTGCTGGACTTCGTGCTCGTCCTGCTGCTCACCGTGCTGGCCGCCCTGGCCGCCGGGATCGTCCTCTCGGCCGGGCGCACCCTGCTCGCCCAGGAGGTCGAGGAGGCCCGGCTGCCGAAGGTCACCGAGCACCTGTACGCGGTGCTGCGGATCGTGGTCGCCGCCGCGCTGGTCGTCGTCCCGCTGATCGCCGCCGCCTACGGGGACGTCGATTACGGCACCGCCGAGCCCGGCTCGTTCACCTTCATCCACGGCGGCGCGGCCCTCGCCGTGGCCACCGCGGGGCTGCTCACGCTGGTGCTCGCCGCCGTCGTGCTGCTGCGCACCGACGACCGCCGGGGCACCGTGCCGTTCGGCCGGGACCTGGTGGACGCGCTGCGCGGCGCGGCCGGCCCGGTGCCGCACCGGGGCGCGGGCACCGGCTTCTTCATCGCCCTGGAGGGCGGCGACGGCGCCGGCAAGTCCACCCAGGCCCAGGCGCTCGCCGAGTGGATCCGCGGCAAGGGGCACGAGGTCGTGCTCACCCGCGAGCCCGGCGGCAGCCCGGTCGGCCAGCGGCTGCGCGGCCTCGTCCTGGACGTCGGCAACACCGGCCTGTCGCACCGCGCCGAGGCACTGATCTACGCCGCCGACCGCGCCGAGCACGTCGAGAACGTCATCCGCCCGGCCCTCGCGCGCGGCGCCGTGGTGATCACCGACCGGTACATGGACTCCTCCATCGCCTACCAGGGCGCCGGTCGCGACCTGGCCGCGACCGAGGTCGCCCGGATCTCCCGCTGGGCCACCGGCGGGCTGCTGCCCGACCTCACCGTCGTCCTGGACGTCGACCCGACCAGGGCCCGGGAGCGCTTCACCGAGGCGCTGGACCGGCTGGAGTCCGAGCCCACCGAGTTCCACCAGCGGGTCCGGGCCGGCTTCCTCGCCCTCGCTGCCGCCGACCCGGCGCGCTACCTGGTCGTGGACGGCAGCCAGGCACCCGGCTTCGTCACCACCGCCATCCGGCACCGGCTCGACCGCGAGCTGCCGCTCTCCGAGCAGGAGAAGGCCGCCCGCGCCGAGCAGGAGCGCCTCGCCCGTGAGGAGGCCGAGCGCCGCGCCGCGGAGGAGGCCCGCAAGAAGGCCGAGGAGGAGGCCGCCGAGCGCAAGCGGCAGGAAGTGCTGGCTCAGCTGCGCGCCGAGCAGGCGGAGAAGGAACGGCTGGCCAAGGAGGAGGCCGAGCGGGCCGCCGCCGAGGCCCGGCGCAAGGCCGAGGAGGAGGCGCGCCGTCGGGCGGCGGCGGAAGCCGAGCGCCGCGCGGCGGAGGAGGCCAAGCTCCGCGCCGCCGAGGAGGCCCGGCTGGCGGCCGAGGCCGCCGAGCGCAAGCGGATCGCCGACGAGGCGGCCGCCCAGGCCGAGCTGCAGCGCCAGCGCGAGCTCGCCCGCGAGGAGCAGCGTCGCCGGGCGGAGGAGGCGCTGCAGCGGGCCGAGGAGGCCCGGCTGGCGCAGGCCGCCGCCCTGGCGGCAGCGGCCGAGGCGGCCGAGACGGCGGCGGACCGGGCGGCCGGGCGGCCGGGGTCGACCGGCGGGGACGCCGTGACCACGGAGCTGCGGGTGGTCCGGGAGACGCCGCAGGACGCTCCGGTTCGGGACGCTTCGGACCAGGGCGCTTCGGAGCAGGGTGCTCCGGTTCGGGACGTGCCGGTTCGCGACGTGCCGCAGGAGTCGGCGCAGGGCCCGACGGACGGGCTCGGGGACGAGGCGACGCGCGAGCTGTCGCTGCGGGACCGGCAGACCGCGGTCCGGGCCGCCGATGCCGCCGAGGCGCGCAAGGCGGCCGGAGCCGCCGGGGCGGTCGACGAGACCGCCAAGCTGCCGGTGGTGCCGGCGGTGGACCAGACGGCCGTGCTGCCGAAGGTCCCGGCGGAGGCCGCCGACCGGACGGCCGTGCTGCCGCGGGTCGGGTCGGACCGCCCGGTGGACGGTACGCGTGAGCTGCCGCGAGTCGGCGGGGAGCCGACCGCGCAGCGGCCCCAGGGCCAGCCGCAGCCCCAGGGCCGGCAGCCTCAGGCCCAGCCTCAGCCTCAGGCCCAGCCGGAGCCCCCGTCGGCCGCCGAGCGGTCGCGGCCGGAGTGGGCCGAGGAGACGCCGATGGACGACCTGCCGAGCCTCACCGACACCCTGCTCGGCTCGCACGACGAGTGGACGCGTTGGGAGCACGGCAGCCCGGCGCAGGGCGCTCCGCAGCAGGGTGCGGACCCGCGCGACGGGTTCGGCCAGGAGGGCCAGGACAGGCAGGACACGCAGGAGAAGCAGGAGAAGCAGGACAAGGGCGACGGCAAGGGCAAGGGCCGTCGCTGGGGCCGCCGGGGCTGACCGGACACGACGCGGGCGGCGCCGCCGGGGCAGGTCCCCGGCGGCGCCGCCTTGCTGTCGGCGGGCGCCGGCGTCGGTGTCGGTGTCGGCCGGTGGTGGTCCCGCCATCCGCCCGTGCCGTCCGCCGGTGCCGTCCGCCCGTGCCGTCCCCCGGTGCTCTCCAGCGGTGTCTCCGCGTGCTGCCGTCCGCTTCCGGGCCCGTCCGTCGTGACCCGGACGGAGCAATGGCTGTCAGGGCGGAGACGTATGCTCGACGGCGGGGAAGAGGCGCCGTGGGCGCTGCCGTACGGAGCTTGGGAGCAGCAGTGGCCGTCTGGGACGACCTGGTGGGCCAGGAGCGGGTGGTCGAGCAGCTGACCGCCGCGGCCCGGGCGGCCGGGGCGACGGTCGAGGCCGGTCGCGGGGCAGCACCGGTCGAGGGCGGGAACGCCTCGCTGATGACGCACGCCTGGCTGTTCACCGGTCCGCCCGGCGCCGGTCAGGTCACCGCCGCGCGGGCCTTCGCCGCCGCACTCCAGTGCACCAGCCCCGACCTCGCGCTCGGCGGCACGCCCGGCTGCGGATTCTGCGACGGCTGCCACACCGTGCTCGCCGGCAGCCACGCCGACGTGAAGTACGTCCGGACGGACGGCCTGTCCATCGGCGTCGGCGACATGCGTGACCTGGTGATGCGCGCCTCCAGCTACCCGACCGGCGGCCGCTGGTCGGTGATCCTGGTGGACGCCGCCCACCGGCTCACCGAGGCCGCCGCGAACGCGCTGCTCAAGGGCGTGGAGGAACCCTCCCCGCGCACCGTCTGGCTGCTCTGCGCCCCCTCCGTCCAGGACGTCCTGCCGACCATCCGCTCGCGCTGCCGCCTGCTGGTGCTGCGCACCCCCGCCGCCGAGGCGGTCGCCGACACGCTGGTGCGCCGCGACGGCGTCGACCCGGAGACCGCCCGGCTCGCCGCGCTCGCCGGGCAGGGCGACATCGAGCGCTCCCGCCGCCTCGCCGTCGACGAGCAGGCCCGCTCCCGGCGTGCGGAGGTGCTGCGGATCCCGCTGGAGGTCGGCGACATCGGCGGCTGCCTGGCCGCCGCCCAGCGCCTGGTCGACACCGCCAAGGCCGACGCCGAGGCGCTCGCCGAGACCCAGGACGCCAAGGAGACCGACGACCTCAAGGCGGCCTATGGCGCCGCCGAGGGCAGCAAGGCCCCGCGCGGCATGGCCGGGGCGGTCAAGGAGCTGGAGAAGCGGCAGAAGAGCCGCGCCACCCGTACCCGCCGGGAGACCCTCGGCGTGGCCCTGCTCGACCTGCTGGGCTTCTACCGGGACGTGCTCGCGATCCAGCTCGGCTCCAGCGGCGCGCTCGCCAACGAGGACCAGCGGCAGGCGCTGAACCGGGTGGCCCAGGCCGGTCCGGCGGAGGGCACGCTGCGCCGGATCGAGGCGGTGCTGGCCTGCCGCGAGGCGTTGGACCGCAACGTGGACCCGCTGCTCGCGGTCGAGGCGATGACGGTGGCGCTGCGCGCGGGCTGAGCCGACCGCGGTGCGTCCGCCGGTCGTCCGCCGGCCCGCTCTGCTCCGCCGCGCTCTGCGGGCCCGCTCCGCCTGACCGGCTCGGTCCGACCGCTCCACCGGCTGACGGCCGTACGCCTGCCGGAGCCGGTGCGCTGTCCCACCTTCGAGTGAACGAGCGATACGCGCCGGGCACACCCGCGTGTGACCGTCCGCCGGTTGTGCACGCTGGGGGCCGACTGCGCCCGGACGGGCCGGTCGCCTCCCGTACGCGCCGGGTCCGGTCCGGCGCCGGCCCTCCTCCGAGGCGGTGCGTCGCATGGTTCGTTCGCTCCTCGTCATCCCCCTACTGGCCGCCGCGCTCGGCGGGATCTGGCTCGCCCGCGGGGCCCTCCAGCGCTGGCGCGACCTGCGGGCCGCCGAGACCTACGAGCTGGCCGGCGACCGGTGGCCGATGCTGGTGCGGGCGGGCGGCGCGATGGTCTGCGGGGTGTGCGTCACCGGATTGACGCTGCTCACCGCGCTCGGCGCCTTCGGCGGCCTCGGTCGCGGCGACCGGCAACCGGACCGGTCGGAGCCCGTCGTGGACACGGCGGGCGCGGACGCGGGGGCAGCGGGCGGTGCGGCCGTCCGGCAGCAGGCGGTGCCCCCCGCGGCCACCGAGTCGGCCGCTGCCGCCCCCGGCACGGCCGCCGCCACCACGGCCCCTGCGGTGGCCAGCCGCTTCGACAGTGTCGGCCACCCGGGCGGCGGCGAGCTGCTCCAGTCCGCCGTGCTCGGCCCCGACGGGCGTCCGCGCAACGTCCGGGTATGGCTGCCGCCGCAGTACGCCAAGGAGCCCAACGCGCGCTTCCCGGTCGTGGTGATGCACGCGGCCGCGCCGCGCAAGACCGCCGACGCCGAGGTGCCCGACGTCTTCGAGGGCATCGGCTCGGCGCTGCAGACCGGCAAGTCCCGTCCGTTCATCCTGGTCGCCCCCGAGGCGCCCAACGGCACCGCCCACCCCTGCGAGCTGGTCGCCGCCGCCCCGGCCGCCGTCGCCGACGACGCGGCGCTGCGCACGACCATCGCGGCCTCCTTCCGCACCCTGCCGCCCGGCCCGGCCTCGTGGGGTGCCCTCGGCGTCGAGGGCGGCGCGCCGTGCGCGGCCGCCGCCGGGCTGGCCCGCCCCGACCTGTACGGCGCGGCCGCCGCGGTCTCCGGCCGGTACGACGCCGCCGCGCTGACCCAGACCGGCGCCGAGGCCCCGACCGGCAGCGCGGCCAAGCTGCTGCTGGCCGCCGCCAAGGCCGACGCCGCCGGGCTGGACGCGGCCCGCAAGCTCCAGGCCTCGTTGAAGGCGGGCCCCGGTCCGGCGGCCAAGGCCGAGGTGCGGATCTCGGACAACGTGCAGGACTTCACGCCCGACCGGGAGCGGCTGCGGCTGGTCCGGCAGGCGGCGCAGTTCCTGGCCGAGGCGCTGGCCAAGTCGTCCTGAGGGAGCGCCGAGCGGGCGTTACGCTGCCCGGTACCCCGGGGTGGGTGCCGGGCAGCGGCGCATCCCCCCGGGTCCCCCGCGTCCCCCAGCCCTCCCGTCTCCCTGTCCTCCCGTCCTCCTGTCTGTCTTCGTGTCTTCGTGTCATCACGTCATCGCGTTTTCGTTCCTTCGACCCCTTCTGAGGAGAGCAACCGGATGAGGGCCTTCGGGCGGGTTCGGGTACCGGCCGCCGCGGTGCGGCTGTCGGCCGCGGCGGTGGCCGTCGGGCTGCTGGCGGGCGGGTGCAGTTCGGGCCCGCCCGGGGTGCCGGGGGCGGCCTCGTCCGACTCGGCCCGCCCCGGTGGGTCCTCCGCCCCGGGCCCCGGCACGTCGGGGGCCACGCCGCTGGAGCCGCTGCCCGCCGACGTCCCGGCCGGGCTCGCGCCGTACTACGCGCAGCGGCCGGCCTGGCAGTCGTGCGACGGCGGGTTCGAGTGCACGACGTTCCGAGTGCCGCTGGACTACGACCACCCGGGGGACGGCGACCTCACCCTCGCTGCCGCCCGCTCGGTGGCCGACCCCGCCGCGGCCGGGGCGGTCACCGACGCCGGCGCGGTTCCCGGCGCCGGCGCCCACGACCCGCGGCTCGGGTCGCTGCTGCTCAACCCGGGCGGGCCCGGCGGCTCGGCGGTCGAGTACCTGGAGGCCACCGCCCGGACGTTCGACAGCGGGGTGCGCGCCCGGTACGACCTGGTCGGCCTCGACCCGCGCGGGGTGGGCCGCAGCAGCCCCGTCACCTGCCTCAGCGGCGACCGGATGGACGCCTTCACCGCCGTCGACCTGACCCCCGGCGACCAGCGCGGGATCGACGCACTGGTCGCCGCCGACAAAGAGTTCGCCGAGGGCTGCCGGAAGCAGGCCGGTCCGGCACTCGGCCACCTCAGCACCGTCGAGGCCGCCCGGGACATGGACGTGCTGCGCGCCCTGCTCGGCGACGAGAAGCTCAACTTCGTCGGCAAGTCCTACGGCACCTTCCTCGGCGCCACCTACGCCGGGCTCTTCCCGAGCCGGGCCGGCCGACTGGTGCTGGACGGAGCGATGGACCCGGCGCTCGACTCGGTCACCGGCAACCGCACCCAGGCCGGTGGCTTCGAGACGGCCTGGGCCGCCTTCGCCAAGGACTGCGCCAAGCGCGAGGACTGCCCGCTCGGGCGTACCGAGCAGCAGGCCGGCGAGCGGCTCACCGCCCTGTTCGCGGCCATCCGGACCGCCGCGCTGCCCACCACCGACAACGGGCGGCGGCTCACCGAGGCCCAAGCGACCACGGGCGTCATCGAGGCGATGTACGCCGACTTCCTCTGGCCCAAGCTGCGCGCCGCCCTCGCCGATGCCGCGGCGGGCGACGGCACCGGGCTGCTGAAGCTCTCCGACGCCTACTACGGGCGCGAGGCGGACGGCTCGTACCCCAACCTGATGTTCGCCAACACCGCGGTGAACTGCCTGGACCTGCCCGCCCCGTTCAGCGGGCCGGAGGACGTCCAGCGGGCGGTGCCGGACTTCGAGCAGACCTCGCCGCACTTCGGGCGGGACATGGCCTGGATGGCGCTGACCTGCGCGTACTGGCCGGTCCGGGCCACCGGCGCGGCGCACACCATCCGGGCGGCGGGCGCCGCCCCGATCATCGTCGTCGGCACCACCCGCGACCCGGCCACCCCGTACGCCTGGGCCCAGTCCCTGGCCGGACAGCTGGAGTCCGGTCGCCTGCTCACCTTCGACGGGGACGGCCACACCGCCTACGGCCGGCACAGCGCCTGCGTGGACGGCGCGGTGAACCGCTTCCTGCTCACCGGGGAGGCCCCTGAGCAGGGCAAGCGCTGCGACCGGTAGGGGCGGGGGCGCCGGGCGGCCGGCAGGTAGTTTTCGTTTCAATCGATTACCGGTGCGACGTTACGATGAGCGCCCCCCTCTGCCGCCCTTCCCCCACAGGAGCGCATCGTGCTCGGAGTCGACAACCTGGCGACGTACGTCCTCGGCGCCCTCGTCATCGTCCTGCTGCCCGGCCCCAACTCCCTGTACGTGCTGTCCGTCGCCGCCCGCAAGGGCATCCGGACCGGCTACCGGGCCGCAGCCGGCGTCTTCGTTGGCGACCTCACCCTGATCAGCCTCACCTCGATCGGCGCGGCCTCCCTGCTGAAGGCCAACCCGGCCGTCTTTGCGGTGGTCAAGTTCGGCGGCGCCGCCTACCTGCTCTGGATCGGCTACGGCATGCTCCGCGCCGCCCGTCAGCTCTGGCGCGAACGCCGGGCCGCGGCCGACCCCGCCACCGAGACGGCCCCCGAGTCCACCGAGAACCCCTTCCGTCGCGCCCTGGTGGTCAGCCTCCTCAACCCCAAGGCCATCCTCTTCCTGCTCTCCTTCTTCACCCAGTTCGTCGACCCCTCCTACAGCCGGCCCGCCCTCTCCTTCGTCCTCCTCGGCGGCATCCTGCAGACCTTCAGCGTCCTCTACCTCTCCCTGCTGATCTTCGCCGGCACCACCCTCGCCACCGCCTTCCGCCGCCGCAAGCGCCTCTCCGCCACCCTCACCAGCGGCGTCGCCGTCCTCTTCGCCGGCTTCGCCGCCAAGCTCGCCGTCTCCTCCGCCTGACCCACCCCCCTGGTATCCGAGTACGGATCACCCGCGAACCTGTGTAGACTGGCCCGCGTTGCCGCCACACACGGCAACGGTGCCGCCTTAGCTCAGTTGGCCAGAGCAACGCACTCGTAATGCGTAGGTCGCGGGTTCGAATCCCGCAGGCGGCTCAGTGAAGGCCCAGGTCACGTAGCCCGTGACCTGGGCCTTTTGTCGTTCGTGGGTGCGCTCGGGCAATTGGCTGGTGATGCGTCGGCTGCGAAAAGTGCCCGAGGGGTGCCCGGGTGTGCCGTGATCATGAAGCGGGCGAGGGTGCTTGTCGTCGCCCCGCTGATGGCGCCGCCTGCGACCTTGCTCTTGACCTGGATGACCGACCACAGAGGTCCGTCGAGGTCGACCACGTCGAAGTCCGCTGTTCGGGGAACCCGGCCGGGGTTGATCGGGGTGGGGCCCAGGCCGGGGGTCGTCCGGCCTGGGCCTTTTGCGTCCGCGGGCGGGGGAGTGGGCCGGTGGGGGTGTGGGCGGGCGGACGGGCGGATGGGTGGGTCAGGCGGCGATGGCGAGGATGTGGGGGTGGGCCAGGGTTCGGTAGGCGGCGGTGCACAGGGCGATCGAGCGGTCGAGTCGTGCTGCGTTGAAGTAGAGGTGGCTGTGGGTCAAGAGGTCGTGGTCCACGAGGAGTTCGAGGTCGGGGTGGAACGAGAAGGGGATGATCGAGCCGCTCGTGCAGCCGCTCAGTCGTTCGGCGGTGGTGCGGTCCGCGAAGCCGACCCGGTCGGATCCCAGGGCGTGGCCGACGGCGTCCAGGTCGACCCGGCGGTCGCCCGGCACCACGGCGAGCGCGTAGCGGCCGCCGCCGTCCTGCTTGGTTCGCTTGGCTCGGAGGACGATGGACTTGGCGGCCTGTGCCAGTGGGTGGCCGCGTAGTTCGCTGGCGAGGGCGGTGTTCCCCTCCGGCTCGTGGCAGATCGTGCGGTAGGCGGCGGGGTTGGTCGCCAGGAGGCCCAACAGTCTTCTGTAGGTGGAGAGTTCGGCGGGGTCGATGGGGGCGGTGGGGTCGGAGCAGCCGGAGGAGTCGGAGGAGTCGGTGATCCCGGTCGGGCGTCCGCCGGTGTCCGGGCTCGTGCTGGACAGGGCAGGGGTCATGGGTGCGTCCTCACAGACGGGCATCGGGGCGTGGCGCGGCCAGTCGCCCTGCCTGCGCAGCACGACGGGCCGTCGTTCTGGGCCTTGCCTGGTGCTGTGGTGCGGTTGACGTTCCTGGGGGCGCGCGCGGCCCTGGCCCACCGTGTGCCGGGAGGATCGCTTCGGCGAGGGGCGGGCCTGCCGGGGCGCTCGGGTGTTCGGCGCCTCCGGGACCGGGCCATCGTACTCCGGCGCTCCGGCCCCGGTCCGGGCCCAATCTGCCGGTTGACCGGCAGCTTTGTGGACCCGGGCGGGTGCGAGGACTCCCTGTTGCCGGAGGCGCCGGGCGCGCGTTCGGATGGGTGCGCTCGCGCCCGCCCGGCGGCTCAGCGGGTGGCGTGGCGTATCGCGTCCACCGCGAGCACGCCCAGCGCCAGTGCCGCGGCGAGGCCGGCGACGGCTGCGGGGGCCGGGGCGCGATCCCCGGAGACGCCGAGGAAGTCCAGCCCGCCGACGTGGTTGATCATTCCGTACCAGAGCAGCGGGTAGACGGTCTGGAACAGCCGGGGGCCGCGGGTGACGGTGCCGCAGAGCATGGCCAGGGCGGGGATCAGCAGTGCGCCGGCCAGGGCGCCCGCGGCGGCGCGGGGCTCCCCGGCGCCGAGCAGCCGGACGACCGATCCGGCCACCACCGCGAGTGCCGGGACGATCCCGGCGAGCAGGGCGGCCAGCCCCCGGCGGAGCGGGGACGGGCAGGCGCCGAGCAGTTCGGCGGTGCTGCCGCCGTCCGCCCGGTGGCCCATCCGGGACCAGAGCAGCATCGGCCAGAGCATCGCGAACGGCAGCACCGCGTGGCTCGGACCGTCCGGCGCGACGCTCAGTGCCGCCGCGGCGATGACGGCGGCCGCGGCCCACCACCACTGCTGCCCCTGCACCAGGATCCGCAGCTCTCCGGTGAGCGCGGCGGCCACCGTTCGGCCCTGGCGGGCCGGGGTCAGCCGGGCCGGATCCAGGGCGAAGGCGGCCGCTCCGGGCTCCGGTGCGGTGCCGGCCCGTTCGCCGTCCCGCGCCGCGCTGCGGCCCCATCCGCCCGGACGCACCCCCGTCGCGCCCGGGCGGAGCCCCGTCGGGGCCGGGCGGGCCTCCGGCCCGTCGAAGCGCCGGAACCACAGCGCCCCGAGCAGCGCGAGCCCGAGCGCCGCCGCGATCAGCAGCAGCCCCGTCGCGGCCGGCCCGCCCGCCTCGCCCGGCCCCAGACCGGGCCAGTCGAAGGTGCCGAGCACCCGGTTGTCCGCCGTCAGCCCGACCCCGAACTCCACACTGTCGACCGGCCGTCCGCCCGCCGCGAGCACCTCCCGGATCGACGCGGTGATCCGGCGCATGCCCAGCAGGTCCAGCCCGCCGGTGGTCTGCGCGCCCAGGACGAACACCAGCCAGACCGCGAACCAGACCATCGACCCCAGCCCGCTGCGCAGCCCGGGCACGGTGTCGAAGAGCACCGCGCACCCGGCCACCGCCGCCAGCAGCGGCAGCGTGATCAGGACGTACGGCAGCAGCAGCCGCACCACGTCGACCCGGTCCGAGTCCCCCTTGAGCAGCTGCACCCCGAGGGCCGTCCCGGCCAGGGCGAGCAGCATCGAGCCGAAGAGCAGTAGGTTGCTGCCGAACTTGCCCGCCAGGTAGGCGATCCGGCCCGTCGGCGTGGCGGCGAGCAGTCGGCCCACGCCGCTCTGCTCGTCCCGGGGGATCGCCCCGCGCGCGATGCCGAAGCCCGCCAGTGAGAGCCAGACCGCGCCGCCGAGCGCGGTCACCGTCCCCACGTAGCCGCTGGTGTAGCGGCCGTGCAGGTCGGTCACCTGGAACACCTCCCACCGGGAGTCGCCGACCGGCGCGGCCAGCAGCCCGAGGGCGAGCGTGCCGAGCAGCACGACCAGGTACCCGGGCCGCCGCCGGCGCTCCCGGAAGTCGGCCAGCGCGAGCGCCCCGACGCGCGTCACCACGCCGCCACCTCCTCGGCCGAGGCCGCGGCCGAGGTCGAAGCCGACGCCGACGCCGACGCCGAGGCCCCGGCCGGCGCGGCGGTGAGCAGCAGGTAGGCGTCCTCCAGCCGGGGCGTGACGGGCTGCGCCTCCGGTGCGGCCCGACCCCCGGACAGCACCCGAACCCGGACGCCCTCCGGGGTGCGGGTGGTGCCGCCGAGCAGGAACCGCGAACGCAGCGACGGGAGTTGGTCGGCGGCGACGGTCAGCTCCCACACCGAGCCCTCCGCGCGGCCAAGGAGCTCCTCCGGAGTGCCGTGGTGCAGCAGCCGGCCGTGCCCCATGACGGCGATCCGGTCCGCGGTGGCGGCGACGTCCGGGACGATGTGGGTGGACAGCACGACGATCCGGTCGGCGCCGAGCGCGCTCAGCAGGCTGCCGAAGCGCAGGCGCTCCTCCGGATCCAGCCCGACCGTCGGCTCGTCCACGATCAGCAGTGCCGGGTCGTTGAGCAGCGCCTGGGCGATGCCGACCCGCTGGCGCATCCCGCCGGACATCGCCCCGAGCCGCTGCCCGGCCGCGCCCGACAGGTTGACCAGGTCGAGCAGTTCGTCGATCCGGGCCTTCGCGGGGCGGCGCCGCATGCCCTTGGCGGCGGCCAGGTACCCGAGGAACTCGCGGGCGGTGAGCTGCGGGTACACGCCGAAGTCCTGCGGGAGGTAGCCGACGGCACGGCGCAGCGGCCCGGGGCGGCGGGCGGTGTCGACGCCCTCCCAGAGCACCCGGCCCGAGGTGGGCCGGGTGACCGTGGCCAGGATGCGCATCAGGCTCGACTTGCCGGCGCCGTTGGCGCCGAGCAGGCCGAGCACGCCGGGCCGTAGCGTCAGCGAGAAGGAGTCCACCGCGCGCTTGCCGCCGCGGTACTTCTTGGTCAGGTCGAGGATCCGGAGTTCGGTCACGACCGGAATGCTTCCGGGCGGGGCCCGTTCGCACATCTGCCGTTCGGCAGAGATGCGCGGGGTTTCCGGGCGGAAACGGCGGGAGGGGTGGGCCTTTCGGCACACCCCTCCCGCCGTTCACACGACTCAGTCCTCGTCGCCGCCGAAGTCGCCGAGGTCGCCCGCGAGGTCGCCGTCCGGGGTGCCGCTGATCGCGTACCCCTGCCGGCGCGCCTCGTAGCAGGCCACCGTCGCGGCCGCCGACACGTTCAGCGAGCCGACCCGGCCCAGCTGCGGCACGAACACCACCTGGTCGCAGAGCGCCAGCGCGTCGGGCGTGATCCCGCGGTCCTCGTGCCCGAGCACGAAGGCCACCGCCGGGGTCAGCTCGGCGGCGAACATCGGCACGGCCTCGTCCGCCAGCTCCAGGCCGACCACCTTGAAACCGTCGGCCTTCGCCGCCGCCACCGCCTCGGCGACGGTCGGGAAGTGCTCCACCTTCAGGTACTTGTCGGTGCCCATCGCGGCCTTCTGCGCGCCGGACGAGCGCACCGACGGGGTGTCCCCGGTCAGGTACAGCTTCTCGGCACCCATCGCCGCACCGGTCCGGACCACCGAGCCGACGTTGAACGGCGACTGCAGGTTCTCCAGGATCATCGCGAGCCGGAACGCGTTGCTGCGCCGCCAGGATCGGTGCAGTCGCTTCAGTTCGGTCCCGCGCAGCTGCTTCACGTCGTCGTCCCTCGTCCGCTCTCGGAGCCCTCGCCCGCCTCGGGGCGGGGCCGCACTTCCAGAATCCGGCTCCCGTTGACCGACGTGACCCGGCTGGTCGGGTAGCCCTGCTCGTTCAGCCACTTCTGGAGCGAGTCCGAGCCCAGGTGCTTCTGCACCACCAGGAACGCCGAGCCGTCCGGGGTCAGCCGGCCGAGCCAGTGCGTGAGCAGGCGGCGCAGCGCGGCCTTGCCGATCCGGATCGGCGGGTTGGAGTAGATGGTGGCGAAGCGGACGTCCTCGGGGACGTCGTCGGGCAGGGCGGCGTGGACGTTCCCGAGCCCCAGCGCCTCGGCGTTCAGCCGGACCAGCTCCAGGGCGCGCTCGTTGACGTCCACCGCCCAGACCGGGAGGCGCTTGCGCCGGCTCGCCCAGGTGAGCGCGATCGGACCGTACCCGCAGCCGATGTCCAGGATCGGGCCGCGCACCCGCGGCGCGGGTGCGTGCTCCAGCAGGATCCGGGTGCACGGGTCGAGCCGGCTGCGGGAGAACACCCCGGTGTCGGTGGTCAGTTCCAGGGTGAGGTCCGGCAGGGAGACCGTGATCGGCCGGCGGTCGCTGGCGACCTCGGGTGCACCGGTGAAGTAGTGCGAGCCGGACATGCTTTCCCCGTCGTTCGTATGGGCCTCGGGGCCACCGGGTGGGTGTGGGTAAGCCCTTTGTACGGCACCGATCGTACCCCCGGCGGCCTCGGCGGCGTTCCGGGCGGGCGGGCCGGCAGGCGCTGCGGCGGCGCTGCGGCGGGCCCCGGGGCGGATCGGACGGCGGGCCCTCCGCTCAGGCGGCGCCGGGGAGGTTGCGGGTGGCCACGTTGAGGCGGTTCCAGGCGTTGATGGTGAAGCAGACCGAGATCAGCTGCGCCAGCTCGGCCTCGGCGAAGTGCTCGGCGGCCCGGGCGTACACCGCGTCCGTCACCCCGTCGCCGACCCGCGCGATCGCCTCGGCGAGCGCCAGGGCGGCCCGCTCCCGCTCCCCGTACACCCCGGCCGGGGCCTCCGGCCAGACCGGCAGCAGGTAGATCCGCTCGTCGCTCTCGCCGGCCTTGCGGGCGTCCTTGGTGTGCATGTCCAGGCAGTACGCGCACTTGTTCAGCTGCGAGGTGCGCATCTGGACGAGCTCGACCAGCACCGGGTCCAGGCCCTCGCGGGCGGCGGCGTCCAGGGCGATCATCGCGCGGAACACCTTCGGGACGGTGCGGGCGTAGTCGAGGCGGGCGGGGGATCCGGTGGTCTCGTTCGTCGTCATGACCACGACCCTAGGGACGGAGTGCACCCGTCATCAGGGTCATTCGGGCGCATGATCCGCGGGTCAATCAGGGGGTTCGCGCGCCGGGCCCGGGCCGGGCCCGGGCCGCGTCCGGGCCGCGACCGGGCCGGGCGTCGCGCGGCCTCCGGCAACACGCCGGGGCGGACCGGCGCTTCGCGTCGGGGCGCCGGGCGGCGGATACTTCCAGTACGCCACCCGAGCCCGTGGGAGCCTCCGAACAGTGAGGACGGACGCCATGCCGCAGGATCACGAGGAGTACCTGATCGACGAGACCGTCGAGACCGTCGAGCCGGACGAGGAGGCGCCGCAGGTCGACGAGTACGACGAGGTCGCCGAGCGCCGCGCCCTCGGCGCCGACCCGGCCACCGACGTCGCGGACGCCGCGGAGCAGTCCCGGGTGGTCCAGCTCGACGAGGACGAGTACCGGGAGTAGCCGCCGGGGCGGTGGTCCCCGGGGCGGTGGCCCCCGGGGTCTACAGCGCGCGGCGGCGCTGCAGCCAGGCCATCGCGGCCCACCCGGGGAGCACCGGCAGGATCAGCGTCAGCAGCCGGTACAGCGCCACCGCCGCCAGTGCGCCGCCCTTCTCCATCGACGCGGTCTGCTGCAGCAGCGTGATCAGCGCCCCGTCCACCGCGCCGGCCCCGCCCGGGGTCGGCGCCGCGCTGCCCGCCGCGTTGCCCACCAGGAACACCACCGCGACCGAGGCGAAGGACGGCTCGCGGCCGATCGCCCGGGCGCAGCAGTAGAGGCAGGAGATCAGGCAGATCGACACCAGCAGCTGACCGGTCACGCCCACCGCCAGGCGGGTCGGGCTGCGCAGCAGGTCCAGCAGTCGCGGCAGCACCTCGGTCGTCAGCGGTCGCAGCCGCGCGGCCAGCCACCGCCGGGCCACCGGGATCGCCGACACCACCGCCAGCAGGGCCGCGGCGCCCGCCAGTCCGCCCACCACCGCCGGCAGCGCGTCCAGCTCGGAGCCGCCCGGCTGCAGGTCCAGCAGGTAGACGAAGGCGCCCAGCTGCAGGAGGTGCAGTACGAGCCCGATCATCGTCCCCACGCCGACGCTGGACAGCGCCTGCGCCGTCGGGATGCCCGCCTTCTGCAGCAGCCGGGTGTTCAGCGCCACCCCGCCGACCCCGCCGGGTGACACCAGCTTCACGAACGACCCGGCCACCTGCGCCAGCACCGCGTTGCGGAAGTCCAGGCGCTCCGGCACGAAGCCGACGAAGCCCATCGCCGCCGTGACGTGGCTGGTCGCTGCTGCCGCCAGTGCCAGGAGCAGCCACCACGGATCGGCGTCGGCCAGGGCGGAGACCGGATTGTCCTCTGCCGCGAACAGCTGCGGGATGAGCAGCCACCCGGCCACCACCCCGCCCACGACGGCCAGCAGCGTCCGCGGCCGCAGCCGCTCCAGGCGCACCGGCCGGCCCACCACCTGCGGGCGTGCCCGCAGCACCTCGGCCCGGATCTCCTCCAGCAGCCCACCGGGCGCGGGAGCGTGCTCGGCCTGCGCGCCGTCGCTGCCGGAGCCGGCGATCGGGCGGCCGGGGCCGTCGGCCGGGGCGGTGGATGTGGTGGCGGATGTGGCGGTGAGTGTGGCGGTGACGGTCTTCGCACGGTTGCCGGCGCTGGGGCGGGAGCCCGCGTCCGCGGGTGACGGCTCCGGGTGGGCCGGGGCCGGTTCGGCGGGTTTCCCGTGGTGTTTGAGGGCGCGGCGGGTGGTGTGGGTGAGCGCCATGGGTTGGAGGAGGGGGAGGACGGCGTCGATCGGGTCGGGGCCGAGGACGGCGGTGGCGGTGCGGACGGAGCGGGCGGCGCCGGTGCGCAGGGCGAGCGTGGTGAGGAGCTGGGCGACGTCGCAGCGCAGCACGAGTTCGGTGGCGGCGATGTCGCCGTCGGCGAAGTCGACCAGGTGCACCGCGCCCGAGCCGTCCACCAGCAGGGAGGAGGGGACGAGGGCGCGGTGGGCGATCTCGCGGCGCTGGAGGAGGGCGAGCTGGCCCCAGGCGTCGACGAGCAGCTCGTCGGTGATCTCCTCGTCGGCGAGCTGGTCCAGGGTGCGGCCGTCCAGCCGCTCGTACGCGATGAGGGCGGTGTCCTGGCCGAGGCCGGCGGTGGCGGCGATGTCGCGGGTGCGGACGCCGGCCGCCAGGGCCGCGTACGTGACCAGGGCCTCGTGCTCCAGCCCGGTGCGCGGGGAGCGCAGGGCCCGGGGGTCGGGGGCGGTGCGCAGGCGCAGCCGGCGCCAGGCCCGCTGGACGGCGGCGGCGGTGACTGCCTGCCGGTCGAGGAGCTGGACGTCGAGGTCGGGGCGGCCGTCGGTCTGCCGGACCCGGTAGCGGTCGGGCCCGGTCGGCTGGGCCTCGACCGGGCGCAGGCCGCTCTCGCGCAGGGCGCGCAGGATCTCGCCGGGCCGGGGGCAGGGGTCGGGGCTGCCGACCGCGTACAGGGTGCCGTGGGCGCCGGTCCAGCCGATGAGCAGGCCGAGCAGCAGCGCGGTGGGGGTGGCGAAGCCGCAGGCCAGTCCGGCGAGGCCGGAGAGGGCGAGGACGGTCCAGGGCAGGCGGCGTTCGCGGCTGCCGGAGGCGGTCATGAAGGCGAGGACCGGGGCGAGGTAGCCGTAGACCGGCTCGGTGCGCCCGAGGACGTCACCGGGCAGCGGCTGGGTGAGCGCGGTGAGCAGCGAGTGCGGGGCGAGGCTGTCGGCCCACAGGTCCACGCCGAGGGTGGCGCCGTACGCGAGGACGGCGGCGAGCAGTCCGTCGGAGACCTGCTGGAGGGCCCGCCGCCGGTCGGGGCCGAACAGGCGCCGGACGGCGAGGCCGACCGGCAGCAGCAGGACGGCGGCGGTGGTGAGACCGCCGGCCAGGCTCGCCAGCGGTCGCGGCACCAGGCCGGCGGCCTCGGCGACGTCGGCGGCGATGCCGCCGGTGGTGGCGCGGGCGTAGTCGGCGAGCAGCAGGGTCAGCGCGATGGCGAGCAGGCCGCCGAGCAGCCGGATCAGGGCGACGGGTTGCCGCAGCCGACCGGTGGCGGGCATCGTCCGGGCCAGGAACCGGGCCGGTCCGGGCTGCCCGGGTATGCCGTCGGCACCCCTCGCGTCGGTGCCACTCGCGTCGGTGCCACTCGCGGCGGCACCCCTCGCGTCGGTGCCACTCGCGTCGGCGCCTCTCGGGCCACTGCCCGGAGCGCCACCGCTCGCAGTGCCACCGCCCGCCCTACCGCTGCTCGCAGCGCCACCACCTGCAGCGCCACTGCCCGCAGCCCGGCTGTCCGGCGCCCCCGCGCCGCCGTTGCGCTGCGCAGGCACACCTCCGGTGTCGCCACCGTCGGTGTCGCCGTTCGTTCTCCCCGTCACGATCGCCACGGGTGGCATGCTCCCATGCCACCCGTGGACGCGGAGCGGGGACGCCGGTGGGCCGGTCACGCCTGCCGGGTCGGCAGCACGACCAGGTGGCGCAGGTTGACGTGCCGGGGGCGGCTGACGGTGTACGCGACGAGGTCGGCGATGTCCTCGGCCGCGAGCGCCGGGATGGCGGCGAACATGCCGCCGAGCTGGTCGCGCAGCACCGGGTTGTCGATGTGCCCGCCGAGTTCGGTGTCGGTCAGGCCGGGCTCGACGGCGCTGACCCGGACGTCGCGCGGCCCGAGCTCGCTGCGCAGGGCGGCCGACAGCTGGGTGAGCGCGGCCTTGGTGGCGCCGTACACGGCGTAGTCGGGGAAGACCACGTGCGAGGCGATCGAGGAGACGTTGACCAGGTCGGCGGTGCGGCCCTCGGCGGCGGCCGCGGTGAGGTCGGCGGTGAAGGCGCGGACGATCCGCAGCGCGCCGGTGAGGTTGGTGTCGACCATGCGGGTCCACTCGTCGATCCGGCCGTCGGCCAGGGGGTTGGGCAGCATCACCCCGGCGTTGTTGACCACCAGGTCGACCTGTCCGTAGGCGTCGTGGACGGCCTTCGCGGCGGCGTCCACGGAGGCCTGGTCGGTGATGTCGGCGGTGACGGCGAGCGCCTGGCCGCCCGCCGCGGCGATCTCGGCGGCGAGGGCGTCCAGCCGCTCGGTGCGGCGGGCGAGCAGGGCGACCCGGGCGCCCTGGGCGGCGAGCGTCCGGGCGGTGGCGGCGCCCATGCCGCTGGCGGCTCCGGTGACGACGGCGGTGCGGGCGGTGAGGGGGGCGAGGCTCATCGGGGGCTCCGGATTCCTGGTGCGGTCGGGCTGACGTCGACCACTCTGCGCGGACCGCGACGGCCGACCCAGGGCCGTGTGCTTCCCGGGTACCGCCGTCCTGGGAACTCCCTTCCGGGGACGGCCTTTCCTGGGAACGGCAGTACCACCCTCGCTCCGCCGCACGCGACTAACCTGCCGGGCATGGAGAACACCTTGGGGGACTTCCTCCGTTCGCGCCGGGCCCGGATCCTGCCCGAGGAGGTCGGCCTGCCCTCGCACGGCCGCCGCCGGGTGCAGGGCCTGCGCCGGGAGGAGGTGGCGCAGCTCGCGGGCGTCAGCGTGGACTACTACGTCCGGCTGGAGCAGGGCCGGGGCGGCAGCGCCTCGGACGCGGTGCTGGACGCGGTGGCCCGGGTGCTGCGGTTGGACGAGGTGGAGACGGCGCACCTGCGCTCGCTCGCCCGACCGCCCAAGGCCCCGGCCGGGACGGCCGCCGGCCGGGGACGGGCGCGGCAGCAGGTCCGGCCGGGGACGAGGCTGATGCTGGACCTGATGACCGGGGTGCCGGCCTTCGTCCTGGGCCGCCGGATGGAGGTCCTGGCGTGGAACGCCCTGGGCGAGGCGGTGAACGGTTTCTCCACGCGTCCGGACGGCGGCGCGGACGGCCCGCCCAATCAGGCCCGGCACGCCTTCCTCGACCCGGCGGCCCGGGAGTACTACCGGCAGTGGGACGCGGTCGCCGCGGAGACCGTCTCCTACCTGCGCCGGGACGCCGGACTGCACCCCGACGACCCGGTGCTGAGCGCGCTGGTCGGCGAACTGTCGGTGCGCAGCGAGGAGTTCGGCCGACTCTGGGCGGACCACCTGGTCCGGGAGAAGACCCACGGCGGCAAGCTGGTCCGGCACCCGCTGGTCGGCGACCTGGACTTCGGCTACGAGACCCTGGGCGTCAACGGTTCGCCGGACCAACTGCTGGTCGTCTACACCGCCCCGGTGGGGTCGCCGACCGCGCAGAAGCTGGCCCTGCTGGCGAGTTGGACGGCCCCGGCCGGGGCGGCCGGGGCGGCCGGCCCCTCCGGGGCGTCGGAGGCGTCCTGAGCGGCCCGTCCCTGAGCGGGCGGAGCGGCCCCGAGCGGCTTAGCCTGCACTCATGAGTGCCTGCGAAGACCTCGCTCTGGCCCCTCAGGACATCGAGCCGCTCCCGCCCGCCGGCGGCTGCGCCGAGTGCCTGGCGCAGGGCCGCAGGGACTGGGTGCACCTGCGGATCTGCCTGGACTGCGGCCACGTCGGGTGCTGCGACTTCTCGCCGCAACGGCACGCCGCCGCGCACTTCCACAACACCTCCCACCCGGTGATCCGCTCGTACGAGCCGGGGGAGGACTGGCGCTGGTGCTTCGTCCACGAGGTCATGGGCTGAGGGAGGCCGTGGGCTGAGGGAGACCGTGGGCCGGGGGAGGCCGTGGGCCGGGGCGGGCCCTCGCACGGGTCGCGGGTTGCGGGCCGCCCCCGGTGGCACGGGCGCGCAAGCCGGATAAAATCCGGACATAGCGACCGCGCGGCCCCTCCGGTCGACAGCCGTCCGGCCGGTGACCGCCGAAGGGAGGCCGACGATGACCAAGCGAGCCCCGGGCAGCACCGCCCAGCTCCGTCAGGGCACCCAGGAACTGCTCGAACGCCGCGGCATGGCGAGCCCACCCACCCGGATCGCGCCGAAGCTGCGCACCGGTGCGACGTCCGCGGCCGGCACCGGCTACGGCAGCGGCGACGCGTTCCGCCACGGTGGGCGCGACGCGCCGACCACCGCCGTCCACGCCGCCCCCGCGATGCACGGTGAGCTCAAGGGCCACCGGCACCGCGGCGCGGAGAAGCACTCCGCGCACTGAGCGGCCGCCCGGCGCGCCGTTCCGCCGAGGGGCGGGCGCCGGGCCGTCGGCGCCCGCCCCTGATGTGCGGTCAGGGGCGTTGCGGGGGGCGGCCGGAGCGCGGCGGACCGGACTGTCGGTGCTCTGCGCTAGGTTCGTCCCGTTCAGCACGCACGGCAGGACGACGGGGGCACACCATGGCCGACGTGATCACGGAGGAGCCGGTCGAGCTCCAGCTGGAGCGGTACCGGACCGAACTCACCGGCTACTGCTACCGCATGCTCGGCTCGGTCTTCGAGGCCGAGGACGCGGTGCAGGAGACCATGGTCCGGGCCTGGCGCGGGCACCGGGGCTTCGAGGGCCGGGCGGCGCTGCGCTCCTGGCTGTACCGCATCGCCACCAACGTCTGCCTGGACGCCTTGAACGGCCGCAACGCCAGGGCCCGTCCGATGGACCTGGCGGGCCCGGTCACGGTGGCCGCGGCGCACGGCACGCAGCTGCCCGAGGTGACGTGGATCGGCCCCGCCCCGGACGGCCGGGTGCTGCCCGAGACGGGGGACCCGGCCGAGGTGGCCGCCCAGCGCGAATCGGTGAAGCTGGCCTTCGTGGCCGTGCTGCAGCGGCTCGCGCCCCGGCAGCGCGCGGTGCTGATCCTGCGCGAGGTGCTCGGCTGGAAGGCCGCCGAGGTGGCCGAACTCCTCGGCGTCACGGTGGCCTCGGTCAACAGCGCACTGCAGCGGGCCCGTGCGGTGCTCGCCTCGGACGCCCCGGCCGCCCGGCCCGCCCCCGCGCTGGACGAGGACCACCGCGCGCTGCTGGACCGCTACGTCCGCGCCTTCGAGGCCTACGACATGGACGGCCTGGCCGCGCTGCTGCACGAGGACGTCACGCTCAACATGCCGCCGTTCGCGATGTGGCTGCAGGGGCAGGACGAGATCAGGGCCTGGATGCTGGGCCCCGGGAACGGCTGCCGCGGTTCCCGGCTGCTCCCGGTCACGGCCAACGGCGGGCCGGCGTTCGCCCAGTACCGGCCGAGCCCGGCGGGCGGGCACGAGCCGTGGGCGCTGATCGTGCCGGAGGTGTCAGGGGGCCGGATCACCGGGTTCACCAACTTCCTGGACACCGACGTGCTCTTCCCGCTGTTCGGCCTGCCGCCCCGGCTGGACGCCGAGGAGGGCGACACCGAGTGGTCCGGCGGGGTCGCGTAGTCCGGCCGGGTCGAGCGGATCGGTCGGGTCGAGCGGATCGGCCGCGTCCGGCAGCAGCGCCGCGAGCCCGCTGAAGGCGAGCAGTTCGCGCAGCTGGCCGCTCGCGTTCAGCAGCACCACGCCCACCCCGTGCCGGGCGGCGGCGAGCCTCAGCCTGGCGAGGGCGTCGACGACGGCGAGGTCGGGGGCGCTCAGCGCGCCCAGGTCGCAGGTCAGTACGGTCGCGGCGGGTGTGGGGCCGGGCGTCGTGCCGGGTGTCGTCCCGGTGGCGGTCGTCATGCGGGTTGGACCGGCGTGAGGGCGCCGACTCATCGGTCCGGCCCGAAATCCGGTGGCAGAGTGGGGTCGTCGAACCCATGCGCCCCAGGAGGACCACCGTGACGACAGAGCCCTTGAAGTCCCGCGAGGAATGGCTGGCGTCCCTGCCCAGGATCTACGCGGCGGCGGGCTGCCTGCTGCGCGACGAGTCCGGCCGGGTCCTGATCGTGAAGGCCGGGTACCGCGAGCACTGGCAGTTCCCCGGCGGCACGATCGACCTCGGCGAGGGCCCGGTCGAGTGCGCCGTACGGGAGTTGAAGGAGGAGACCGGGATCGTCGGGGAGGCCGGCGAGCTGCTGGCCATCTCCTGGACCCACCCGTCGGGCGAACTCGACCACCCCGCCGAGCACTTCATGTTCGACTTCGGCACCGTCCCGGACGGCACCCCCGTGACCGTCCCGGCCGGTGAACTGGACGACCACCGCTGGGCCCCGGTCGAGGAGGCGTTGGAGCTGCTCGGCCCCGCCCGCTCGGCCCGGCTGCGGGCGGCCCTGGAGGCGGCCGAGGACGGCCGGGTCCGGATCGTCACCACCAACGTCTCCGGTTTCTGATCCGATCCGGTTTCCGGCCGGATCCGGTTTCTGACTGGATCCGGTTTTCGGGAGGAAGTGCCGCGCCCCGGTCGGGAGTTCCGTCCGGGGCGCGGCGTCGGGTCCTCAGCCCTGCTGCTCGGACTCGGTGTTCCGGGCGGCGACGAGGGCGGCGATGGCCTCCGAGACGAAGGTCTCCGCCTCGGACTTGTCCACGTCGAGCGAGGTGAGGACGTCCTGCCCGTTGTCCTGCTCCAGCAGTGCCAGCAGGACGTGCTCGGTGCCGACGTAGTTGTGGCCGAGCCTGAGCGCCTCGCGGAAGGTCAGCTCCAGCACCTTCTTGCTCCCCGCGTCGAACGGGATCAGTGCGGGCAGCTCGTCGGCGGCGGCCGGCAGGGCGGCGGTGGCCGCCGCCCGCAGGGCCTCGGAGGTGACGCCCTGGGCGGCGAGCGCCTTCATCCCGATGCCCTCGGGCTCGGCGAGCAGGCCGAGCAGCAGGTGGGCCGTGGTGATCTCGGCGTTGGCCGCCTTTCGGGCCTCCTCCTGGGAGGCGACCACGACGCTGCGGGCCCGGGGGGTGAAGCGGCTGAAGCCCTGACTGGGGTCGAGGTCGTTGGGGGTGGCCGGGTCCTTGGGGACGAAGCGCTTCTGGGCGGCCTGCTTGCTGACGCCCATGCTGCGGCCGATGTCGGTCCAGGAGGCGCCGGAGCGGCGGGCCTGGTCGACGAAGTGGCCGATCAGGTGGTCGGCGAGTTCGCCGAGGTGGTCCGCGGCGATGACCGCGTCGGAGAGCTGGTCCAGCGCGTCGGTGTGGACCTGCTTGATCGCCGCGATCAGGTCGTCGAGGCGCAGCGGAGTGGTGTTGGGAACAACGGGATTCTCCATGCGTCAACCGTAGGTTGTCGACCCGGGGGCCGTCAACCATCGGTTGACGATTGTCGTGGAGTTCCCGGCGGCCCGCTCGGTGCGGCGTCCGGCGGCCGTCCTAGGCGGCGGGCAGCAGCCGGCCGCGGACGGCGGCGATCCGGGCCGGCGTGACGCCCGCGGCGAGCAGGTAGCCGGCCGGGTCGAACCCGTCGAGCGCGGCCTCCAGGGCGGCCTCGGCGGTGGTCCCGGCCTCGGCGAGCACCGCGTCGATCCTGCGGTACGGGTCGGGCAGGCCCAGCATCCCGTACAGCGGGCGGACGTTGGGGGCGCTCCGCAGGTAGTCCTCGGCGATCGCGGCCCGGTCGACCCCGGCCAGGGCGAGCAGCAGCAGGGCGGCGAGGCCGGTGCGGTCACGGCCGGCGCCGCAGTGCACGACCACGCCTCCGGGACGGGCGCCGGCGATCGCGGCGATCAGCGCGGCGGCGGCGTGCGGGCAGTGGTCCAGGTACGGGCGGAGCGCGAGCGGGGTGCCGTCCAGCCGGCCGTGGGCCTCCCACCAGGCGGGGCCGGCGAGCTCGTCCAGCGGGACGCGGACGAGGTCGACGCCGTCGGGGAGCGGGAGGAGCGGCTTGTACTCCTCGGTGTTGCGCAGGTCGATCACGGTGCGGACGCCGTGGTCGAGGAGGGCGTCCCAGCCCTCGGCGGTGAGGCGGTCCAGGTTGTCCGCCCGGACGATCGCGCGGCGGGCGGTGAGCCGGCCGGAGGCGGTGGGCAGCCCGCCCAGGTCGCGGACGTTCAGGCAGCCGTCCCAGACGAGGGTGCGGTCCTCGATGGTGGTCAGCGCGTCCGTCGTCCGGTGCATGGGGCTCCCCGTTTCCTCGCCGGGGGTCCCGTTACCCCCTCGTTATGTAAGGACTCCCGGGCGATCCGGATGGTTCCTGGCCGTTCGAGCGCCCGGAACCGTTTGTTCACGTGCCGGTCGGGGGGCGGGTGCTCAGGCGGCGGTCGGGGCCTCGGCCTCGGCGCCGACCAGCTTCTCCATCGGCTCGACGGCGATCCGGCCGAGCATCGAACCGGCCACGATCGCGCCGATCAGGAACACGGTGGACAGCCAGGCCATGGTCGACACCGGCAGGGTGAAGGCGCCGACCACCCGGGCCACGCACTCGGCCAGCAGGGCGGTGCCCCAGATGCCCGAGAACAGGCGCTCGTGGCGGCGGAAGGACCGCGACGCGGCCGCCCGGCCCTCGGCCAGCCGCTGCCAGGCGGCGGCGCGGTCCCGCTTGCCCTTGGTGACGAAGGGCATCAGCATCGGGCTCATCACCGGCCTGCCGATCAGCGCGGAGACCAGGATCGCGAGCGCCACGGTGCCGCTCAGTCCGCCGTCCTTGGCGATCATCAGCCGGGCGTCGCCGGTGACGAAGGTCAGCGCCAGGCCCGCCAGGTTGACGGTCAGCATCAGCGTGGCCCACAGGTTGAGCTTGCGCTCGCGCAGCAGGCCGACGACGGTGCGGGCGGCCGGGAAGGCGCTGCTCCAGGCCAGTGCGGCGAACTCGCTCAGGCCGCAGGCCGAGTGCAGCAGGTAGTAGCCGGCCAGCGGTGCGGCGACGTCGAGCGCCAGCGGGCGGAGGCCGGAGGCCAGCGGGTTGGGGGCCTTGGCGTGGGCGGCGCCGGCGGTGACGGCCTGCGCGGGAGCGGCGACGGTGACGGCGGCGGCGCTGACGGTCTGGCTCACGGTGGGTTCCTCCCCGGCTGGTGGCCGCGGGCTGCTGCCCGCGTCGTGCCTCCAGTCTTTCCGTCCGGCCCTCCGCCGGAGCAGTGCCGTCCGTTGCGGGATCCGCATGACAGTTGTCATGGCGCCCGCCGTGAGACCCCGCCCCACCTGCGGTTTTCCGGCCGACCACCGGGGGGAGGTCCACTGCTCGTGGCGCACGGGGCCGGGCGGCGGACGGTGCCGAACCGCTCGTCCCCGGCGGGCAGGGCGGGCGGCCGTCGGGTCGGCAGCGGCGGACCGGACCGGGCTGGGGGGGCGAAGGCGGGCGGCACCCGGCCGGCGGCGGGGAGCGTCGGATCCCGGCAGGCGGATCCCGGCAGGCGGATCCCGGTGGGCGGGGCGCTGCGGGCGGACCCCGGCGGGCAGGGCGCTGCGGGCGGGTCGCAGCACGCGGGGGCGCGTGGCCGGACCGGGCTTCCGGCGCCCCGCCCCCGGCCGAGGCGGCGGCCCGGACTGATTCGTCCACGGACGGCACGGGCGGGGCAGGCCAGCAGGGGCTGCGGACGAAGGGCAGCAGTGCGCGGGAGCCCGGCCCCGGGGTGGTCCGGTCCTTCGGTCGGAGCCGACCTGATCGTCCGAATGGCGCATCATGTGGCGGGTGCAGAGTGCAGAGCGCCCCGGAGCGGGCACCGGCAGCCACATCGGCCGGTCCGGACCAGTACCGACCACCGGCCCACCCCCGGGACCGGTCGCCGCTCCCGTCGATCTGACCGAGGCGGTCCGAGCCGCGCAGGGCGGGGACGAGGAGGCGTTCCGGCTGCTGTTCCGGACCGTCCAGCCCGGCTTGCTGCGCTACCTGCGGGTGCTGGTCGGCGGCCGGCCGGAGGACATGCAGGACGCCGAGGACATCGCCTCGGAGGCCTGGCTGCAGATCGCCCGCGACCTGCGCGGCTTCTCCGGCGACGGGGACGGCTTCCGCGGCTGGGCCGCGACGATCGCCCGCCACCGGGCGCTCGACCACCTGCGCGCCCGCCGCCGCCGTCCGGTCGCCGACCTGCCCTTCGAGTACCTCGTCGAGCTGGCGGCCGGGGACGACACCGCGGGCGCCGCGCTGGCCACGGTCGGCACCGCCGACGCGCTGGCACTGATCTCCCGGCTGCCGCGCGACCAGGCCGAGGCGGTCCTGCTGCGGGTGGTCATGGAGCTGGATGCGGAGAGCGCCGCCCGGGTGCTCGGCAAGCGGGCCGGCAGCGTCCGGATGGCCGCCCACCGGGGGCTGCGCCGGCTGGCCAAGCTGCTGGAGCAGCCCTTCGCGTCCGGGGGCGGGATCCCGGCCGCGCGGCCGGGGGGCCGGGATCCGGCCCCCGGCGGGACCGCCGGAGGGAGCGTCGGGAAGGCCTCCGGACAACCCGCGGGGAAACCGCCGAAAAAAATTTCTCCGCAGGGTGTGACAGAACGCCGGGCCGCGACGCTGAAGGACATGAGATGAGCACCAACCGATCCCGTCGGATCGACCGTGATACCGCCGAGCAGCTGCTCGGCGGTGCCGTGGCCGCCCCGTCGGCCGGGCAGGGCGCCTCGCTCACCGGACCGGACGGAGGTCCCGGGCAGCTCGCCCGGGTGCTCGCCGCGGCCGCCGCTCCCGCGACGGTCGGCGAACTGGCCGGGGAGGAGGCCGCGCTGGCCGCGTTCCGGGAGGCGAGTCTCACGCCCGCACCCGTAGTGACCCCCGTCCGGAGACGATCGATGGCAACCGCCGCGCTGGCCAGGGCCTTCAGCACGAAGGCCGCTGCCGTCGTGCTCGGCGCCACCGCGCTGTGCGGGGTCGCGGTCGCCGCCGGCACCGGCAACCTGTCGTCCGCGCTGGGCGGCGGACTCGCCGAGCCGGAGCACACGCTCGGGGCCCAGGGCGCCTCCGGCAGCTCGCCGGGCGCGTCGGCCGCCGGTTCGCACGGCGCTGCCCCGTTCGCCCCGGGGTCCGGGTCGTCCCGCCCGTCCGGCGGTGCCTCCGCGGGCCCGCAGACGGTCGCCCCGTCCGGCAGCCCGACCCCCGGCACCCCGTCGGCCGAGGGTCGCGGCGACCGTCCCGTCGTCCCGCCCGCGCTGCTCGGCCTGTGCCGGAGCTTCGCCGACCGGACGGCCAAGGGCGAGCGCCAGGCCCGGCTGGTCACCGATCCGGTCTACGGCCCGCTGGTCGCGGCGGCCGGGGGCGCGGACCGGGTGGCGGACTTCTGCGCCGGCGCCGCCGGCGCGGGGGACGACGACCACCAGGGCACCGGCGCGCAGCCGCGCGACCCCGCCAGGACCGGTGCCGCGCCCGGCACCGGCCCCGGCAAGGGCAACACCGACGGCAGGAACGGCGGGGGCGGCAACGCCAACGGCGGCAGCAACGGTGAGGACACCGGCGGCGTCGTCAAGCCCGGCAAGGGCGGGGTGCCCGTACCGGCCGTGCCCGCCACACCCCTGGTACCCGACGTCCGGGCGAGCAAGCCCGGTCACGCCGACGACCAGAACACCGAGAGGTAACCCCGAGAACTCCGGGTGAGCGGCGAGCGACTCCCCCCGGGCTCGCCGCCCACCCGGATCGCACCACCCGCGGGACGCACCACCACCCGCGGGACAGCAGGAAGCAGTACCACCCGAAGACCCCGGGTGGCCGGTCGGCTCCCCCGTGCCCACCGTCCACCCGGCCGGCCCCGGCCGGACCGGCAAGGCGTCACCCCGGACGCGCCGCCGGCCCGGCCGGCCCGGAAACGTGGGGGGCCCCCCCCCCCCCCCCCGGGCGGGGCCCCCCCCCCCCGCGCCGGCGGCCGGGGGACCGCTGCCCGGTCCCCCGACCGCCACCCCTCCGCCCCCGGCCGGGTCGCACGGCCGTACGGCTATCGTGCACAGGTGCACGAGGCGGCCCGGAACCCCGGGCAGGGCACGTGAGGGGAGCTCCAGGTGATCGGACGGGCGCTGAACGGGCGTTACGAACTCGTCGAGATGCTCGGCGTCGGCGGCATGGCCACCGTCTGGCGCGCCGTGGACCGCGTGCTGGGCCGCCAGGTGGCCGTGAAGGTCCTCAACGGGGGTCTCGCCGACGATCCGCGCTTCGCCGAGCGCTTCGGCCGCGAGGCGCAGCACGCGGCCATGCTGGTGCACCCGAGGATCGCCATGGTCTTCGACTCGGGCGTGGACGAGGGCACCCCGTTCATCGTCATGGAGCTGGTCAGCGGACGTTCGCTGGCCGCCGTGCTGGCGCAGCAGCCCGCCCTGCCCGTCGAACGGGCCGTCGGCATCGCGGCGGCGGTCTGCGAGGCGCTGGCGGTGGCGCACGCCGCGGGGCTGGTGCACCGGGACATCAAGCCCGGGAACATCATGATCACCGACGACGGCGGGGTGAAGGTCGTCGACTTCGGCATCGCCCGGGCTGCTTCCTCCGACAACCTGACCCGGACCGCGAGCGTGCTCGGCACGGCCGCCTACCTCTCGCCCGAGCAGGCCACCGCCTCGGCCCTGGACGGGCGGACCGACCTGTACGCGGTCGGCTGCGTGCTGACCGAGATGCTCACCGGCGCGGCCCCGTTCACCGCCGAGACCCCGGTGGCGATCGCCTTCAAGCACGTCAACGAGCAGCCCCTGCCGCCGTCCGCGCGGCGCCCCGGCCTGCCGCCCGCCCTGGACGCGGTGGTGCTGCGCCTGCTCGCCAAGGCCCCGGCCGGGCGGCCCGTCGACGCCTCCGCCGCCCGGGCCGAACTGCTCGCCACCGTACCGGGGTTGATCGTCGGCGATCCGACGGCCGAACTCCTCGCGACCACCGCGGCGGCCACCCAGGCGCTCCCGCGGGCCGTGCCCCCGGCGTCCTCGGACCACCAGCACACCACCCTGCTCCCGCCGCAGCCCCCGGCCGCCACCTCCGTGATGGCGCCCGTTCCCGCGGCCCCGCCGGCCGGGCCCGGGCCGGAGGCGCCGGCCCGGACCGGCCGCCGCAAGCCCCTCGTGCTCGGCGCGCTGGGCGTGGCGGGCCTGGCGGGCGTCGCCGCACTGGCCCTCACCGCCTTCGACGGCCCGGCGGGCAACCCGTCGGCCGCCAGACCGGCCGTGTCCTCCGGCCCGGCCACGGCGCCCGTCACGACGCCCGCCACCGGCCCGAAGCCCGCCGCGACCGCCACCTCCGCCGCCCCCGCCACCCCGTCGGCGCCCCCGACGCCCACCCAGGCCGTCCCGCGCAACCAGCCGGCGGAGCTGCAGCTCCAGTCGTTCCGGCAGGCCGTGGCCCAGGCCGACGTGGGCAAGGACCGGGACAAGCAGGCGGAACTGCTCAAGCTCCTCGACACCGCCTCCACCCGCCTCGACGCGGGGGACCCGGACGCCGCCGCGCAGGAGCTCAAGAGCGCCCAGAAGGTGGTCAAGGACATGGCCAAGCGGCACGCCATCAACCCGCCGACCAGCGCCAACTGGAACGCCCGGCTCTCCGCCCTGTTCGCCACCCTGCACACCGCCGCCGACCTCCAGGACGGCTGACGGCCGCCGCCCCCGGGGCGACATCCGCCGGCACCGTCCGGGACGGGCCCGTGCCGCGGTCCGGCACCACGGTCGTCGGCCACGCCACGATCCGGGACCGACCGGCTCCCTGACGCTCCACCCGGTCCCCCGTCCGTTGCCGGCGGGGGACCGGTGCGTTCCCGGGCCCGGCGGTGGCGCCCGGACGGCGGCAGCGGCGGCCTGCTGACTCCCGGTCCGATCGCGTCGGGCCTCCGGCCGGTCGGTCGGTGGGTCGGCGGGCTGCGTCGTCCACAGCCTGTGGAGAATCCTGTGCGCCCGCGCCGGTTCAGTCCTGGCGCTTGATCCGTCGCTCCACGTTGCTGCGGACCGCCCGGGACGCCGTCCCGGCGGCCGCCGCCAGGATCACGAAGTTGTACAGGATCTGCAGGATCACCACGAGCCGTGCCGACTGCCCCGCCGGGGTGATGTCCCCGTACCCGACCGTCGACATCGTCACGACGGTGAAGTACAGCGCGTCCAGGCGCGTCTCCAGCCCGGCGAACTCCGACTTGTGGGCGCCCATCGCGTAGTACGTGGCGGAGAAGATGGTCGCCGTCAGTCCGATCAGGAACACCAGCCAGACCACCGGCCGCTTCGCCGTCCCCTGCATCACCCCGACGATCTTGGCCAGCATCAGCCAGGTCAGTCCGGCCAGCGCGCAGGTGAAGGCCGTCCAGCTGACGACCGGGTGGCGATCGCCCAACCACCCGAGCGGCAGCGTGAAGTACCCGACCATCAGCAGCGTGAATGCCAGCAGCAGCCAGCACCAGGCCCGTACGTCGGCGGACGGTGGCGAGTTGTCGGACATCCCGCCCAGCCTGTGCCGACGGAGCCCCGGGCGCCCGCCCGCCTACGCCGACCGGACGAACCGGCCCGGCGGCCGACGGGGCGCGGATCCGTCGGAGTGCGGGATCCGTCGGAGTGCGGGAGCCGTCGGAACGCGAGGGCCCGGACGACGGAGGAGCCCCCGGACAGCGGAACGCCCCCGGTGGGCTCACCGGGGGCGTTCCGAAGGAAGGGGAGACTCAGGCGGTCGTCTCGGGCCGCTTGTTCTCGGTGGCCTTGGTCACGTTGGTCGGCGTGACGGCCGGACGGTCCGCGCTCTGCTGGGGAGCGGCGGTGCTCTGGGCGGTGCCGGCGTCCGCCGGGGTCTCGTCCTCGCGCATGGCCTTGGTCTCGGCCTTCAGGATGCGCATGGACTTGCCCAGGCCACGAGCCATCTCCGGCAGCTTCTTCGATCCGAACAGCAGGATTACGACCGCCAGCACCACGAAGATGTGCCAGGGCTCAAGACCGTTCCGCAGCATCCCTGGCCACCGGTCCCTTCTTGTCGAGAGTCATGGCGGGCGCGCGCGCCCGTGTTGGCCAGTATGCCTGGCCCTCACGGCGAACGGATACACCGGCCGGGAAACGCTGGCCAAAAACCAGGTGCCGCTCAAGCGGGCCGCGAGATCGAGGACGGTCGGCGGCCCGGGGCCGGTCGGAGTCGGCCTCCGAGGCCCGCCCCGGTGCGATCAGTGGACGAACGGCACGAGTCGCCTGGTCGCCCGGCGGTACTCGGCGTACTCGCTCCCGAGCGCCGCCAGCAGCAGCCGCTCCTCCGCGGTGATCCGCCAGCCGTACGCGGCGAACAGCAGCCCGGCGACCACCAGGGCGGCCGCCCAGCTGCCGGTGCCGAGGGCGTAGCCGATCCAGACCAGCAGGCTGCCGGCGTAGCCGGGGTGGCGGATCAGCCGGTACGGGCCGGTGCGCACGACGTGCTGGGTGTCCACGGTGCGCAGCGTGCGGGTGTAGTACGCGCCCAGGGTGCGCATGCCCCAGGCCCGCAGGGCCAGCCCGGCGGCGACCAGTGGGACACCGAACCAGCTTGCCCAGAGCGGCAGTCGGCCGATCGAGCCGCGGTCGAACACCACCACGACCAGGGCCGACGCCAGGTAGCAGCCGAGCAGCAGCCGGGTCGAGCCGCGGTCGCGGCGGTCCGCTCGCCAGGTGCCGGCGGCGGCGTCCTCGCGTCGGCGCAGCAGCAACTCGTAGGCGACCCAGCACAGGACGCCGAGGAGGGAGAGGAGGGCGGGCAGGGACACGGGGCGGCTCCCGTCGGTCGGAGGGACCCCTTCACGGTCCTTCCCCGGGGCCGCCGGGGCACGCACCCGGGGGTGGACGCGGCTCCGTCCACCCCCGGGTGGACGGTCACTCCGTCCGTCGCGCCAGCAGGTAGCCGCGGCGGGTCGGGGCCTCCTCGGGCAGGCCCTCGCGTTCCATCCGCACCTCGACGCCGAATCCGGCGCGGGCGAGGTGGTCGGCGACGGCCCCGGTCTCCAGGAAGTGGAAGTCCACGTCCACCTGGTGGCCCCACCACTCCTCCATCCGCCGCACCTCGGTGCCGAGGTGGAAGGAGACCAGCAGTACCCCGCCGGGCCGCAGCACCCGCCGTACCTCGGCGAACGCGGGCGCCAGCTCGTCCGGCTCCAGGTGGATCACCGAGTACAGCGCGACGGCGGCGGCGAACTCCCCGTCGGCGGCGGGCAGCGCCAGCAGGTCGCCGGTGCGGAACGTGGCCTCCGGCTGCTCGCGCCGGGCCAGTTCGACCATCCGCGGCGAGAGGTCGACCCCGACCACCTCGGCCCCGTGCCCGGCCAGCCACCCCGCCACGTGCCCGGGCCCGCACCCCAGGTCGGCCACCACCCCGCCGGCCGCCTCCTCCAGGACCACCCCCAGCAGCGCGCGGTCCACCGCCTTGTGCGCCAGCTCACCCCCGATCCGCCCCGCGTACTCCTCGGCCACCGTGTCGTAACTCCCGCGCACCCGCGCCCGATCAGCACTCATGTGCCCACCCTGGCACGCCGGGCCCGCGACGGGTGCGAGTCGACGGAAGAAGGCCGGCCGGACCGGGGCACGGCGTCGCGGGCGAGTGCCGGGTGGCCGCCGTGCCCCGCGACCGTCGCAGGGGTCTGCCGCGGCGCCTCGGGGCCCGGAGTGCCCCGAACGGCGGAGAGCCCCCGCCCGGGATGGGCGGGGGCTCTCGATGACTCGCGTGGATCGGGCCGGGACGGGGTCAGACGGTGGCGGGTTCGGCCTCGGGGGCCGGGGCGGGAGCGGCGGCCGGGAGGTGGCGCATCAGGCGGTAGGCCAGCAGTGCGGCACCGAGGGCGAGGACCACACCGACCCCCGCGGCGACGTGCAGGCCGTCGGTGAAGGCGGTGCGGGCGGTCTCCAGCAGGTCGGCGCCGAGCCGGCCGGGCAGCTGGGCGGCGACGGCGACCGCGCCGCCGAGGGTGTCCTGGGCCGCGTGGGCGGCCTCGCCCTGGACGCCCGCCGGGAGGGCGGCACCGTCGAGCTGGTGGCGGTAGACCGCGGCACCGGCCGCGCCGAGCAGGGCGATGCCGAGCGAGCTGCCGAGCTCGACCGCGGTCTCCGAGGTGGCGGAGGCGGCGCCGGCCTGCTCGACGGGGGCGGCGGAGACGACCATCTCGGCGGTCATCGTCATGGTGCCGACGGTCCCGGCGGCCAGCACGCCGGCCGCGGTGAGGATGAGCGCCAGCGGGGAGTGCGCGCCGACCTGCGTCATCATCGCGAAGCCCGCCGCGCCGATCAGGAACCCGCCGCCCATCAGGGCCGCCGGGCGGACCTTGCCGGCCAGCGCGGAGCTGATCCCGACGGCCGCGCCGACGCCGACGCTCGGCACCAGGGACCACAGCGAGGCGGTCAGCGGGCTCATGCCCTTGACCAGCTGCAGGTACTGCGAGGTGAAGAGGGAGAAGCCCATCATCGCGAACATCGCGATCGTGTTGACGCTGATGGCGCCGCTGAAGGTGCGGATCTTGAACAGGCTCAGGTCGAGCAGCGGGTTCGCGGCGGTGCGCTGGCGCCACACGAAGGCGGCGGCGAGCAGCAGGCCGGCCGCGACGGCCAGCGCGGGCAGCGGGCTCCAGCCGTCGACGGCGATGGTCTTGACCCCGTAGACGAGGGGCAGGATCGCGCCCAGCGAGAGTGCGGCGCCGAGCAGGTCGAAGCGGCCGGTGCGGGCGGTGGAGCGGTACTCGGGGAGCAGGACGGGCGCGGACAGCAGCACCAGGGCCATCACCGGGACGGCGGGCAGGAAGGCCGAGCCCCACCAGAAGTGTTCGAGCAGCAGGCCGCCGACGACCGGGCCGAGGGTGGCCCCGGCGGTGAGGACGCCGCCCCAGGCGCCGAGGGCGACCTGCCGCTGCTTGGGGTCGTGGAACATGTTGCGGATCAGCGCGAGGGTCGAGGGCATCACGGTGGCCCCGGCGGCGCCGAGCAGGGCGCGGGCCGCGATCAGCTGGTTGGCGTCGTGCGACCAGGCGGCCAGCAGCGAGGCGCCGATGAAGCCGGTGGCGCCGATCACCAGCAGCCGGCGGCGGCCGATCCGGTCGCCCAGCGAGCCCATCGTGATGAGCAGTCCGGCCAGCAGGAACGAGTACATGTCCATGATCCACAGCTGCTGGGTGCCGCTGGGTGCCAGCGTGGTGGAGATGAACGGGACGGCGAAGAAGAGCACGCCCATGTCCATGGAGAGGACGAGGGTCGGGAGCAGGAGGACGGCCAGGCCGATCCATTCGCGACGGCCTGCGCGGCCGGTGGTTGCGGTCATGAGGAAGACAGTACGGGCGTGTCAGACGCTTGTCTAGTACAGATGTGTAAATCGCTCGTGCAAGACGATCGTGCAAGACATCTGTCCAGTCCTTCCGTAGGATCTGGGGCATGGGAAACCGCGAAGACCTGATGGCCGGCGCCAAGCGCTGCCTGTACGAGAAGGGCTACGGGCGCACCACCGCCCGCGACATCGCCACCGCCTCCGGTGTCAGCCTGGCCGCGATCGGCTACCACTTCGGCTCCAAGGACGCGCTGCTCAACGCGGCGATGATCGAGGCGATCGGCGAGATGGGGGCGTCCCTGGGCGAGGTGGTGGTGGCCGCCAACCAGGTGTCGGAGGACCCGGAGGAGCGCTTCGCCGCCGTCTGGGAAGGCCTCCGCGACGTCTTCGTCGAGCACCGCGGACTCTGGGCGGCCCAGTTCGAGGCCCTCGCGCAGGCCGCGCACGCCCCCGAACTGGCGCAGGCCTTCGCGGGGGCGCAGAAGGAAGGCCGACTGGGGCTCTCCGCCCTGTTCCAGGGGCTGCCCGAGGTGGTGGACTCCGAGGAGGAGGAGGTCCGCGGCGCCTTCTACCAGACCCTGCTGGCCGGCTACGCCGCCCAGTGGCTGGCCGCGCCCGACCTCGCGCCCAGCGGGCAGGACTTCCTGCGCGGGCTGCGGCTGGTCAGCGGCAGCGTGCTCAACCCCGGCTGAGCCGCCCGCCGGGGGGTCAGGTCGTGACGGCGGTGAGCAGCACCACCGAGTCGACGTGCGCCAGCAGCCCGTGCCGCTCCTGCGGTACGGGCTCCAGGCGCCCGGCCGACAGCTCCAGCCGTCGGCCGGCGATGGTCAGCGAGACCCGGCCGCGCAGCACCTGGACGCTCCCGGCGGTGGGCGGGTTGTGCTCGTCCAGCGCGGTCCCGGCGGTCAGCGCGATCACGGTCTGCCGCAGGACGCCGTCGTGCAGCACCAGGTGGGCGCTGCGCCCGTGCGGGCTCTCGGCCGCGAGGGCGGCGTGCTCCACGGCGAGCTGTTCGAGATCGGACATCGCGCGTCCTCCTGACCCTTGCTGCCAGGGTCGCGGACGCACCCGGGTCGCGCACCCGGAGGCGCTCGACGTGCAGCCCGCGCCCACTGCGCTCATCGTGGAGGCATGGCGACCAACGAGAATTTCTTCAGCGGGTTCCAGGTCAACCGCTCGCTGCTGGCCGGTGGCGTGGTGCTCACCGGCATCGGTGCGGCGCTCGGCGCGGCCGGGACCGTGATGGTGTGTGCGGCGCTGGCCACGGCCGGCCGCAACTGGATGCGGAACATGGACGCGCCGCCGACCGCGATCGCCCACCGGGCGTACCACGGGGCGAAGGCGGCGTCCGCCGCGGGCTGGGATGCCTGGCGAGCCGAGCAGGCCTCGCCGAACTGACCGGGCCGGCAAGGGCGCGGCGGGCCGCCATGGGGGTACGGCCCGCCGCGCCGTCCTGCCCGGACGGGCCTACAGCCCCATCGACTTGGCGATGATGCTGCGCATGACCTCGCTGGTGCCGCCGTAGATCCGGAACACCCGGTTGTCGGTGTAGAGCCGGGCGATCGGGTACTCCAGGATGTAGCCGTAACCGCCGTGCAGCTGGAGGCACTTGTCGATCACGGTGGAGGCCGACTCGGTGCAGAAGAGCTTCGCCGCGGCCGCGTCGGCCACGGTCAGCTCGCCGCGCTGGTACAGCTCCAGCGCGCGGTCCACCATCGACTGCTGCGCGACCACCTGGGCCTCGCAGTCGGCCAGGGTGAACTTGGTGTTCTGGAACTCGGCCACGGCCTTGCCGAACACCTTGCGGTCCTTGACGTACTGCACCGCGAACCGGACCGCCGCCGCGGCCGCCGCGTACGCGCCGACGGCGATCGCCAGGCGTTCCTGCACCAGGTTGTGGGTCAGGTAGGCGAAGGCCCTGCCCTCCTCGCCGAGCAGGTTCTCCACCGGCACCTTGACGTCGCTGAACGCCAGCTCGGCGGTGTCCGAGGTGCGCAGGCCGATCTTCTGCAGCTTGCGGCCGACGGTGTAGCCCGGGGAGGTGGTGTCCACGCACAGGATGGACAGGCCGGCCCGGCGGTCGGCCGGGTCGTACGGGGCGGTGCGGCAGACCACCAGGACCAGGTCGGCCAGCACGCCGCCGGTGATGAAGGTCTTGGCGCCGTTCAGGACGTAGTGGGTGCCGTCCTCGGAGAGCCGCGCCGTGGTGGTGATGCCCGCGAGGTCGGAGCCGGCGCCCGGCTCGGTCATCGCGATCGCGGTCATGATGTCGCCGGAGACGAAGCCGGGCAGCCAGCGCCGCTTCTGCTCGTCGTTCGCGTACTCCAGCAGGTACGGCAGCACCAGCCCGGTGTGCACGCCGGAGGAGCCGAAGCTGACACCCGCCCGGGCGGTCTCCTCGGCGATCACCGCCTGGTACTTGAAGCCGTTCTCGCCCGCGCCGCCGTACTCCTCCGGGACCTCGATGCCGTACACGCCGAGCGCGCCGAGCTGCCGGTAGAAGTCGCGCGGCGGGTGGCCCTCGGCCTCCCAGCCCTCGTAGACCGGGACGACCTCGTTGGCGATGAAGTCCCGGATGGTCTCCCGGAAGGCCTCGTGGTCCTCGTTGAACACGGTGCGGCGCACGGCGGCGCTCCCTTCGACGGTGCCGGCCGGAGCTGCCGGCGGGGCGGAACGTGCCAGGTGATGGCCCCACAAGTTAATCCCGGGTAGCTTCGGCTGTCCAGAGTCGACGGGCATGGGGGACACGGTCGGCGGCGGTGCCGAGTGAATCCTTGCTAGCCTTCGTTCGACGCCGCTTCGATGCCGCTTCGACGCCGGTTCGACGCCGGTTCGAGGGCGGTGACACACCGGTTCCGATGCCCGTTCGGCGGCCGCTCGACGCGCGGATCGAGGCCCGGATCGGCGCTCGGCCGGTACCGGGCGGCGGGTACCCGGCCGGACGGGAGGGAGGTGCGCCATGGTGGTCCGACGGCCGCCCGGGCGGCGTGCCCAGATCCTCGCCGTGGCCGCCGACCGATTCCACCGCAGCGGCTACCACCAGGTGTCGATGACCGAGGTCGCCGCCGGGGTCGGCATCACCGCGCCCGCGCTCTACCGGCACTTCCGCGGCAAGCCCGAACTGCTCGACCGGGCCGTCCGGTTGGGGCTCGACGAGCTCGCCGGCGGACTGCGTGCGGCCGGCACCGCGAAGGAGGTCGGAGCCGTGCTGGCCGCCGTCGCGGTCGGCCACCGCCCGCTCGGCACCCTGGTGCAGCGCGACGCCCGGCTGCTGCCGCCGGCCCGGCGCGCCGCGCTGCGCCGCGAGCTGCGCGCCGACGTCGCGCTGATGACCGCCGTACTGCGCGCGGAGCGCCCCGAACTCCCGGCAGCCGATGCCGAGTTGCTCTGCTGGGCGGCGCTCTCGGCCTGCGCCGGGCTCTCCTACCAGTCGGCGGCGCCGCAGCCCCGTCGCGCCGAGGCGCTGCTGCGCGAGCTGGTCGCGGCCGTCCTCGCGGTCACGCCGGCCGGCACGGCCACCGTGCCCGTGCCCCGGCCCGAGTCCCGGGCCGAGCCCGAGTCCGTGCCCGCAGCCGGACCGGTGCCGGGGCCGAGGCCGCAGGCGCGCCGGGAGGAACTGCTCGCGGCCGCCGTCCGGCTGTTCCACCAGCGCGGCTTCGACAACGTCAGCACCGACCAACTCGGCGCCGCCGTGGGCATCTCCGGCCCCAGCGTGTACCGGCACTTCGACAGCAAGGCCCACCTGCTCGCCGCCTCGCTGGTGCGCAGCCGCGAGCGGCTCTGGCACGAGGTGGACGGCGCGATCACCGCCGCGGCCGGGCCCGGTGCGGCGCTGGCGGCCGGGCTGGGCGCGTACGTCGGCTTCGCGCTGCGCAACGGCGACTACCTGGGAGCGATGCTCAGCGAGACGGACCGGCTGGCGCCGCCGGACCGGCGGGCCGCAGTGGACTTCCGGCGGGACTTCCTGCGCACCTGGGTCGGTCTGCTGCGGCAGGTGCGCCCGGAGTGCGACGCGGCCACCGCCCGGATCCGGGTGCACGCCCTGTTCGCGCTGGTCAACGACGGGGTGCGGAACCGCCCGCACAGCGCCCGGCCGGACCTTGAGGACTGCCTGCTGCGCCTCGGCCGGGCGGTGCTGGGGCTGTCCTGAGACGCGGAACGGGCCGGGTGCCCGCCCCGCCGTGACGGGACGGGCACCCGGCCCGGCGGGCAGGCCCTGGTGCCGGAGCTGCGGGCCCTGGTTAGTACAGGACGTGCGGGTAGTACACCCGGGCGTCGACGTTGCCGTTGCCCTGAAGCGCGCCGACGTTCCCGCCGTTGCCGGCCACGGCGAGACCGTTGTTCTGGTTGGCGGCGCCCGAACCGGTGGCCGTCTGCTGGGTGTCGACCACGTTGCCGTTCACGGTGCCGATGACGTTGCCGGAGCCGACGTTGCTCACCACGCTGCCGTTGGAGTGGTCGATCGCGCCGGCGCCGTTGTCGGCGTGCGCGGTGGCGGCACCGAAGCCGACGAGGAGGAACGCGCCGAGGGCGGCGACGGCGGCGGCTGCGCGAATACGGGACACGCTGATCTCCCTGACTGGACGTGCGAATTGTGGCGCGTTCCGGAGTGGCCGCTCCGGAGCGCCGTTGCCTGACGTCGCCCGGTCAGCATTCACCAGTGATCGCGCGAACTCCACCGAACGGGTGGCAATTCCTCCGATGGTGGAGGCCCGGTCAATTGCGAGTTGACCGCAATCCGTCATTCCGTCGAGAAGAAAGAAATGGTGGGCAGATTGTCGCACTGGCACACTGAGGACCCATGTCTGAAGGTGCCCAGTCCGAGCCCACCCCCGTCGAGGAACTGCGGACGACCGAGGTCGATCTCGGCGGCCTGGTGAACGTCCTCGCCACCCACCTCTACTCCACCCCGCTGGTCGCCCTGCGCGAACTCGTCCAGAACGCGCACGACTCGCACACCCGACGGCTCCTGGAGGACCCGGAGGGCGAGCACCGCCCGCTGATCCGGGTGCGCGCGGACGCCGCCCGGCGCACCGTCGCCATCGAGGACACCGGGGCCGGCCTGACCGAGCCCGAGATCCACTCCTACCTCGCCACCGTCGGCACCGGCTACACGCGCATGCTGCGCGAACTGACCGGCAACCAGGAGCTGATCGGCGCCTTCGGGCTGGGCTTCCTGTCCGCGTTCTCGATCGCCGACGAGGTGACCGTCACCACCACCTCGCACCGAGAGCCGCAGCTCGGCCACCGCTACCGCAGCCGCGGCGGCGAGCAGTACCGGGTCGAGCCGGTGCCCGCCCGGCCCCGCCCCGGCACGGTGGTCGAGCTGGCGCTCAAGGCCGAGCACTCCCACCTCGCCGACGAGGACACCCTGCGCGAGGTCCTCGCCCGGTACTGCGTGCTGCTCCCGATCCCGGTCCACGTCGGTGACGACGAACACCCCGTCAACTCCGTCGAGGTGCCCTGGCGCCAGGCGGTGGGGGGCGACCAGCACGCCGCCCGGATGCGCTTCGCCACCGCCTTCGGCCGCCGCTTCGAGCCGCTCACCGCCTTCCCGGTGCAGCCGGTCGACGGCGCCACCGACGCGATCGGCCTGCTGTGGGTCCAGGACGGCGGCACCTACGGCAGCAGCGACAACCGCGACCTCGCGGTGTACCTGCGCGGCATGCTGCTCGCCGAGGACGCCCGCGACCTGCTGCCCGGCTGGGCCGGCTTCATCGGCGGCGTGGTCGAGTCCGGCCGGCTCACCCCCACCGCCAGCCGCGAGGACCTCCAGCGCGACGAGCACTACCGCGCGCTCCAGAAGGCCCTGACCGACGCCATCGTGGACGGCCTCTACGAGACGGCCCGGCTGCGGCCCGCCGCCTGGCGCCGCATCCTCACCCGGCACGGCCAGGACCTGCTCGGCGCCGCGCTCTGCGACGACCGGCTGTTCACCCTGCTCGCCGACGACGTCCCGGTGCCCACCTCGCAGGGCGACCTCACCGCGGGCGCGCTGCGCGCGGCGGGAGGCGGAGCGGTGCACGTCGCGCTCGGCACCGGCGGCGGCTTCGAGGAGATGCTCTACCGGGCGATGCGGGTGCCGATCGCCCGCGGCGACCGCTACGCCGTGCTGCCCTTCCTGCGCCGCTACGCCGGGCTGCGCGGCTGCCGACTGGTCGAGCTGGGCAGCGAGCAGGGCAACCGCGAGCTGTTCCGCGACCCGGAGCGGCCGCTGCCGGAGGGCGAGGAGGCCTGGCTGGCCGCCGCCCTCGCCGACCCGGGCGAGCAGCTCGTCCCGGCCCGCTTCGACCCGCCCGGCCTGCCGCTGGTGCTCGTCCCGGACCGCGAGGCCGAGCTGAAGGCCCGGATCGAGGACGACCAGGCCGACGCCCGGATCCCGTCCGCCGCGCTGCGGCTGGCCCGCGCCTTCACCGCCCGCACCGACGGCGAGGTCAAGGCCCGGCTCTACCTCAACCTGGCCTGCCCGGCGGTCGAGGACCTGCTCGCCGCCTACCGCAGCGGGCACACCGGCAGCGCCACCGCGGCCGGGCTGCTCCGCTCGCTCAAGGTGATCATGGCCGCGGCCTCCTCCGGCCCCGCCGAGGGTGACCTCACCGCCGCGCTGACCGGTATCGGCACGGCGGTCTCCGCACTCACCGCCGCCGTCCCGGCCGGGCTGCCGGACGTCCCGGACAGCCCCGGCGCGCTGTCGGACGAAGCGTGACGGACGGATTGTCAGTGGTCCGCGGTAGACAACTCATCAGCACGACGCAGGGGGAACGAGCATGACCACCGACATCTGGTCCTGGGTGCGGGACGCCCACCGGCAGCTGGTCGAGGCCGGCCACCACCGGCTGGCCGACGCCATCGTCGAGCTGCCCGAGCACGCCACCGAGGGCCGCAACGACCAGCTGGACGCGCTGTACCCGGAGGCGGTCGCCGCCGCACGGTCGCTCGACCTGCCCTGGGTCGAGGTCTACCTGCGGCACTGGCGGATGCAGAACCTGCTGAACAAGCGCCAGCAGGGCGAGGCGGTCATGCCCGAGGTGATCGACCTGCTGGAGTTCGCCCACCGGGACGAGACGGCCGGCTGCCCGCAGTCCGTCTGCGTGGTGCAGGACTTCGCGATCTGCCACGCCCGGGTCGACGGGCCCGGGTACGTGACCGAGCGGCTGGAGGTGGTCGGCGAGACGCTGGAGCGGATCGAGCCCGGCCGGGCCTGCTACGACTGCCTCTCCCGCGAGTACTCCGACGCCCTGGAGGACGACGGCCGGGCCGCCGAGGCGCTCGACCACCTGGACGGCGCCGCCAACCGCATGCGCGCGGCCGGCCAGCGGGTCTCGCTCCGCTTCCACCAGGCCCGGGCCGGCACCCTGCACCTGCTCGGCCGGTACGAGGAGGTGCTGGAGCTGCTGGACACCGCCGAGCGGGCCGAGCAGAAGCCGGGGCAGCAGCTGGACGAGCGCGACCAGCGCTGGGGTGCCCTGCTGCGGGCCCGCGCGCTCGCCGCACTCGGTCGCACGGACGAGGCGCTCGCCCTGCTCCCCGAGCGAGCCGAGGCCGAGCAGCACGCCGACCTGCGGCCCACCTGGACGCAGACGGTCGAGCTGCTGGTCGCGGCCGGCGCGTGGGAGAACGACGCAGAGCTGGGCGCCGTGCTGGCCGGCTGGGTCGGGTACCTGGACGACGCCGGTGCGCACCGCCCCTGCGTGGACCTGCTGCTGGCGGCGGGTCGGCTCGCCGTCGCGCGCGGCGCCCGCACGGTGGCGCTGACGCTGGCCACGACCGGAGAGCGTAAGCTCACCCGGTTGCGTCGCACCGACGGCGTGTCCGCGGAGGTCGCCGCCCTGCGCGCGGCCGCCGAGGCGCTGCCGGAGCCCGGGCTGCCCGTGCCGCCGGGCGAGCTGACGGCGTACCTGGCCGAGGCCGAGGTGCCGTTCGAGACCGGCGCCGACCTGCTCTCCGTCGCCCTGGACCGGTACCGGGGTGAGCAGGCCGGCGCCACCGGGCTGACGGTGCTCCTGGCCACCGTGCTGGGCGGCCTCGGCCACGCCCGGGCCGCGGCCGACCTGCTGTGGCAGCGGCTGGAGACGGACCCGGAGGACCGGGAGCTGACCGGCACGCTCGGCGAGCTGCTGATCGCCGCCCGGGACGCCGAGGGCGTGCGCCGCCTCGCCGACCGGCTGGCCGCCACGGCACCGGCCGACGGGCACTGGATACGCGCCCGCTGGGCCGCCGCCGAGAGCCGGTGGACGGAAGTGCTGGAGCGGTGCGAGGCGATCCTGGCGCTGGACGACGAGGTGCTCAACACCCGGCGCCTCGCCGCCCGGGCCGCCACCGAGCTGGGGGACCACGCCGGTGCGCAGCGGCTCTACCAGGAACTGCTGGAGCGGGCGCTGCCCGCCGAGGGCGCCCCGGACGACGAGGACCACCGGGTGGTCCGGGAGCCCGACCTCTGGCACCTGATCACCGCGGCCAGTGCCAACCGGGACTGGGCCGTGGTGCGCTCCGCCGGGGCGTTGCTCGACATCGAGTTCGACGAGCCCGAGGGCCCGGTGGACGAGGAGTGGCAGCTGGTCACCGTCCGGGCGGCCCGGACCAACGGTGCGACGGTCGACCTGCCCGCGGTGCGGACCGGACCGGCCACCGCCCGCATCCTGCCGGTGCTCGGCGACGACCTGACGCTCAACCACGGCGACGTGGTGGTCTTCGCCCCGGCCCTGCTGGAGCGCCCGCCGGCCGAGGACGCCCCGGAGGAGGAGCAGCGGCGCTGGCGCCCGGTGTTCGAACTGCTCACCATGCTCGACCCGGCGGGGTACACCACCTACTGGATCGACGGCGGCTGGCCCGGCGACGAACCGTGGGGCGCCCTGCGCGAGCGGCTGCAGGAGTCCGGCTACGCGCTGTGGGCGTACAGCGGGGACCACTACCGGATCACCGACCCGGCGGACGGGGACGAGGACGCGACGCTGCCCGGGATCTACGCGGCCGTCGGTGTGCCGCCGACCGCCTCGGCCGCCGAGGCCGACGCCCTGCTGCACCGGCTGACCGGCGACTGGCCGCACCCGCTCGCCTGGCCGACCCTGGCCGAGGCGGCCGGCGCGGACGTCGCCCGGCACGAGGAGATCGTCGAGCGCTACGGCCTCTGACCCGTCGTACCGACGTCGCACGACTTCGCACGACTCCGCTCGACTCCGTACGACCACCCGGCCCCGGCGGGCCGGCCCTCCGGGGCCCCGCCGGGGCCGCGGGCATTCCCGGCTCCGGCCTTCGCCGGGCGGTTCCGGCGCCGGGCTCCGTCGTGCGGTCCTGGCCTGGCTTCCGTTGGGAACTATCCGGCCCCCACCCGAGTCTTTGTCAATGCTTTACCGTTGCATTGCCAAGACTCGACCTCCGGGAGTGCCCGCACCGTGACCAGCCTCGCCCTCGGCCCGTCCTGGCTCGATCCGACCACCCTGATCTCCACCTTCGGCCTGCTCGGCATCCTGGCCATCGTCTTCGCCGAGTCCGGCCTGCTGATCGGGTTCTTCCTGCCCGGCGACTCGCTGCTGTTCACCACCGGTCTACTGGTGGCCGGCGGCACCTACCTGCACCAGCCGCTCTGGCTGGTCTGCGTGCTGATCGTGGCCGCGGCCGTGGCCGGGGACCAGGTCGGCTACCTCTTCGGCCGGAAGGTCGGCCCGAGCCTGTTCCGCCGCCCCGACTCGCGGGTCTTCAAGCAGGAGAACGTCGAGAAGGCCGCCGCCTTCTTCGACCGGCACGGGCCCAAGGCGATCGTGCTGGCCCGCTTCGTGCCGGTCGTCCGCACCTTCACCCCGATCGTCGCCGGGGTGAGCAGGATGAACTACCGCGGCTTCGTCGTGTTCAACCTGGTCGGTGGCGTGCTGTGGGGCGGCGGGGTCACCGTGCTCGGCTACTTCCTGGGGCAGATCCCGTTCGTCCGGGACAACATCGAGGCGATCCTGGTGGGCATCGTGCTGCTCTCTGTGGTCCCGGTGGCGATCGAGCTGCTGCGGGCCCGCCGGTCCGGCACGGCACCCGCCACCCGCCACCGCGCCGGGTAGGCGCCCGTGGCCCGGGCCACGGGACGTCGCGTACATGTGCGTCCGGCTGTTCGATCAGGCAAGGTGTAACCCGAGATCGAGCGGTGGGTGGCCGGTGGCCCCCAGGGGCGGCAAGGAGCGGAAGTGCCTAAGCGGGGCCGACCGGGTGCGGGCAAGCGGGCGAGGGGAGGCCGGGCGGTCCGCCAAGCACGGCAGACACCCCCGAAGCCGGTGCACCCCGCCGACGCCCCGCCCACCGAGGGCCTGCTCGGCCACCCCGCTCCGCCCGTCGAGCACACCACCGTCGTCCCGCTCCTCCCGCCCGTCCCGGAGACCAAGGGCCTGCTGGCGCCCGAGCCCACCCCGCCCGTCGAGCCCGCCCCGCCCGTCGAGCCCGCGCCGCCCGTCGAGCCCGCGCCGCTCCCCGGGCCCCCGGCGTCCGCCGGGCCGCACCCGGAACTCACCGTCGACGTGCGCCCCCGGGAGGCGGCCGACCGGGCCGCGGCTCCCGGGGAGGCCGCCCCGGGGAGCGCCGCCCGCCCGGCCCGCCGCCGCTCGGTCGCCGAGGACACCCTCACGCCCGAGGAGTGGCGGGCGGCCGGGTACACCCCGCCGACCGGCATCCCGATCCCCGACCTGACCGCCGGCGCGCCCGGCGAGGCGCCCTGGCCGGACCGGATGCGCACGCTGCTGCGCACCCCGATGTCCGAGCGCCCGTCCTTCGAGCGGACCGCCCGCGAGCTGCACCCCTCGGCGGGCACCGCCCGCAACGTCCCCCGCATCCTCGACCTGACCCTGCGCCTCGGCGAGCTGCTGCTGGCCAGCGGTGAGGCCGCCGAGGACGTCGAGGCGGCGATGCTCGGCATCGCGCACGCCTACCGGCTGGACCGCTGCGAGCCGCAGGTGACCTTCACCCTGATCGGCATCTCGCACCAGCCCTCGCTGGTCGAGCCGCCGGTCACCGCCGACCGCGTGGTGCGTCGGCGCACCTCCGACTACACCCGGCTGAACGCGGTGTACGAGCTGGTCGCGGACATCACCGCGGAGAAGACGTCGGTCAACGACGCCTACCGCCGGCTCGCCCTGATCCGCCGCAACCGGCACCCGTACCCGGCCTGGCTGCTCGCCCTGACCACCGGTCTGCTGGCCGGTGCGGCGACCTTCCTGGTCGGCGGCCGGCTCGACGACAAGGCCTGGCTGGTCTTCGCCAGCGCCTTCATCGCGGCCGTCCTGGGCGACCGGATGGCCTCCGGGCTGGCCCGGCGCCGGCTGCCGGAGTTCTACCAGTTCGTGGCGGCCGCGATGCCGGCCGCCGCCTCCGGGATCATCCTGTCCTTCAACGACTGGGGCCTGCGCGGCTCGGTCGTGATCACCGGTGGCCTGTTCGCCCTGCTGCCCGGGCGCGCCCTGGTGGCCGCCGTGCAGGACGGCCTGACCGGTTTCTACATCACCGCCGCGGCCCGCCTGCTGGAAGTGATCTACCTGGTCGCGGGCATCGTGATCGGCGTCATGGTGATCCTCTACCTGGGCGTCGGCTTCGAGGCGAAGCTCCGGCCGGACGAGAGCCTGGTCGGGATCAGCTACCCGCCGGTGCAGATGGTCGCCGCGATGGTGCTGACCCTGGCCTTCGCGATGCTGCTGCAGACCGACCGCCGCACGCTCGCCCTGGTCACGGCCAACAGCGGCATCGGCTGGGCCAGCTACGGCGCGCTGGTCTACAACGCGGGCGTCAACCCGATCGCGGCGACCGGCGTGGCGGCCGGCCTGGTCGGTCTCTTCGGGCAGCTGATGGCGCGCTACCGCAACGGCTCGGCGCTGCCGTACGTGACCGCCGCGATCGGCCCGCTGATGCCGGGTTCGGCGCTCTACCTCGGGATGCTCGCCTTCGCGCAGGGCCACTCCAGCGCCGGTCTGGTGTCGGTCTTCCGGGCGGCGGCGATCGCGATGGCGCTGGCGGTCGGGGTGAACCTCGGCGGGGAGATAGCCCGGCTGTTCCTGAAGCTGCCGGTGGGTGCCGAGCTCCCGTCGCTCTACCCGGCGGTGCCGCGCCGGGCGGCCAAGCGCACCCGGGGGTTCTGACCGTGCGTTGACCCGTGTTGGAGGCCCGTTGGGCCCCGGGCCATGTCACCGCAGGCAGGACGCAGGACCAGGAACGAAGGTAAGTCGCATGACCACACTGTTGGACAGCTACCGCGAGCACATCGTCAACGCGCACAAGCAACCGCTGTTCCTGCTGCTGGTCGGCTTCATCACGTCGTTCGTCTTCATCCGGTTCAGCGTCCGGATGATCCGCGCCCAGGTGCGCTGGTGGCCCGGCAACGTGACCCCCGGCGGCCTGCACATCCACCACATGGTGTTCGGCCTGGGCTTCCTGCTGCTCGGCGGCATCGGGGTGTTCGCGACCTACGGCGGGCAGCCATGGATGGACTGGTTCGGGCTGGCCTTCGGCATCGGCTGCGGCCTGGTGCTGGACGAGTTCGCGCTGATCCTGCACCTGGACGACGTGTACTGGAGCGAGCAGGGCCGCAAGTCGGTGGACGCGGTGATCTTCGGGATCCTGTTCACCGCCCTGCTGCTGATCGGGTACGTGCCGTTCGGCGCGCTGCCCGGCGAGGACACCAGGTGGGGCCTGATCACGGTCATCTCGGTGAACGCGCTGGCTTCGGTGATCACCCTGATCAAGGGGAAGATGTGGACCGGCCTGCTCGGGATCATGGTCCCCGGTCTGTCCTGGATCGGCGCGATCCGGCTGGCCCGGCCGAGCAGCCCCTGGGCCCGCTGGCGCTACTCCGCGCGCCCCCGCCGCCGGGCGCGCGCGCTGCGGCGCGAGCGCCTGCTGCACCGGCGCGCCGACCGGGCCCGCACCTGGCTCTTCGACCTGATCGCCGGCGCCCCCGACAAGGTGCCCGCCAACCACCCCGCCGCCCACCGGGTCGCCGAGCGGATGGCCGCCCGGGCCACCGCCCACCTCGACGCGCACGCCGCGCGGGGGCTGGCCCGCCGCCGGGCCAGGCTGGCCGACCGCCGCTCGGCGGCCGCCGCCGGCGCCACGGCCAAGCCCCCGACCGGGGACGGCCAGACGTCCACGGCCGGTCCGGTCCGCACCCACCGGGCGCAGCAGCGCCGCCGTACGGTCCGGGCCGGGCGCAGCCGGACCTACGCCGTCGGTCCGACCGGGCTGGAGCGCCGCCCCGAGCGACACCCCCGGCTGCGGACGCACACCCGCCGGGTCCGCCGGTAGTTCGTGCACCGCGGGCGTCCGGTCGGAGTCGCCTTCGGATCGGATCATCTGATGGTCACTCGACCGGCGGAGCGCTTTGCCGATGCGCAGGCCGCCGGAATTGAGAACATGACGCCATGTGACTGTTCTGTCACATGAGGGGATGATTCGTCGGACTCCTGCCGGCCGGCCGCCCGCCGCCCGTGCGCCGTGCGCCGTCCGCCGCCGCCCCCTCCGGACCCGTGAGAAGGGACGTCGCGTGGCGCGCAGGCTCCTGCCGACCCTCCTGTTGTCGCTCACCGCCCTGTTCGGGCTGCTCCCCACCGCCCAGGCCGTCGCGGCCGACGGCGATCCGGCGGTCGGCCGGGCCCGGGGCGAGGAGCCGTACCCGAGCACCGAGGCGATCGACCGCGCCCGGGCCGAGGCCGACGGCAAGGCCTCCTCGGTCGCCGTTCTGGAGACGGCGCTCACCGCCGCCCGGACCGACCTGGACCGGGCCGGGCGCAGCGCCGGACACGCCGTCGAGGCCTACAACGGCGCCCGGCTCGCCCTCACCCGGGCCCGGGCGGAGGAGAGCGCCGCCGCGCGCCGCGCCGCCGTCGCCGAGGCCGAACGGTCGGCCGCCGCCGAGGACGCCGCCCGGCTCGCCGCCGAGACGTACCGTCAGGGCGCGGGCGCCGAACTGTCCGCGCTCAACGCGCTGCTCGGCTCCCACGGCGCGCGCGAGGCCGGTGACCGCGCCGCTGCGGTCCGCCAGGCCAGCGAGCGCACCCGGCAGGTCCTGGACGCCGCCACCTCGACGGCCGCCGTCGCCCGGAGCGCCTCCGCCGCCGCCCGCACCGCCACCGGGGCAGCCGAGAAGGCCGCCGCCGAGGTCGGCGCGGCCCGGGCCCGGGCCGAGGAACGGCTGGCCGCCCAGCAGGGCGAGGTGGCCGCCGCCACCCGGCACCGCGAGCAGCTGCTCACCGAGCTGGCCGGCGCCCGGAACACCACCGTCGAGCTGGAACGCAGGCGCCGCGAGGCGCTGGAGGCGATCGCCGCCCGCGGGGCCGAGGCCGCCGCCCGAGCCGCCGCCGAGCAGGCCGCCCGGGAGGCGGAGGCCGCCGACGCCGCGGCAGCCGCCGCCAAGGCCTCCGCCGTGCCGCCGGTCGAGCCGCCCGCACCGGCGCCCGCCGTTCCGCCCGCACCGGCGTCCGCCGAGCTCTCCGCCGAGCCGTCCGCGATGCCGTCCGCCGAACCGCCGGCCGAGCGGCCGTGGTCCGCCGAGGGCGCGGCCGCGGCGGTCGCCTTCGCCAAGTCCAAGATCGGCCTGCCCTACGTCTGGGGCGGCGAGGGGCCGGGCGGCTACGACTGCTCCGGGCTGACCATGATGGCCTGGCGCGAGGGCGGCCGGCAGCTCAACCACTTCGCGGCCGACCAGTACGCCCGGAGCACCCGGATCGGCTACCGCCAGCTGCGTCCCGGGGACCTGGTCTTCTGGACGGACACCGGACAGGCCGCCGACATCTACCACGTGGGGCTCTACATCGGCGACGACCAGATGATCGAGGCCCCGCGGGCGGGCATGCCGATCAAGCAGGCCAGCCTCTGGATCATGGGCACCCCGGACTTCTACGCCCGGCCGTGAGCACCGGCCGTGAGCACCGGCCGTGAGCACCGGCCGTGAGCACCGACCGTGATCACCGAGCGCGTCATCGGTCGAGCAGGACGCCCAGTTCCTCCCGGCGGGCGCGCAGCCCGAGGCCGGTCCAGATCCAGGCCGCGCAGAGCGGGAGCGTCAGCAGGACGACCGCGACCGCCCCGCCGATCCGGCCGATGACCTCGGAGTCGCAGACCTCCTGCAGGTGGAAGCTGCCCGGCGCGTAGAAGGCCGGGGAGCCGCAGTCCCCGCCGGCCGAGGAGAGGAGCAGCCAGGCCGCCCAGAGCCAGCCGGCGACCGTCAGCGCGCCCAGCGCCTTCACGGTGGTGCTCCGGCCCTCGTACTCCTTCAGCCTGCGGAGGTACTCGTCGTCCATGGCTCCCCCCTCGGGAGATCGTCCGTCCGTCACGTGGATGAGGGCACGAGGATGGCAGGAAGGCGATCCCCGCCACCAATGTCGGTGGTCGGGGTTAGCGTGGTCGCTCGACCGTTCTGAGGAGGCGTCATGCTGCTGCGCGATGTTCGGGCGGAGGATGTCGAGGCCTACATCCGGATGCGCTGCGACCCGGTGATGATGGCCGAGCTGGGCGGGCCGTTGCCCCGGGAAAGGGTGGAGGAGCGGCTGCGCAAGGACGTGGTCGAGGCGGCGGCGGACCGCTGCTGGGTCAAGATGATCGTCCCGGACGGCTCCGGGGACGGCGAGGCCGCGGGCACGGTCAACCTCTGGTCGGGCGAGGAGGACGGCGAGACGGTCTCCGAGATCGGCTGGATGGTGCTGCCCGCCTACCAGGGCCGCGGGCTCGCCAAGCGGGCCGTCCGCCGGGTGCTGGACGCCGCGGCCGCGGACGGCCGCTGGGGCGAGGTGCACGCCAACCCCGGGGTGGCCAACGGCCCGTCCAACGGGATCTGCCGGGCGCTGGGCTTCCGGCTGCTCGGCGAGCGGGACTTGGGCTTCGCGGACCGGGTCCTGCGGACCAACCACTGGGTGGTGGTGCCGGGGGAGCACGTCGGGTCGGACACGGAATAAATCGGGTGCTGCCGCCGGGGGGCCGCCGTACCGTGGCCCCATGGGCAACAGCATCGATCACGCGACCGTCGACACCGTGGACGGGCTCCGGGTTCGGGCCGTCTCCGAGGACGAGGTGCCGGCCTGGGACCGCGCGCTGGCCCTCGGATTCCTGCGCCCGCACGTGGCGAGCGCGGCGGACGTGCGCCGTCGGCAGTGGCAGCCGGGCCGGCTGCTGGCCGGCTTCGACGGCGACCGTCAGATCGCCACCTTCCGCAGCTTCGACGCCGAGTTGACCGTCCCCGGCGGGGCCGTCATCACGGCCGACGCCATCAGCCACGTCACGGTCAGTGCCACCCACCGCCGCCGGGGCCTGCTCAGCACCATGATGCGCCGGGACCTCGCGGCCGCCGCCGGGCGCGGTACGGCCGTCGCCATCCTGATCGCCGCGGAGTACGGCATCTACGGCCGGTTCGGCTTCGGCCCGGCCACCCGCGGCGCCGGCTTCCGGGTCGACCTGCGCCGCGCCCGCGGCCTGCGCGAGGGCCTGCCGGGCGTCCCCGGCGGCCGGATCGACTTCGTCACCATGGCGGAGCTGCGCGAACTGGGCCCCGGCCTGCACGACCGCTGGCGGCGTACCCAGCCGGGCGCGATCGACCGCGACGAGCTGTGGTGGCAGCGCAGCACCGGCGAGCTCCGGGTGCCCGGCTTCGACTTCAAGGAGCCGTTCGCGGCCGTCCACCGGGACGCCGACGGCGCGGTCACCGGTCTGGTGGTCTACCGGGTCGACGACAAGTGGGACGGCGACTACCCCGACTGCACGCTCACCGTCGAGGAGTTCACCGCCCTCGACCTGCCCACCACGGTCGAGCTCTGGCGCTTCCTGTTCTCCGTCGACTGGGTGGCCCGGATCGCGGTGGCCAACGCCTCCCCGGACGACCCGCTGCCGCTGCTGCTCCGGGACCGGCGCGCGGCCACCCCGCACGAGGAGAGCTCGGACTACCTGTGGCTGCGTGTGCTGGACGTCGAGGCCGCCTTCGCCGCCCGGACGTACGCCGCCCCCGGCCGGGTGGTGCTGGAGGTCGACGACAAGCTCGGCTTCGCGTCCGGCCGTTGGGCGCTGGAGGCCGCTGCGGACGGCACCGGCCGCTGCACCCGCACCACGGACGACGCCGACCTCGCCCTCGGGGCGACGGAGTTGGGCTCGCTCTACCTCGGCGCGGAGACGGCCCCGAGACTGGCCGCTGCTGCGCTGGTCACCGAGTTGCGCCCGGGGGCGGCCGCCGCAGCGGACCTGCTGCTGCGCACTCCGCTGCAGGCCTGGAACCCGGACAACTTCTGAGCCGCATCGATCACCCCCGATCCGCCGGGACGCGACATCCCGGGAATCCGGCGGGACGCGACGGAGGCCGGCCCCGCCGTGGGGCCGGCCTCCGTCGTGGGGCCGGCCTCCGTCGTCTCCGATTCGCCTCCGTCGGCCGCTACTTGACGGCCGTCTTGCCGATGGTCGGCAGGATGAAGTCCTGGATCAGGCCCTTGGCGTCCCGGACGATCGGCCGGAAGACCCGGTAGCGCGACAGGTTGATCACCCGGGCCGCCAGCGGCGTGGAGCGCCGGACGAACTCCCTGGTCCGCTCGGTGTCCGGGGTGCGGTCGAAGACCCAGTAGAGCACCACGATCATCAGGTGCAGCCACAGCACGTCGGGCAGTAGCTCGACCAGTTCGGCGTCCAGCTTGGGCGCCAGTTCCGAGCCCTGCAGGACCTCGCGGAACAGTGCGACCGCCGTGGCCCGGGCCGGGTGGGACTCGTTGGAGAACGGGCTCAGCGAACTGGTCGGGTCGGCGGCGGTGCGGAAGAACTGCGCGGAGAACTCGTGGTACGGCGCGGCGGTGTCGAGCCAGGAGGTGAGCGCGATCTGCAGCCGCTCGGAGAAGTCCCGGGTGTGGGCCATGCGACGCCTGGCGTCCTCCGCGTGGTCGTAGGTCATCCGGTCGTAGAACCCCTGGATCAGGAATTCCTTCGCCGAGAAGTAGTAGTAGGCGTTGCCCACCGACACGCCCGCCTCGGTGGCGATGGCGCGCATGGTGGTCTTCTCGTAGCCCCGCTCCTGGAACAGCCGCATGGCCGTCTCCAGGATCAGCGCCCGGGTCGCCTCACTCTTGTCGGTCTTCGGCTGCGCCCGGCCGCCGGGCATGGGCCCGCCCTCCGTGCCGGGCGCGGCCGAGTCCTCGGCCGTACCGTTCTCGCCGTCCGTTCGGTTCGTCGCTGCCAGGTCGTCCACGGGAACGAGCCTAGCCGGAGACCAGGTTCCAGCCGGTGTCGGTGTTCGTGGCACCGGGTGTCCCCTCCGTACCCGGTGCCACGACCACCACCCCCCGTGATTCGAACACGTTCAAAAGGTTGGCAGAACTGTAGACGCTTCGGTTGAACATGTTCAACTCCATCTGTGTGGGAGGGTGGTCACATGATCAGGGCAGGAGAGGTCGTCATCCGGCGCGGCGGGACGCAGGACTCGGAGTCGATCGCCGAGCTGCACGCCCACAGTTGGCGTACCGCCTACCTGGGGATCGTCCCGGAGGAGGCGCTCGGCGACGGGATGGTCGGCCAGCGGCGCGAACTGTGGGAGCTGCGCCTGGACGCGGACTACGGCGAGCCGGAGAACACGCCCGAACTGCTGGTGGCCGAAACTGACGGGGAGCCGGCCGGGTTCGTCTACCTCGTCCCGCAGCCGGACGGCCGGGTGCTGATCGACAACCTGCACGTGCGCCCCGGTCTGACCGGTGGCGGCATCGGCCGCGTGCTGCTGGCTGCGGCCCGTGCCTTCGTCGCCGAGCGCCACCCCGGGGCGGAGCTGTTCCTGGAGGTGCTGCGCGACAACACCCGCGCGATCGCCTTCTACGAGCGCGAGGGCGCCGTGCGGGTCCGGGCGCAGGAGGGTGTCTTCCCGGGCGGCTTCCTGCTGCCCGAGTACGTGTACGCCTGGCCGGGTCGGTCGGAGTCGTAGCCGGGCCGCCGGAGACAGGGGCGGAGTTCGGGAGTTCAGGGACGGGGCTCAGGGTCGGGAAGGGCCCCGAGCGGGGTGGTCAGTCGACGTCGTAGACGGTCACGGGCACGCCGCGCGCCGTCAGCCGGGCCGTGACCAGCGGCTCGACCTTCGCCCAGCGCCCGCCCGCCAGTCCGCAGCCGATCCGCGGCATGTGGACGGAGGCGCCGAGCCCGAGCGCGTGCTCGGCCAGGGCGGCCAGCCCGGTGTCGATCGCCTCGTACCGGACCGGCACCCCGGAGGAGCGCCCCGTCCGGATGCCGCGTTGGCCGACCAGGTTGGCCACCCAGACGTACGGCTCGACCTGCACCAACTGCAGGGCGCCGAGGCCGAAGTCGTTCTTCGCCCGCTCCCGGTGCCAGCGTCGGAACGCGGCCTCGGGCTCGGGCCAGCGTCTGGAGAGCGCGAGCACGAAGCCCTTGCCCCAGCCGCCGAGATCGTTGCAGACGTGCGCGATCACCTTCACGCCCTTGCCGAGGGGCGTGGTGGCATCGCCTCGGACGTAGGTGATTTCCGCCATGACTCGAAGTTAGACGGAGGCACTGACAACCCGCTCGGGATTTTTCGTCGCGGCGTCAGCCGCGCGACCCGGAGTCGCGCCCTCCGGGGCCGAGTCCTCCGGAGCCGCCGTCGACGGCCGGGCTGTCCGCAGGTGTCGCCGACCGGCGAGCGCGATCAGCAACGCGAGCCCGGCGGCCGAGGCGGGCAGCGCGTAGCCGGTGCCGGGGGCGGCGTGCTCGGCGATCGTTCCGGCGAGCGCCGCGCCGGCCGAGATGCCGACCACGATGCCGGACACCGCCATCGCCATCCCCTCGTTGAACTGCCGCTGCGGCAGCAGCTCCTGGACCAGCGTCATCCCGGTCACCATGGTCGGCGCGGTGGCCGTGCCGGCCGCGAACAGCACCACCCCGAGCACGCCGAGCCCGGCCCCGCCCAGCCCGGCGGCGAGCGGCAGCAGCAGCACCCCGACCATCGCCGACGCCCCCGCCAGGAAGCGCGTGCCCGGCGCCCGGCGCGGCGTCAGCAACCCGAACAGCAGCCCCGCCACACAGGATCCCGCCGCGACCAGGCCCAGCAGCGCGCCGGCCGCCGCCTTGTGCCCCAGCGCGTCGGCGTACGCCACGGTGGTGATCTCGGTCGCGCCGAAGACCATGCCGGTCGCCAGGAAGGTCAGCACCAGGACGCGCAGCCCGGGCACCCGCAGCGGAGAGCCGTGCCGCTGCCCGGCCGGCGTCCGCCGCGCGGTCGTGGCGGGGGGCAGCGGCGGTTCGGTGCGCCGCTGGGCGGCGAACAGCAGGGCGCCGGCGGTGCCGAGCGTGCCGGCGGTGACCAGCCCGGCCTCCGGGGCGAGCGTGGTGCAGAGCAGCATCGCGAGCACCGGCCCGGCCATGAAGCAGAGTTCGTCCAGTGCCTGTTCGAAGGAGTTGGCCAGGTGCCGGGCGGCCGGGTCGTCCCGGTACAGGTGCGCCCACCGGGAGCGGGCCATGCCGCCGAGGTTGGGCGTGGCGGCGCAGGCCGCGGAGCAGAGGTACAGCGTCCAGTCCGGCGCGCCGAACCGGACGCAGAGCAGCAGCCCGGTGAGCGGGACGGCGTTGTACAGCGCGGCCGGCACCGTCACCCGCGCCTGCCCGTACCGGTCCACGAGCCGTCCGATCAGCGGCATCCCGATCGCGCCGGTGACCAGTCCGGCCGCGGAGACCGTCCCGGCCAGCCCGTACGAGCCGCGCCGCTCGGAGAGCAGCACCACCAGCGAGACGCCGGTCATCGACAGCGCGACCCGGCCGAACAGCCCGGCCAGGGTGAAGGCGGCGGCGCCGGGGGCCGCGAACAGCCGCCGGTAGGAGGTACGGGCGGGGCGGGGACCGGCGGGGACGGCGCGCGGGGGCAATCGGGCTCCTGAACAGGAAGAAGGGGGGATGCCCCACAGCCTCGCGGCAGCGGACGGGCGCCGTCCAACACCTGTTCCGCCGCACTGACAACACGCTGTTGTTAATCTGCCGCCCATGCCCCGTGACCTGCACCCCCGCCTGCTCCGCGGCTTCGTCGCGACCGCCGAGGCCCTGCACTTCGGCCGGGCCGCCGAGCGGCTGCACATCGCCCAGCAGGCGCTCAGCCGGGACATCCGCGCACTGGAGGGGCTGCTCGGCACCGCGCTGTTCACCCGGACCACCCGCAGCGTCGACCTCACCCCGGCCGGACAGCGACTGCTGCCCCGGGTCCGCCGGCTCCTCGCCCTGCACGACGAGATCCTCGCCGACGCCGGCGGAGGCACCGCGGCCCGGCCGCTGCTGCTCGACCTCAACAGCGACGTCACCGGCCCGGACCTCACCGCGGACCGGGTGCTCGAACGGGCCCGCGCCGTCTGGCCCGAGGGCGAGTTGCTGGCCCGCTTCCACGGCGGCCTGGCCGCGGCCGCCGCCGAACTGCTGGCCCACCGGCTGGACGCCTCGTTCGGCCGGTTCGCCGGGCTGCCCGCCCCGGTGCGCGGCCGACTCGTCCAGCTGCCGGTCCGGTTGGAACGGGTCTCGGTGATGATGGCGGACACCCATCCGCTGGCCGACCGCCCGGCACTGCGCCCGGCCGACCTGGTCGGGCACCCCGTCGACATCTGCGCGGGCAACCCGGCCACCACCGAGTGGGCCGACCTCGGCGCCCGGCTGCTGCGCGAACACGGCCTGACGGCGGCGGACCCGTACGTCCCGCCGGTCGGCGTGGACGAGACCGCCCGCTACCTCGCCCGGCACGGCGATCCGATGCTGACCACGGTCGGCGGGCCGAGGATCCCCGGCACGGTGAACGTGCCGCTGGTGGACCCGGTGCCGCTGAGCCTGGTCAGCCTGGTGCACCGGCCCGACGAGCACCACCCGGGGCTGCGCGCGCTGGCCGACGCGGCCGCCCGACTGGGCGCGGTCGAGGGCTGGCTGCGCCGCCCGCCGGGCAGCTGGCTGCCGGACGCCGACGCGGCGCTGCTCCCGGCCGGGTGACGCGGCTCGGCCTGTCGCGGGGAGCCGGCCCGCGCCGGATCCGACCGGGACACGGGGGCCGGCGGGCACGAGGGAGTCGGCAGGGGCACGGGGGCACGGGCCCCGACCGGGACAAGGGAACCGCCCCTGCCTCGGGGGGAGGGGCAGGGGCGGCGTACGGGGGCGGGCTGGGCCCGCCGGTGGGGGCCCGGGTCAGGCGGCCTTGACGGCGGAGATGTCGAAGTTGAGCTTGACCTTCTCGCCGATCAGCACGCCGCCGGTCTCCAGCGCCGCGTTGTAGGTCAGCCCGAACTCGGTGCGGTCGACGACGGCCTTGCCCTCGAAGCCGACCCGCTCGGCGCCGTAGGCGTCGGTGGCGCTGCCGGTGTACTCCAGGTCCAGGACGACCGGGCGGGTGGTGCCCTTGATGGTGAGCTCGCCGGTCATCCGGTAGGCGTGGTCGCCGAGCGGCTCGGCGGAGGTGCTGCGGAAGCGGATCTCCGGGTGGGCGTCGGCGGCGAAGAAGTCGCCGGTGCGCAGGTGCTCGTCGCGCTGGGTCTGGTTGGTGTCGATGCTGGCGACCTTGATCACCAGGTCGGCCGAGGAGTTGTGCGGCGTGGTGCCGTCCAGGTGCAGCTTGCCGTCGTACTCGGTGAAGCGGCCCTTGACGTTGGTCACCATGGCGTGGCGCACCGAGAAGCCGATCTCGCTGTGCGTGGTGTCGACCGCCCAGTCGCCGGTGAGGTGGGCGAGGTCGGTGCCGGCCGGGGTCTGGACAGCGGCGGCGGTGGCGGGAACGGCGGTCTTGGTGCGGTTGAAAAGGCCCATGGCTCCTCCTCGGGTCCGAAGCCATTTGTTTAGGCTTCAACTTGTTGGCTCCAGCGTAGGGCAGTTTCGTTCAACTTTCAACCATGAGTCTCGGGCGAGTCCCGGACTTCATCCGAACGGCCCAGCGGACCGGCTCTGTCAGCCCTCCCGACTAGGCTGCGAAGGACGGTCCCCACCCGCCCGGAAGGCCCCCGATGTTCGTCCTGCACGCGCTCTGGCGGACGGACGGGCAGCTGGCGCTCTGGGCCGAGGACGCCCGCGCCCACCCCGGCACCGCCCACCCCGGCACCGCCCACCCCGGCACCGCCCACCCCGGTGCCGCCGCCCACCCCGGCACCGCCGAGTCGCCGCCCGACCGGCCCCTCCCGCGCGCCCACCCGTACGCCTGCCCGCCCGGCGAACTGGCCGCCGTGCTCGGCGGCATCGGCCCCGGCCTCGGCTGGCTCGCCGGACAGGCCCCCGAGCGCTGGGCCACCCTGCTGCTGCCCACCGTCGGCTCGGCCCCCGCGCCCTCGCCCGACCTGCCCGTCACCCCGCCGCGCGGCGGTGCGGTGCTCGCCCCCTGGCGGGTGCCGGCCCTGCTCTTCGACGCCGGCGCCGCCGCCCAGCTGCTCGGCGAGGTCTTCGACCCGCACTGGGCCGTCACCAGCACCGACCTGGCCGGTGCCGGGCGCGTCGAGGTCGTCCACGGCCCCTCACTGCGCTGGCTCACCGGGGTGCACGACCTCGCCTGGCGGGCGGTCGGCCGGGGCCGGGTGCTGCCGCTGCCCGTCCTGGCCGACAGCCGCCCGCAGGCCCGCTGGCGGCCCGACCCCACCCCGGCCGGGCGCCGCGAGGCCGCCGCGCTCGCCGCCGGTTGCCCGCCCGTCCTGCTGGGGGAGTGGCCGCACGGCGCCGGCACCGGAGAGGCACTGCTGGGTGCCGCGCTGGGTGCGCTGGTGGACGCCGAGGCCCGCGCCGCCCTGGCCTCCGCGCCGCCCCTCCTCCCGGGCAAGGGCGGGACGGCCCCCCGGGAAGCCGTCGCCGAGCGCTGGCTGCACGCCCTCACCACCCCCGACGGCCTTCTCGGCGACGTCCCGGCCGAGGGCTTCGCCGAGCTGCGCCGCCGGGTCGCCGCCTGGTACGCCGCCGCCGAGCCCACCGACCCCGCGCTGCGGCTCTGCTTCCGCCTGGTCGAGCCGCTCGGCCCCGACCCCGACGACCCCGCGGGCAGCCCCTCCGACGACGCCTGGCGGCTGGAGTTCCTGCTCCAGGCGGTGGACGAGCCGTCCCTGCTGGTCCGCGCCGCGGACCTGCACGAGGGCGGGGCCGCGCACGCCGCCCTCGCCCGCAAGGCCGACGACCCGGCCGACGTCCTGGTCGCCGAACTCGCCCGCGCCGCCCACCGCTGGCCCGCCCTGGACGCCCTGCGCCACCGCTCCCGCCCGTCCGCGCTGCCGCTGGACCGGGCGGGCGCACTGGACTTCCTGCGCACCGGCGCGCCCGAACTCGCCGAGGGCGGCTTCGGTGTGCTGCTGCCCGCCTGGTGGCGCCGCCGCCCCCGGCTCGGGCTCGCCCTGCGCGCCACCACCCCACCCGCGCCCGGCTCGCTCGCGGTCTCCGCCCAGGTCGACCGGGACACCGTGGTCGCCTTCCGCTGGCAGGCCGCGCTCGGCCCGGACGGCGCCCCGCTCACCGAGCAGGAGCTGGCCGAACTGGCCGCCGCCAAGCAGGGGCTGGTGCGGGTGCGCGGCACCTGGCTGGAGGCCGACCCGGCCCAGATCGCCGCCGCGCTCGCCTTCCTCGCCGACCGGCGCGACGGCGTGCCCGCCACCGCCGACGTCCTGCGGCTCGCCCTCGACCCGCAGGCCTCGGTCGCCGGGCTGCCGGTCGTGTCCGTGCAGCTCGACGGCCCGCTCGGCGACCTGCTCGCCGGGCGCGCCGACGCCGCGCCCGCACCGGTGCTGCCACCGGACTTCCGGGCCGTGCTGCGCCCGTACCAGGAGCGCGGGCTGGCCTGGCTGCGGACGATGTCCGGGCTGGGCCTCGGCGCCGTCCTGGCCGACGACATGGGGCTCGGCAAGACCGTCCAGACCCTCGCCCTGCTGGCCGTCGAGCAGGCCGAGCAAGCCGAGCGGGCCGGGCGGGCCGAGCAGGCCGAGCCGTCCGGGGGCAGCGCCGGCCCCACCCTGCTGGTCTGCCCGATGTCCCTGGTCGGCAACTGGCAGCGCGAGGCCGAGCGCTTCGCCCCCTCCCTGCGGCGGTACGTCCACCACGGCGCCGGCCGCCTGGGCGCCGGGCAACTCGCCGACGCCGTACGGTCCGCGGACCTCGTCATCACCACCTACGGGCTGGTCCAGCGCGACCTAGCCGCCCTGCGGGCGATCCGCTGGCGCCGGGTGGTCGCCGACGAGGCCCAGCACATCAAGAACACCGGCACCGCGCAGTCCCGGGCGATCCGCGCCCTGCCCGTCACCCGCCACCGGATCGCGCTCACCGGCACCCCGGTGGAGAACCGGCTCTCCGAACTGCACGCCGTCCTGGACTTCGCCAACCCCGGTCTGCTCGGCCCGGCCGAGCGCTTCAAGGAGCGCTACGCGATCCCGGTCGAGCTGCACCGCAGCCCCGAGCGCACCACCGAACTCCGGCGCCGCACCGCGCCGTTCGTGCTGCGGCGGCTCAAGTCCGACCCGGCGGTGGCGGCCGAGCTGCCCGCGAAGCAGGAGATGACCGTCTGGTGCAACCTCACCGCCGAGCAGGCCGGCCTCTACCAGGCCGTGGTCGCCGACCTGCTGCGCCGGGTCGAGGGGATCCGGGGCGTGGAGCGGCGCGGCACGGTGCTGGCGGCGATCGGCAAGCTCAAGCAGGTCTGCAACCATCCGGCCCAACTGCTGCACGACGGCTCGGCGTTGGGCGAGCGCTCGGGCAAGGTCGCCCGGCTGGCCGAGCTGCTGGAGGAGGCGTCGGCCGAGGGTGACCGGACGCTGGTCTTCACCCAGTACGCCGAGTTCGGTGCGATGCTCCGCCCGTACCTGGAGCGCCGGCTCGGCGAGGAGGTGCTCTACCTGCACGGCGGTGTGCCCCGGGCGCGTCGCGAGGAGTTGGTCGAGCGCTTCCAATCCCCGGACGGGCCGCAGGTGTTCCTGCTCTCGCTGCGGGCCGGCGGCACCGGTCTCAACCTGACCGCCGCCAACCAGGTGATCCACGTGGACCGCTGGTGGAACCCGGCGGTCGAGGAGCAGGCCACCGACCGCGCCTTCCGGATCGGCCAGCGCCGGGACGTCCAGGTCCGCCGACTGGTCTGCGTCGGCACCGTCGAGGAGCGGATCGACGAACTCCTCACCGCCAAAAGGTCGTTGGCCGAGACGGTGGTGGGGGAGGGGGAGCACTGGCTCACCGACCTGCCGACCGACGCGCTGCGCGAACTGGTCGCCCTCGCCCGGGAGGACGCCGTGGCCGAGGACGACGCCCCGGCCCTCGACGTTCCGGCCCTGGGCGCCGCAGCCCTGGGCGCCCCGGCCCGGGGCGCCGCAGCTCGGGACAGCGCAGCCCGGGGTTCCGTGACCGAGGAGGACGCGTGACCGAGCAGCCGGCCCCCGTGGTCAACGTCGCCGCCTACTGGCGCGGCGACTTCACCCTGAACCCGGCCCCTCCCGAGGACGGCCCGGACCGGCCGGACGAGCCCTCGCCGCGCCGGCTCGGCCGCTCCGGCATCACCGTCCACGGCCGGGACCTCGCCGTCCTGCTCGCCCCCGCGTACGAGGCCTTCCGGGACTGAGGGCCGCCGCTACCGTGCGGTAACGTCCCGGGGGTGACCGACAGCAACGACACCCGGCCGTCCGGCGGCCGGCCGGCCGACACCCGGCTGGCCGACTTCGAGCGGCACCGGCGGATGGTCTTCGGCATCGCCTACCGGATGCTCGGCAGCGTCGCCGACGCCGAGGACCTCGTCCAGGACACCTGGCTGCGCTGGAGCCGGGTCACCGGCGAGGTCGCCAGCCCCGGCGGCTTCCTGGCCCGTACGGTCACCAACCTCGCCCTCAACCGGCTGGACTCGGCCGTCGTCCGCCGCGAGTCCTACGTCGGCCCGTGGCTGCCCGAGCCGCTGGTCGCCGAGCCGGACGCGACCGACGGCGTCGAGCGGGCCGAGACCGTGTCGCTCGCCCTGCTGGTGGTGCTGGAGAGCCTGTCCCCGCTGGAGCGGGCGGTGTTCGTCCTCAAGGAGGCCTTCGGCTTCTCCTACCAGGAGATCGGCGAGGCCCTGGACCGCACCGAGACCGCCTGCCGGCAGGTCGGCAGCCGGGCCCGGGCGCACGTCCGCGCCCGCCGGCCCCGCTACGACGCCCCGCCCGAGCTGCGCCGGCGCGCCACCGACCGGTTCCTGGCGGCCTGCGTCGGCGGCGACCTCAACCGGATGCTGGAACTGCTCGCCCCGGACGTCACCACCTGGAGCGACGGCGGCGGCGTCATCCGCGCCGCGCTGCGCCCGGTCACCGGTGCCGAGAACGTGGCCCGCTTCACCCTCGGCGTGCTCCGCCAGCTGGGCGAGGACGCCGCCGTGCACCCGGTCCTGGTCAACGGCGAGCCCGGCCTGCTGGTCACCGTGGACGGCGCGGTCGACTCCGTCTCGGTGTTCGACTTCGTCGCGGGGACGGACGGCACGCTCCTGATCTCCGCGATCCGCGCCGTCCGCAACCCGCAGAAGCTGACCCACCTGGCCGTCCCCGGCACCGGCGCCGAGCGGGCTTGACCCTCGACCAGGTCGAGCCCGCAGAGTCACCGGTATGGAGAGCGAGCTGCACAGCATCGGCGAGCTGGCCCGCGCCAGCGGCCTCGGCGTCGGCACCCTGCGCTACTACGACGGTGCCGAGGTGCTCGCGCCCGCCTGGGTCGACCCGCAGACCGGCTACCGCTGGTACCGGCCGGGCCAGCTCGCCGACGCCCGGCTGCTGGCCCGGCTGCGCCGGGTCGGCCTGCCGCTGGCCGGCATCCGCGCCGTGCTCGGCGCCGCACCCGGCAGCGGCGACGCCCGCCGGGTGCTCGACGCGCACCTGCGCCGGCTGGAGGACGGCCTTGCCGACGCCCGCCGCGAGCTCTCCCTGATCCGCGCGATGATCGACCAGAGGGAGCAGCCGATGACCACCGACCCCGCCGACCACCGCTCCACCGCCCCAAGTTCCACCACCCCGGGCCCCGCCGCCCCGCGCCTCACCGTCCCGGCCGGTGCGCTGGCCGCCGCCCTGGACGCGGTCCGCTTCGCAGTCGGCGGCGATCCCGAGCTGCCCTCCCTCGCCGGGGTGTTGTTCGAGCCGGACGGCCCGGTACTGCGCCTGGTCGCCACCGACCGCTACCGGATGGCCTTCGCCGAGGTGCCCGCCTCCGGCGACGTGCCGGAGGAGCCCGTGGCCGGCACGATCGTCCCCACCCCACTGGTGGACGCGCTGCGCGCCCTGCTGGGCCCGGGGGACGCCGAGGTCGCGCTCACCCTCGGCGGCGGCCTGGTCCGCGCCGAGACGGGCGGGCACCGCATCGAGGGCGCCGCCCCGGACCTCGACTATCCCGACCACCGGGCCGTCACCAGGTTCGAACCGGAGCACCGGATCACCCTCCCCGCCGCCGACCTGCGCGCCGCCGTCGAGGCCGGGGCCACGCGGACCCTGCCCTCCGGCCCGCACGGCGCCGAGTGCGAGGTCACCGTCCTCACCCTGACCGGTGACGGCCGGCTGGCCGTCGCCGACGATGACGCCCCCGAGGGGTTCCGGGTGGCCGTCAACCGGGACTTCCTCCTCGACGCACTGGACGCCGGGCGCCCCGAGCAGCTCCGGCTCGAACTCGGCGGCCCCATCGCCCCGCTGGCGATCCGCACCCCAGGCCGGGAGGGCACCTTCTCCGTCCTGATGCCCATCCGGCTCCCCGAGCCCGCCTGACCGGTCCGGTCAGGCTCTGCATGCGTGCCTGCCTGCCCGGTCGGGGGCGCCCGGCCGGACCGGTCCGGCCGCGCGGAGCTCTGAGAGGATCGCCGCATGAGCCAGCGCACCGGTCGCCCCGGGTCCGAGGTCCACGTCCCCGCCCCCGGCGGAGGCCGGATGTGGGCGGCGCGCGACGGCTCCGGCAGCCCGGTGGTGCTGCTGCACGGCTCCGGCATGGATTCCCGGCTGTGGGACGCCGTCCTCCCGGAACTCGCCCGACACCACGACGTGATCCGCTACGACGCCCGCGGGCTGGGCCGCTCGACCGAGCCGGAGCGGCCGTTCGACGACGTCGAGGACCTGCGCACCGTCCTGGACCACTTCGGCCTGGCGAGCGCCGCGCTGGTCGGCCTCAGCATGGGCGGGGAGACGGCGCTGGACTTCGCCCTCGCCCATCCGGGCCGGGTGACCGCCCTGGCGCTGGTCGGCGCCTCGGTCAGCGGCCACGACTGGCCAGCGTCGCCCGGGACCACCGCCTACGCCGAGGCCCGCCGACGGGGCGACGCGGCGGCCCTGGCCGAACTGGAGCTGTCCGTCTGGGCCGCCATGGGCCGGACGGCGCCGGGCGGCGAGCTGATCGCGGCGATGGTCGAGGAGAACGCGGCCCGCCGCATCGTCAGCGAGCGCCACCTGACCGGCGCGCCCGAGCGGTCCGCGGAGTCCCGCCTCGGCGAGGTCGGCGCCCCCACCCTGGTCGTCCACGGGTACCGGGACCACCCCGAGATCGCGGCGATCGCCGAGCGGCTCGCCGCCGACATCCCGGGCGCCCGGGGCCACCTCGTCCCGGCCGCCGACCACTACCTCCCGCTGCGCACCCCCGAACGGCTCACCGAGCTGCTGCTCGCCCACCTGTCCTGACCGGCCCGCCGGCCCGACACGTTTGCTCGCGCTAGCACCCTGCTTGCATTTGCAAGCAGGGTGCTGCACGCTGTCCGCATGGCCTCACTCAACGTCGGCTCGCTCGGCGAGTACATCCGGGAGCAGCGCCGCAGCGCGCAGTACTCGCTGCGGCAGCTGGCGGAGGCCGCCGGCGTGTCCAACCCGTACCTCAGCCAGATCGAGCGCGGGCTGCGCAAACCGAGCGCGGAGATCCTGCAGCAGATCGCCAAGGCGCTGCGGATCTCGGCGGAGACGCTGTACGTCCAGGCCGGGATCCTGGAGGAGCGGCGGGGTGAGGGCCTGGAACTGCGGGCCTCGATCCTGGCCGATCCGCTGATCAACGAGCAGCAGAAGCAGGCGCTGCTCGCGGTCTACGACGCCTTCCTCAAGGAGAACGCCGCTCCGGTCCCCGGTGCGACGACCGACGGCTCAGCCACCCAGAACACCCACCGGGAGGACCGGTAACCATGCCGATCACCGACGAGATCAAGAAGACCCTCAGCGACCCGACCCCGCTGTACGCCCTGGCCGGCGCCGGCGACCTCGCGTACGAGAAGCTGCGCGAGGTGCCGGGCAAGGTCGAGGCGCTGGCGGCGGACCGCAAGGGCACCCAGGAGAAGGCCGGTGCCAGGCTCCAGGAGGCGCAGTCACTGCTGATCGGGGCTCCGGCCAAGGTCGGCGAAGCCGTCAACGCCCTGCCCACCGACCTCAAGGCCCTGCAGGAGCGCGCCCAGGGCTTCGCCCTGCAGCAGGTGGGCCGCGCGGTCGAGCTGGCGGTGAAGGCCAAGGAGACGTACGACGAGCTGGCCGAGCGCGGCAAGGTCGTGGTGGAGAAGGCCCGCCCGGCCGCGCCGGCCGAGGCCGCCGAACCGGCCGCGCAGCCGGTGCAGGACGAGCCGGTCGTCGAGGCCGAACCGGTGGCGGACGGGGCCGCCGAGCCGGCGCCGAAGAAGTCCGCCCGGGCTCGCAAGTCCGTCGCCGCCGACGCGGAGTGAGCACGGCCCTCCACGGAGGGCACATCCGGTGGCCACGGAACGTTGACACCCGCGCGGGTGGCCGCCGTGCCAGGATGGACGGCGGTCGTGACGCCGGAATCGAGAGACTGAGGAGATCGTGATGGTCGGAGTGCTCCAGATTCTGGCCTTTTCCTACCTGAACCCGATCTGGTGGGCCACGATCGCCATCCTGGCCTACAAGTTGTTCGCCCTGGTCGACGCGGCCACCCGCCGGGAGGACGCGTACCGGGCGGCGGACAAGAAGACCAAGGGGTTCTGGGTCGCGATCCTCGCGATCTCCTTCGGCTGGGACTTCCTGTTCGGGGTGAACTTCTTCACCGGCATCGGCACGCTGGCCGGTCTGGTCGCCTCGATCGTCTACGTGGTGGACGTCCGCCCCGCGATCCGGGCGCTGACCGGTGGCGGCGGCCGGGGCGGCCGGAGCAACACCGGCCCGTACGGCCCCTGGTAGGCCGGAAAGCGACAACGCAGCGGCCCGGGCGGGGAGTTCACCCGCCCGGGCCGCTGCGTGTCCGGTGCCCCGTCGGTCCGCCGGTCTGCCGGTCCGTCGAGCTGCCGGCCTGTCGATCTGTCGGTCCGTCAGCCGAGGATCAGCTGCACCGGGTTGCGCTCCAGCAGCAGCACCGCGACGTCGTCGGTCAGTGCGCCGCCGTTCAGCTCCTCGACCTCGGCGATGGCGCTGTCGACCAGCCGCCCCCTGGTCAGCCCGGCGGCCTGGTGGTCGCCGACCAGCCCGGCGAGCCCGTCCTGTCCCAGCCGGCGGGAGCCGGCCCCGACCCGGCCCTCGATCAGGCCGTCGGTGTAGAGCAACAGCCGCCAGCCGGGCCGGAGTTCGACCTCGTGGGCGGGCCAGGCGGCCTGCCCGTCGTGGCACGGCAGCAGGCCGAGCGCGGGCCCGGCGAGGTCGGCGGGCAGGGTGACCGGCTCGTGGTCGCGGCCGAGGAGCAGCGGGGCCGGGTGCCCGGCGAGGTAGAGCCGGGCCGTCTCGCCGGTGCCGAGCGAGTCGAGCGCGCTGTCGGAGCCGCCCGGTGCGATGACGAGCATGCAGAGCGTCGCGAAGATCTCGTCGCTGCGCCGCTCGTGCTCCAGCACGTGCTGGAGGGTGGTGAGCAGGGTCTCGCCGGTGAGGCCGGCGAAGACCAGGGTGCGCCACGCTATCCGGAGGGCGACGCCGAGCGCGGCCTCGTCCGGGCCGTGCCCGCAGACGTCGCCGATCACGACGTGGACGGTGCCGTCGTCGGTGCGCACGGCGTCGTAGAAGTCGCCGCCGAGCAGGGCGCGGCGGCGGCCGGGGCGGTAGCGCCGGGTGAAGGAGAGGCCGGCGCCGTCCAGCAGCGGGGTGGGCAGCAGGTGGCGCTGGAGGCGGGCGTTCTCCTGGCCGCGCAGCTCGGCCTCGACGAGGCGTCGCTGCGACTCGTCGGCGCGCTTGCGCTCGACGGCGTAGCGCAGGGCGCGGGCCAGCAGCGGGCCGTCCGTCTCGTGCTTGATCAGGAAGTCCTGGGCGCCGGCGGCGACGGCGGCCGCGCCGAGTTCGGCCCCGGCCGCGTCGGTGAGCACCACGACGGGGATGTGCGGGGCCCGGCGGAGCAGTTCGTGCAGGCCCTCCAGTCCGTCGGAGGAGTCGGACGGGTGCGGCAGGTCGGCCGGTGCGGCGAGGTCGAGCAGCACGCAGCCGAACTCGGGGCCGCGGGAGCGGCCGCGCCGGTTCGCGAGCGCGGGCCGGGCCAGCTGGGCGATGGCCTGGTCGAGCCCGCGGGCCCAGTGGATCTCGATCGAGGTGCCGCTGTCGGCCGCCGCCGCCTTGATCAGCTGGGCGTCCGAGGCGTCGTCCTCGATGACCAGCAGCCGCAGCGGCGCGGCGCCGTCGGCGGGGCCCTCCGGGCCCGGTGCGGGGGCCACCTCGGCGATGTGGGAGGGGTGGGCGGCGTGCGCGGCCCGGAGCGCCTGCGAGCGGGGGTGAGGTATCGGGGGAGCCGTCACCGGGCCGGTCGTGGCCGGGCGTTTGCGGGCATGGCCGACGGGGGCGCCGTGGGCGCCCGGCAGGTCCGCGGCACCAGGTGCCCGCCCGTCTCCCGTTGCGGGCATCGGTGGTTCCTCCCTTTCCCCGACTGCGTAACGGTCGACGTCCGTCCGCAGTGCCCGGCTGGCACCGTGCGTCGGGGAACTTCTCGCGACCATAACGTGATCTCCGGGGATTTCTTCGGCCGACCGGCGCCGTTGTGGTTATTGCCACGCCGGTGGCGGTGTGGTGATCGGACTCGGACGACGGCTCGGATGCCCGGTGCGGCGGCTGCCGCGCGGGGCGGAGAAGGGGGCAGACGGTGGTGACACGGATCACCCTGGTCGAGGGTGACATCACGGAACAGCAGGTGGACGCGGTGGTGAACGCCGCGAACTCGTCCCTCCTGGGAGGTGGCGGGGTGGACGGTGCGATCCACCGCCGGGGCGGGCCGCAGATCCTGGAGGAGTGCCGCCGGCTGCGCGCCTCGCACTGGGGCAAGGGGCTGCCCACCGGGCGCGCGGTGGCGACGACGGCCGGACGGCTGCCCGCCCGGTGGGTGGTGCACACCGTCGGGCCGGTGTACCGGGCGGAGGAGTACGAGGAGCGGGCGGAGCTGCTGGCCTCCTGCTATCGCGAGTCGCTGCGCGTCGCGGCGGAGCTGGGCGCGCGCACGGTGGCCTTCCCGGCCGTGTCGGCCGGGATCTACGGCTGGCCGCCGGCGGACGCGGCCCGGATCGCGCTGGGCACCGTCGCGGAGGTGCTGGACAGCGGTGACGCGGAGGCGGGCGCGCAGCCGGTGGAGGCGCGGTTCGTGCTGTTCGGGTCGGACATGTACGAGGTGTTCGAGCGGGCCCGGCGGGAGCTGCTCGGGCGGGACGACTGACGGCTGACGGCGGGGCGTGGTGCGCACCGGGCGGCGTGTGGTGTCGCCGCTCGGTCGGGTCCATCGTGGCGTGACGAGGCGTCAACACGCCAGAGATATTCGATAACTCGTTCGAGTGAATGTATCGGGTCGCTCACCAGCTCCCGCCGGCACCGCGGCCCCACGCCCACACCCACCACCGCGACCGCGGCCGCCACCACCGCGACCGCCACGGGCAGCCGCGGTGCCTACGGGGCGAGCGCCGACCAGGGCACCGTGACCTCGCCCTGCCGCCACCGCCCGCGCGCGTCCACCAGCGGCCAGCTGCCCGCGAGCGCCGTGCAGGCCGCCACCCAGCGCTGCCGGGCCCCGAACGCCCCGTACGGCGCGGCCGCCGCCCAGGCCCGGTCGAAGTCGGCCAGGAAGGCGTGCACCGGCCGGCCCGGCACGTTGTGGTGGATCAGCGCCTTCGGCAGCCGCTCGGCGAGGTCGGAGGGCTGCCCGAGGCCGCCGAGCCGGGCCGCGAAGGTCACCGTCCGGGGCCCCTCGGGGCCGAGCGCGACCCAGACGTGCCGCCGCCCGATCTCGTCGCAGGTGCCCTCGACCAGCAGGCCGTCCGGAGCGAGCCGCGCGCACAGCCGCTCCCAGACCCCGGCCACCGCCGCCTCGTCGTACTGCCGCAGCACGTTGGCCGCCCGGATCAGCCGGGCGGGCGCGCCGTCCAGCGGCACCTCGAAGCCGCCGCGCCGGAAGGTGAGCAGCGGCGGCTCGGCGTACGGCAGCGCGGCCGCGACCCGCTCCGGCTCGATCTCGATCCCGACCACCCGGACGTCCGGCCGCACCGCGCGCAGCCGGGCGGCCAGCTCGACGGCCGTCCACGGCGCGGCGCCGTAGCCGAGGTCCACCGCCACCGGCGGGAGCGCGGCGGCGCGCAGCGTGCGGCCCAGGGTGTGGGCGATCCAGCGGTCCATCCGGCGCAGCCGGTTGGTGTTGGTGGTGCCCCGGGTGACGGTCCCCACCGGGCGCCCGGTCCGCCCGCGGGAGGGCGCGGCGGTCGCGGGGTCGAAGGAGGCAGCCATGCCCAGAAGGGTAGTCGGGGCCCGGCGGCACCGTGCTGACCTGGGGTGATGCCGGTCCGTTCGGCCGGCCGGACGGTCCGGTGATGCTCGTGGGCCGAAGCGGGAATGCCGGGCGCCGCCCGCGTGGTTGGCACACTGGTGGTGATGTGTGCCCGGACGGGGCAGCGCACACCGGACAACGGGCGGCCCGGCGCGGACCGCTTAGACGGGCCGCACAGAGGAGGCTTCAGCCAGGTGATCCAGCACCCCGTCCGTTCGGTACGCCGTGCCCAGTCCGCCGTGCCCGCGCGCGGCCGGCTCCAGTCGCTCGTCCCGGGCCGCCGCAGGCCGCGCCGGATAGCCATGCTCAGCGTCCACACCTCGCCGCTGCACCAGCCCGGCACCGGGGACGCCGGCGGGATGAACGTCTACATCGTCGAGCTGGCCAAGCGCCTGGCCGACCTCAACATCGAGGTCGAGGTGTTCACCCGGGCGATCTGCTCGGACGACGCCCCGACGGTCGAGCTGGCGCCGGGCGTGCTGGTCCGCCACGTCACCGCCGGGCCGTACGAGGGCCTGGTCAAGGAGGACCTGCCGGCCCAGCTCTGCGCCTTCACCCACGGGGTGCTGCGCACGGAGGCGGGCCACCGCCCCGGCCACTACGACCTGGTGCACTCGCACTACTGGCTCTCCGGCCAGGTCGGCTGGCTGGCCGCGCAGCGCTGGGGCGTCCCGCTGGTGCACACGATGCACACCATGGCGAAGGTCAAGAACGCCGCGCTGGCCGAGGGTGACACGCCCGAGCCCGTGGCCCGGGTGATCGGCGAGACCCAGGTGGTGGAGGCGGCCGACCGGCTGATCGCCAACACCACCGAGGAGGCCGCCGAGCTGGCGCTGCACTACTCCGCCCGGCCGGACCAGCTGGCCGTCGTCCACCCCGGGGTCAACCTGGACGTCTTCCGCCCCGCCGGCGCCGCGGCGCCGGCCGCCGCCCGGGCCCGACTGGGCCTGCCGCAGGACGCCGCCGTGCTGCTCTTCGCCGGCCGGATCCAGCCGCTCAAGGCCCCGGACGTGCTGCTGCGGGCGGTCGCCGCGCTGCTGGCCCGCCGCCCCGAACTGCGCGAGCGCCTGGTGGTGCCGGTCGTCGGCGGGCCGTCCGGCACGGGGCTCGCCCGGCCGGAGAGCCTGCACAAGCTCGCCGCCCAGCTCGGCATCTCCGACGTGGTGCGCTTCCACCCGCCGGTCGGCCAGGAGCGGCTCGCCGAGTGGTACCGCGCGGCGACGGCCCTGGTGATGCCCTCGTACAGCGAGTCCTTCGGCCTGGTGGCGCTGGAGGCCCAGGCCTGCGGCACCCCGGTGGTGGCGGCCGCGGTCGGCGGCCTGCCGGTCGCCGTGCGGGAGGGCGAGACCGGCAGCCTGGTGCGCGGCCACGACCCGCTGGAGTGGTCGCACGCGCTGGAGCCGTACGTCACCGATCCGGCGCTGGTGGCCCGGCGCGGTGCGGCGGCGGCCCGGCACGCGGCGGGCTTCGGCTGGGACACCGCCGCCGCGACCACCGCCGAGGTGTACGCCGGCAGCCTGGCCCGCCCGGCCGGTCGGCTGGCCGCCGCCCGGCGCCGGCTCACCTGAGACTGGGCCCGCCCGGACTGGCTCACCTGAGGCTGCGTCCGCCCGGACTGGCTCACCTGAGGCTGCGCCCGCCCGGTACCGGCGAGTAACGTCACCTTCATGGCAATCCGCACCAAGGACGAGGCCCTGACCCTCCTGCGCACCGCCCTGGACGACGCCGGGGTGGCCTGGGAGCCGGCCGCCACCGACCCGTACACGCTGGTGGCGACCCTCCCGGGCACCCGGAAGCTGAGCACCACCTGCGCCCTGCGGGTCGGTGACCACACCCTGTCGGTGAACGCCTTCGTGGTCCGCCGCCCGGACGAGAACCACGAGGCCGTCTACCGCTGGCTCCTGGAGCGCAACACCAAGCTGTACGGCGTGGCCTACGCGGTCGACGCGCTCGGCGACGTCTACCTGGCGGGCCGGCTGCCGCTGGAGGCGCTCACCCCGGTGGTGGTGGACCGGCTGCTGGGGACGGTGCTGGAGAACGCCGACGAGCCCTTCAACACGCTGCTGGAGCTGGGCTTCGCCTCGGCGATCCGGCGCGAGTGGGAGTGGCGCACCAAGCGCGGGGAGTCCACCCGCAACCTGGCCGCCTTCGCCCACCTTGCCGCCCCGGACACCCGGGACGGCGCTCCGGGCTCCGCCCCGGCCGCCGGCTGACGGCGGGTCGGCCGCCGGGGCTCAGGCGCCCGCGGGGGCCTTCGCGGCCTCCGAGGCGGGCTCCGCGGCAGGTGCCGGGACGGCCTCCGTCGTGGGAGCCGCGACCGCGACGACCTCGCCGGAGCGGGCGGCGACAGCGGTACCGGTCCGCCCGCCCATCGTCACGTAGCCGACCGCGGCGACCGTGCCGACGACCCCGCACGCGCCCCACAGCGCCCCGCCGCCGGCCCGTTCCAGCAGCACACCGCCCACGGCCGGGCCGAGGAACGAGGCGAGCGACCAGGAGAGCCCGTAGACGCCCTGGTAGCGCCCGCGGGCGTGGGTCGGCGACAACTCGGCGATCAGGCCCATCAGGGTCGGGGTGTAGAGGATCTCGCCGACCGTCCAGACCGCCACCGTGAAGGCGTAGAACCACGCGGACGACCCGGCCAGGGCCGTCATCCCGAATCCCCAGCCGATGAACAGCGAGGCCGCCGCGAGCATGGCCGAGCGGCTGCGGCTCTCCACCCACCGGGTGAGCGGGATCTGCAGCAGCACGATCAGCAGTCCGTTCAGTCCGATGACCAGGCCGTACTCGGAGGACGTGATCCCCTGGCGGTCCATGTCCACCGCGAGGGTGGTGGCGCCCTGCTGCAGCACCAGGGCGAGCAGCAGGGTGAGGCCGACCACGGCCATGAAGCGGCTGTCGCGGAACACCGTGACGAGGCCGACCGTCGGCTCGTCGGCCCTGGCGCCCGCCGGGGTGTCGGGCTTGGTCTCCGGGATCCTGAGGAAGATCACCACGGCGCACAGCACCGTGGAGACCGCGTCCAGCAGGAAGAGCATCAGGTAGCCGTGGCTGGCGATCAGGCCGGCGACCGCCGAGGAGAGGCCGAAGCCCAGGTTGATCGCCCAGAAGTTCAGCGAGTAGGCGCGGACCCGGTCGGCGGCGGGGACGATGTCCGCGATGATCGCCGAGATGGCCGGCCGGGTGGCGTTGTTGCAGAACCCCACCAGGAAGGCCACCACCGCGATCGCCACCCGGCCGTCGGTGAAGCCGAGCACGACGGTGAACAGTGCGGTGCCGAGCTGGGCGGCGAGCAGGGTGGGCCGGCGCCCGATCCGGTCGGTCAGCACCCCGGCGACGATCGAGGAGGCCGCCGAGCCCAGGCCGAACAGGGAGGCGACCAGGCCCGCGTAGGCGGGGGAGTACCCGCGGCTGCTGGTGAGGTAGAGCGCCAGGAAGGTGACGACGAAGGCGCCGAGCCGGTTGACCAGGGTCGCGACCCAGAGCCACCAGAACCGGCGCGGCAGTCCGCCCGCCGTCTCCTGGATCATTCGTCGGAACCGGGCGGCGACGAGCATGTGGGGGCTCCCGAGGGCAGGCGTCCGCTGAGCGGCGCGGGCAGGCCCGGTCAGCCGACGCATGTAAGTGGCAGATGCGCGGAGCACACGTTACACAGCTCGGCAAGGTCCCCACCAGGGGTTTTCGGGCCCTCCACTAAGCTGGGGCCCATGGCTGACACGACGTACCGACTCATCCTGCTCCGTCACGGCGAGAGCCAGTGGAACCAGAAGAACCTGTTCACCGGTTGGGTCGACGTCGACCTCAACGAGAAGGGTGAGAAGGAGGCCGCCCGTGGTGGCGAGCTCCTGGCCGCCGAGGGTCTGCTCCCCGACGTGCTGCACACCTCGCTCCTGCGCCGCGCCATCCGCACCTCGCAGATCGCCCTGGACAAGGCCGACCGCCACTGGATCCCGGTCAGCCGCAGCTGGCGCCTGAACGAGCGGCACTACGGTGCGCTGCAGGGCAAGGACAAGGCCCAGACCCTGGCCGAGTTCGGCGAGGAGCAGTTCCAGCTGTGGCGCCGCTCCTACGACACCCCGCCGCCGGTGCTGGCCGACGACTCCGAGTACTCGCAGGCCGGTGACGCCCGCTACGCCGACATCCCGAGCGAGCTGCGTCCGCGCACCGAGTGCCTGAAGGACGTCGTCGAGCGGATGCTGCCGTACTGGTACGACGCCATCGTCCCGGACCTCGCCTCCGGCAAGACCGTCCTGGTCACCGCCCACGGCAACAGCCTGCGCGCGCTGGTCAAGCACCTCGACGGCGTCTCCGACGAGGCCATCGCCGGCCTGAACATCCCGACCGGCATCCCGCTGGTCTACGAGCTGGACGCCGACTTCAAGCCCGTCACCAAGGGCGGCCGCTACCTCGACCCGGACGCCGCCGCGGCGGCCATCGAGGCGGTCAAGAACCAGGGCAAGAAGTAAGCCCGAGCAGCGCGCCCGAGAGGGCGAGCAGGCCCCGCCACCCGGTTCGCCGGGGCGGGGCCTTTTGCGTTCAACGGGCTTGTCCGGCAGGCGAGTTGGGCGGATCCGAAAGTGGTTCAGACCATTGACGGGTGGTGGCGGTGGCTCCTACCGTGAGGGCACCGGGCCGGCGCGGGCATGCCATGGACCTCCCCGTCCGGGCCCGCACCCCCACGTGCGCGTCCGCGCCCCGGTGCACTCTCCATCCACCCCCACGGAGGAGCACCATGCGCACACGTCACATCGTCGGGGCGGCGGTCGCCGCACTGGCGATCCCGCTCACCTTCGCCCTTCCGGCGTCCTCGCACGGGTACATCTCGACCCCGCCCAGCCGGGCCGCGCTCTGCGCCGCGGACGCGGTCGCCTGGGACTGCGGTGACATCCAGTGGGAGCCGCAGAGCGTCGAGGGGCCGAAGGGCTTCCCGTCGGCAGGCCCGTCAGACGGCACCATCTGCGCCGGCGGCAACGCGCGCTTCGCCGAGCTGGACGATCCGCACGGCGGCGCCTGGCCGACCACACCGGTGACGGCCGGCCGACAGCTCACCTTCACCTGGCGGTTCACCGCCCGGCACGCCACCACGAACTTCACGTACTACCTGACCAAGCCGGGCTACGACGCGAGCCGACCGGTCACCCGGGCGAGCCTGGAGCTGACGCCCTTCCTGACCGTCCCGTACGGCGGGAAGCAGGTGCCGAGCACGCTCAGCCACACCGCGACCGTCCCGGGCGGGCGCACCGGCCACCAGGTGGTCGTCGCGGTCTGGGAGATCGCCGACACCGGGAACGCCTTCTACTCCTGCACCGACGTCACGTTCTGACGCCTGACGCCTGACGCCTGACGCGGGTACGGCGCGGGTCCGGTGCGGACCGGGCACGGGCCACCGGGTGCACGGCCGTCGCCCACGGCGGTCGTGCACCCGAGGCCGTCAGTGCCCGCCGCAGCAGCCGCCGTCCGCGCCACCGCACTGGCAGGGCGCACCGGACTGGCAGCCGCAGCCGCAACCCGGGCCGCAGCCGCAGCCGGCGGCGAGGACGGGCAGCAGCTTCGGGGCGGGCGGCTCGACGGTGTCGCGGGCGGGTGCCGGGCGGGTCGGGTTGGCCTTCATCGAGCGTTCCCTCCGTGAAGCGGGCGCACTGCGGCGCCCGATACGTCGAGTGAAACCGCCGGACGGAGGGAGCGTCAACGGGCGCGCGGTGGTGGGGCGTACGGAAGACCGTGCGCCCGCACCACCGCCGCCACGGGTTTACCCGCTCCTCGGGGGAGTGGCCCTCGGAACGGGGCTCACTCCGCCGAGCCGGCCTCCGAGGTCTCGGAGGAGGCCACGAACTCGGCCACGTGCTCGCCCGTCACCAGGTACACCACGCGCTTGGCGACCGACACCGCGTGGTCCGCGAAGCGCTCGTAGTAGCGGCCGACCAGGGTGATGTCGACGGCGGTCTCGATGCCGTGGTGCCAGCGCTCGTCGATCAGGTGCGACAGCAGCTCGCGGTGCAGGGTGTCGATGGCGTCGTCGTCCTGCTCCATCTCCAGGGCCTTGTCGACGTCCTTGGTGGCGATCACCAGGCCGGCCTTGGCCACCAGGCGCTGGGCGAGCTGGCCCATCTCCAGGACGGTCGAGTGCAGGTCGCGCGGCACGGCCGTGTCGGGGTAGCGCATCCGCGCGACCTTGGCGACGTGCCGGGCGAGGTCGCCGCAGCGCTCCAGGTCGGCGCTCATCCGCAGCGAGGTGACGACTATCCGCAGGTCGGTGGCGACCGGCTGCTGGCGGGCGAGCAGGTCGATCGCCCGGTTCTCCAGCTCGTGGTGCAGCTCGTTGATGTTCTCGTCGGCGGCGATCACGCTCTCCGCCAGCGCCAGGTCCGCGTCGAGGAGGGCGGTGGTGGCGCGGCCGAGGGCGGAGCCGGCCAGCCGGGCCATCTCGACCAGGCTGTCGCCGATCGCATCGAGTTCCTCGTGGTACGCGTCGCGCATGTTCTCTCCTCAGAAGCTGTGTCGGTGGCGGTGCCGACCGGCCGACCCGTCCGACCGCCGTTGCGGCGTCCGGGCGACCGCTGCTGGTGGCGCGCATCGTACGCGCACACCTGAGCCGGTGGCCGTCGAACGGCACACCGGTCTCTCCCACACGGGCTGCCCGGCCAACTTTCCGCCGCCAGGGCGACGCAGCACGGCCAGTGCGGTGAATCGACAGCTACATGAAGGTGAATTCTCGGCAACGTGTGATCGATGCCTTGACCCAGCCCTTGGGGAGTGGCCTGGCCGTGCGCTTACGCTGGCCACATGGACGTGAACGTGGCCGCCGCCGCTGCCTGCGCCATAGCCGGGCTCGGCGTCGGCCTCACCGCCTCCATCGCATTCCGCTGGAGCGAGCGCGAGCAGGCCAGGGGCAAGTACAGCGGCACCAGCGGCAGGAACCACAGCCGGTACCAGGCACTGGGCACCGGCAACCCCGAGCCGCCCCTGCCGCCGGGGGTCGACACCGTGCTCTCCGTGCTGCGCTCCTGCGCGATCGTGCTCGGCGAGGGCGACGAGGTGGTCAAGGCCAGCTCGGCGGCGTACGCGATGGGCCTGGTGCGCGGAGGCGCGGTCGCCGTGGACCAGATGCTCGCACTGGCCCGCGGCACCCGCCGGGACGGCGAGATCCGCCAGGTCGAGCTGGAGGTGCCCCGACCGGGCGCGGCCCGCGCGGCCGAGCCGCTCGCGGTCTCCGTCCGGGTCGCCCCGCTGGGCTCCCGGCTGGTGCTGGTGCTGGTCGAGGACCAGACCGAGCGGCGCCGGGTGGAGGCGGTCCGCCGGGACTTCGTCGCCAACGTCAGCCATGAACTCAAGACTCCCGTCGGCGCCCTGTCGCTGCTGTCCGAGGCGGTCGTCGACGCGTCCGACGACCCGGAGGCGGTGCAGCGCTTCGCCGGCCGCATGCAGGTCGAGGCCGCCCGGCTGGCCAGCCTGGTCCAGGAGATCATCGACCTCTCCCGGGTCCAGGACGACCGGCTGATGGTCGACCCCGAGCCGGTCGCGGTGGACGAGCTGATCGCCGAGGCGATCGACCGCTGCCGCCAGCAGGCGGCCGCCAAGCAGATCCTCATCGCGGCGGGCGGCATCGCCGGCCTCTACCTGCACGGCAACCGCGGCCAGCTCGCCGCCGCGCTCGGCAACCTGGTCGAGAACGCCGTCAACTACAGTCCGCCCCGCACCCGGGTGGCGATCGCCACCCGCCGGATCTCCAGCGCCGCGGCGCTCGGGGAGGCGGACGGCGAGCTCATCGAGATCTCGGTCACCGACCAGGGCATCGGCATCTCCGAGAAGGACCGCGAGCGGGTCTTCGAACGCTTCTACCGCGTCGACCCGGCCCGCTCCCGGGCCACCGGCGGCACCGGCCTCGGCCTCTCCATCGTGAAGCACGTCGCCGCCTCGCACGGCGGAACCGTGTCGGTGTGGAGCGTCGAGGGCCAGGGGTCGACCTTCACCCTCCGCCTGCCCGCCGCGCAGGTGCCCGCCGACGAGCCCGACGAGTACGACGAGCACGACGAGCCCGACGAGCGCGCCGGCCACGACCGGTCGGCCGGGACGGACGCCGAGCCCGACCACGAGCCGCACGCCGCCGCGCCCGCCGCGGCACCCCGGACCCTCACCACGGACCGTACGGCCCACACGGACCGCACCGGCCGTTCGCTCCCCGCCGGGGAGCGGGAACAACACCTGTCAGACACAACCCCGCAGTTTGCCCCGGAGGCCTGATCGTGACCCGAGTACTGGTGGTCGAGGACGAGGAGTCGTTCAGCGACGCCCTCTCGTACATGCTCCGCAAGGAGGGCTTCGAGGTGGCCGTGGCCGCTACCGGCCCCGACGCCCTGGAGCAGTTCGAACGCAACGGTGCCGACCTCGTCCTGCTCGACCTGATGCTGCCGGGCCTGCCCGGCACCGAGGTCTGCCGCCAGCTCCGGGTGCGGTCGAACGTCCCGGTGATCATGGTGACCGCCAAGGACAGCGAGATCGACAAGGTCGTCGGGCTGGAGATAGGCGCTGACGACTACGTCACCAAGCCGTACTCCACCCGGGAGCTGGTCGCCCGGATCCGCGCGGTGCTGCGGCGCCGCGGCGAGGACGGCGGCGCGGGCGACAACGGCGGCGGCCCGGGCGCCCTGGAGGCGGGCCCGGTCCGGATGGACGTGGACCGGCACGTGGTGACCGTGGACGGCGCCAAGGTCGACCTGCCGCTCAAGGAGTTCGACCTGCTGGAGATGCTGCTGCGCAACGCGGGCCGGGTGCTCACCCGCATGCAGCTGATCGACCGGGTCTGGGGCGCGGACTACGTCGGCGACACCAAGACCCTGGACGTCCACGTGAAGCGCCTGCGGGCCAAGATCGAGCCGGACCCGGGCGCGCCGCGCTACCTGGTCACCGTGCGCGGCCTGGGCTACAAGTTCGAGCCGTAAGCCGTAGCCTCCCCTCCTGCGCGTCCTGCGCGGAAGGCCCCCGCCGGCAGTCGCCGGAGGGGGCCTTCGCGTCGCTCCGGCGGGCCCGGGCGGGCCCGCCGGAGGCGGTGCACAGGGTCAGTGCGAGGCCGGGACAGCCGGGGTGGTGGCGCCGGCCGGGACGGCCGTACCGGTGGCCGCGCCCGGGGCGGTGGTGGCACCGGGGGTGGTCGTGGCGCCCGGGGTGGTCGTGGCGCCCGGGGTGGTGGTGGCACCGGCGGCCGGGGCGGTCGCGCCGGGGGTGGTCTTGACGGGCGCGACGGTCGGCGAGGGGGTCGGGCCGTAGCCCTTGTAGAGGCCCTTGCCGTCCGGGCTCACGCCGGCCTGGACGTCGACCTTCTGGCCGTCCTTGAAGGTGAAGGTCGTGGCGGCGAAGCCGCCGACGTGGACGGTGGCGTTGGGGACGGTGGCGGTCGGGTTGCCCTGACCACCGATCGCGACGGCGCCGCCGGCCGGGATGACGAGGCCGGTCAGCGGGGCACCCGCGGCGTCGGCCAGGGTCGCAGCGGCGGTGTCGACGGTCACGGACTGCAGCTCGGCCGGGACGTCCGAGGTGTTCGCGATGTTCACGACCACGTTGGCGGGCCCGGTGTAGTCGCCGGAGGTGCCCTCCCCGGTGACGACCACGATGTTGTTCAGCTTCAGGTGCGTCCCGATGGTTGCCGCCGCGTTGTCGGGCTTGACCTGCAGGGTGTCCGGCGTGTTGCCGGCGGCGCAGGAGGACAGCGAGGCGATGGCGATGGCGGCGATGGCGGCGATGCTGCCGCGTCGAAGGCTGCGGCTCACGGCGGCGGCTTCTCCTAAGTCACGTGTCGGTAGGTCAGGTCTCAGATTATCGACCTCACTTATGCGCTCCTCACGGGGTGGTCCCCGTGTCGCACTCCCGGGGGCCGCCGGGAGCCGTCCGGCGGTACGTCCGCCATGTCCAGGTCACATCGCGGACAAGCTTCGACCAAGATCGAATAACGATTGGGTCGCGACCGGAAAAGGGGTGAAAGCTCAAGATCCAATCATGGTTGCGGGGGTGTTGCGCAAGGGTTTCGTCGAACCCCGGAACCGCCTCCGACCTGCGGGAAGCCCCTCTCGAACACCGGTCGCAGCACGTCATGGGGGTGCTTGTCAAGCCCCGAGACCTGCCCTGACCTGCGAAAACGCCCTTCGGGTGCGCCGAGAAGCGTGTTATTCTGGAAAGCCACGGAAGGGGTCCTGTCACATGACGTTCAAGGTTGGCGACACGGTGGTCTACCCCCATCACGGGGCCGCGCTGATCGAGGCCATCGAAACTCGCCAGATCAAAGGTGTGGACAAGACCTACCTGGTGCTCAAGGTGCAGCAGGGAGACCTGACGCTCCGCGTGCCCGCCGAGAACGCGGAGTTCGTCGGCGTGCGCGATGTAGTCGGCCAGGAGGGTCTGGACCGGGTCTTCGAGGTGCTGCGCGCACCGTACACGGAAGAGCCGACCAACTGGTCCCGTCGCTACAAGGCGAACCTGGAGAAGCTCGCCTCGGGCGACGTTATCAAGGTCGCCGAGGTTGTGCGCGACCTCTGGCGTCGCGAGCGCGAGCGCGGCCTCTCGGCCGGCGAGAAGCGGATGCTCGCGAAGGCGCGCCAGATCCTCGTCAGCGAGCTCGCGCTGGCGGAGAACACCAACGAGGACAAGGCGGAAACGCTGCTCGACGAGGTCCTCGCCTCGTAGCGCACGCGTCACCGCATGCGGTCGGGCTGCCGCCCAACGCTCACAGCGCCCGGTGCCGGCGCGCCGCTCCTCGGACGAACCGTCCGGGAGTGGTGCAGTGGCACTCCGGGCGCTGAGGCGTGTCCGGACGACGCCTCCCGCCCGGGCCCACCGAACCGGCCGGGGCCTGTGGGACCGTTCCCGTACCCGCCCTTTCGCGGATCTCCCGCGGAGCGCGGACACGGGTCCTGCGGAGCTGTGCGGCGGGCAGCGGACCGTGGTTCTTCGGAAGGGGCCCTTGCGCCCGCCGGGCACGCCATGGCCATACCCACTTCGCCGAAGGAGTGAAACCTGAACGCGTCAGCAGCAGTCGCAGCAGCAGTGGTGCCCGCCGCCGGGCGCGGTGAGCGCCTGGGCCCCGGGGCCCCGAAGGCCCTGCGGGAGCTGGGCGGTGTGCCGCTCCTGGTGCACGCCGTCCGGGCACTGGCCCGCAGCCGGGCGGTCGGCCTGGTCGTGGTCGCCGCACCCGCCGACGGGGTGGCCGAGGTGGTCGCCCTGCTGGACAGCCACGGGCTGGACGGCAAGGACATCCGCGTGGTGGCCGGCGGCGCGACCCGCCAGGAGTCGGTCCGGCTGGGCCTGGCCGCGATCCCGGAGGACGTGGAGATCGTCCTGGTGCACGACGCGGCCCGTCCGCTGGTGCCGGTCGAGGTGGTGGACGCCGTCGCGGCCGCCGTGCGGGCCGGGGCGCGGGCCGTGGTGCCCGCGGTGCCGCTGGCCGACACCGTGAAGCGGGTCGAGCCGAACCCGGGCGGCCCCGAGCCGGTGCTCGACACGCCCGAGCGGTCCACCCTGCGCGCGGTGCAGACCCCGCAGGGCTTCGACCGCGCCACCCTGGTCGAGGTGCACGCCAAGGCGCTGGCCGAGGAGAGCGCCGGCGCTGCCGGCGCACCGCCGGTCACCGACGACGCCGGCCTGGTCGAGCGCTACGGCGACCGGGTCGTCGTGGTGCCCGGCCACGAGGAGGCGTTCAAGGTCACCCGTCCGTTGGACCTCGTGCTCGCCGAGGCCGTACTCGCCCGCCGGAGGGCCGCCGATGCCTACTGACCCGCAGACCCCCGCCGCTGACCCCCAGGCCCCCGCCGCCCCCGGCGCCCCCGCCGTCGTGATGCCCCGCGTCGGGATCGGCACCGACGTGCACGCCTTCGAGGCCGGCCGCCCGCTGTGGGTCGCCGGCCTGGAGTGGCCGGACGCCGGGGTCGGGCTGGCCGGGCACTCGGACGCCGACGTGGCCGCGCACGCCTCCTGCGACGCGCTGTTCTCGGCCGCCGGGATCGGCGACCTGGGCGCCCACTTCGGCACCGACCGTCCGGAGTGGTCCGGCGCCTCCGGGGTGAAGCTGCTCGGCGAGGCGGCCCGGCTGGTCCGCGAGGCGGGCTTCGAGATCGGCAACATCTCGGTCCAGGTGATCGGGGTCCGGCCGAAGATCGGCAAGCGGCGGGCCGAGGCGCAGGCCGCGCTGTCCGAGGCCGCCGGTGCGCCGGTCTCGGTCTCCGGCACCACCACCGACGGCCTGGGCCTGACCGGCCGGGCCGAGGGGCTGGCCGCGATCGCCACCGCCCTGGTGTACGAGCGGCGTTGAGGCCGGCCGGTCGGGCGGGCCGGTGGGCCGGCGGTCGAGCGGACCGGTGAGCGGCGGGGCGCGGAAGAAATCCGCACCTGACGGGTGTTCACCAGCTGGCGTGGGGGCCCGAGTCGATACTGTTCGGCTTCGGGCCCGCGCGGGGCTTCCCCCCCCCCCCGGGCCGTTACCGCCGCCGACGAGATGAGGTTCGCCAGATGACCGCCCAACTCTCCGACCGTGCCAAGGCGTTGATCGACGGCAAGAGCTTCGCCGTGGTCTCCACCATCCAGCCCGACGGCAGCCCCCAGTCCTCGGTGGTCTGGGTCAAGCGGGACGGCGACGACATCCTGTTCTCCACCGTCGAGGGCCGTCGCAAGCACCTCAACCTGGTGCGGGACCCGCGCGTCTCGATCCTGCTCAACCCGGCGGACAGCCCGTACGAGTACCTGGAGGCGCGCGGGGAGGTCACCATGACCACCGAGGGCGGCCGGGACCTGATCGACGAGCTGGCCGCCAAGTACCGCGGGGTGGACAAGTACACCTGGGACGGCCCGGACGACGTCCGGGTGATCGTGCGGCTCACCCCGCGCAAGGTGGTCGGCAGCCTCTGATCCGTTCCGCCCGCGACCTGCCGTTCCCCGGGATCGTGCACCGTCGTCCCGGGGAATGTGGCGGGGCACCCCCCACTGCCCACTACGCTTGACGCTGTGAGCATTCGTCTGTACGACACCAGCACCCGCCAGGTACGCGACTTCGTCCCGCTTGTACCGGGTTGTGTCTCGATCTACCTGTGCGGCGCTACCGTCCAGTCGGCGCCTCACATCGGGCACATCCGTTCCGGGCTCAACTTCGACATCATGCAGCGGTGGTTCGCCTACCGCGGCTACCAGGTGACCTTCGCCCGGAACGTCACCGACATCGACGACAAGATCATCGCCAAGGAGCGCGAGCTCGGCACGCCGTGGTGGCAGATCGCCTACGAGAACGAGCGCGCCTTCAACGACGGCTACACCGCGCTCGGCTGCCTGGCGCCGACCGTCGAGCCGCGGGCCACCGGGCACATCCCCGAGATGATCGAGATGATGCAGGGCCTCATCGAGAAGGGCCACGCCTACGCGGCCGACGGCAACGTCTACTTCGACGTGAAGTCCTACCCGGACTACCTCGCGCTCTCCAACCAGAAGCTGGACGACCTGCGCCAGCCGAGCGGCGAGGGCGAGACCGGCAAGCGGGACCAGCGCGACTTCGCGATGTGGAAGGCCACCAAGCCCGGCGAGCCGAGCTGGGAGACCCCGTGGGGCCGCGGCCGTCCGGGCTGGCACCTGGAGTGCTCGGCGATGGCCCACAAGTACCTGGGCGCGGCCTTCGACATCCACGGCGGCGGGCTGGACCTCATCTTCCCGCACCACGAGAACGAGATCGCCCAGTCCAAGGCCTACGGTGACGACTTCGCCGCCTTCTGGGTGCACAACGCCTGGGTCACCATGGCCGGCGAGAAGATGAGCAAGTCGCTGGGCAACTCGGTGCTGGTCTCCGAGATGGTCCGTGCCTGGCGGCCGATCGTGCTCCGCTACTACCTGGCGGCCCCGCACTACCGCTCGATGATCGAGTACAGCGAGGAGTCGCTGCGCGAGGCCGAGGCCGGCTTCGGCCGGATCGAGGGCTTCGTCCAGCGCGCCGTCGAGCGCTGCGGCACGGTCGACGCGGCGCCCGAGGTGCCGCCGGCCTTCGCCGAGGCGATGGACGACGACTTCGGTGTGCCGCAGGCGTTGGCCGTCGTGCACACCGCCGTCCGCCAGGGCAACAGCGCCCTGAACGCGGACGACAAGGAGAGCGTGGTGGCGCGACTGGCCGAGGTCCGTGCGATGCTCGGAGTGCTGGGCCTCGACCCGCTCGACCCGCAGTGGGCCGGGACGGACCGCGGCGAGGACCTGCACGGTGTGGTCGATTCGCTGGTCCGCCTGGTCCTGGACCAGCGGCAGGCGGCGCGCCAGCGCAAGGACTTCGCCACCGCGGATGCCATCCGCGACCAGCTCGGCCTGGCCGGGCTGGCCATCGAGGACACCCCGTCCGGCCCGCGCTGGACGATCAACAGCCAGTAACCCCATCTGACGATCGGGGTGATGGGTGGGCCGTACCGCACCGGTGCGGCCCTCCCGCATGACGTAGCGCATGCCGTCGGCCGCCGCCGGACAGAAGCGGGGCGGCCGGGCATGCCGGACAGACAGGAAGTACAGCCATGGCCGGCAACAGCCAGCGCAGGAACCGCCGCAACCCCGGATCGAAGAAGGGCGCGTCTGTCGGTACCGGCGGGCACAGCCGGAAGGCCCTCCAGGGCAAGGGCCCGACCCCTCCCGGCGCGGAGCGCAAGGGCCACCCGAAGCAGCGCGCCGCCAACGCCGCGATCAAGCGCGAGCGGGACGCCAAGGCCCGCGCCGGCATGCGCCGGGCCGGTGCCGGCGGCCGGGGCGGCCGCGGCGGCGCGGGCAGCGCCGAGCTGGTCTTCGGCCGCAACTCCGTCGTCGAGGCCCTGCAGGGCGACGTGCCGGCCAACGCGCTGTACGTCCAGCAGTTCATCGACACCGACGACCGCGTCCGCGACGCCTTCCAGGCCGCCAACGACCGCGGCATCCCGCTGATGGAGGCCCCGCGCGCCCAGCTGGACCAGATGACCGGCGGGATGAACCACCAGGGCCTGGTGCTCCAGGTCCCGCCGTACGAGTACGCGCACCCCGACGACCTGCTGGCGGACGCCGCCGACGCCGGCCAGGACGCGCTGATCATCGCCCTGGACGGGGTCACCGACTCCCGCAACCTCGGCGCCGTGGTCCGCTCCGCCGCCGCCTTCGGCGCGCACGGCGTGGTCATCCCCGAGCGCCGCGCGGCCGGCATGACCGCCGGTGCCTGGAAGACCTCCTCCGGCGCCGCCGCCCGGCTGCCCGTCGCCCGGGCCACCAACCTGACCCGCACCCTGGAGGCCTACCAGAAGGCCGGCCTGATGGTGGTCGGCCTGGCCGCCGACGGCGAGGCCGAGCTGGGCGACCTGGAGCTGCTGACCGGCCCCGTGGTGGTCGTCGCGGGCAGCGAGGGCAAGGGCCTGTCCCGGCTGGTCTCGGAGACCTGCGACATGCGGGTGCGGATCCCGATGTCGGGCCTGACCGAGTCGCTGAACGCCGGTGTCGCGGCGGGCATCGTGCTGTACGAGGCCGCTCGGCTGCGCGCCAAGCGCTGAGGCGGCCGGAGCGGCTGCGGAGGCGGTCGGGAAGGTGGCGGTGCGCGCCGGGCCCTGAGCACGGGTGACGGGCCGGCCCCTGAGCACGAGTGACGGGCGCGGCCCTGAGCACGGGTGACGGGCGGGGCGCAGGCGATCTTCCGAATTGCCCGCAGTCCGAATGGAAGGCGATCGGGTCCGACCGGGCCCGATCGCTTTTTTCATGATCACTTCAAGTGTGCGCCGGACATCCACCCGGGAGAGTGTCCTAAGCGGCCGTCACCCGGTTAGACGGGCGTGGACACCAGAACACCTCGGCGCCCCCTGTTCGGCGGCGGCAGTACCGGGATAGACGCGGGCCCCGGTCTCAACACGGTCAAGGTGGAGTCGGACCCCGCGCGGCTCAGCAGCACCCAGGCGAGCTTCCGGCTCCGGCTCGGCGCGCCGGTGGCGCCGCTGATCGATGCACCGGTCGGACTGCTGTCCACCGGCGCCGCGTTCGGCGACCCGTACGCCAACCAGGGCCTGATCCGCCGTCCGCTGGTCACCCCGCAGGTCGTCGTGCCCGCCTCCGCCGTCCCGGCGCTGGCCGGGGCCGTGGCCGGTGGCGCACAGCGCCGCAAGGGCCGGGTCACCGCCGTCACCTGGACCGGCCAGGCGCCCCCCGGGGACCTCGCGGCCACCCAACTGCTGGAGGCCGTGCGCCACGGCGGAGCGCCGGGGCGCGGCGGCGTCGGCCTGGCCGAGGCGGACACCCAGGTGATCCCGTCCCTGGCCGGCGCCCGGACCGTCCCGCGCCAGCCCCGGGAGGGCAACGGCACCGCCACCGACGCCGGCGTCGGCCCGGTCGGCGAGCCGCACGGCTGGACCCCGAGCGGCGAGCTGCCCGAGGTCTCCGCCGCCGACGCCGAGGGCCGGCAGCCCTGGTACCCGGGCCGCCGGGTCGACCTCGGCCTGGTGCTGCTGCCGCTGCGCGCCGTCCTCGGCTCGCTCTCGGTCTACGCCGGGTTCAGCAAGCTGTGCGACCCGGTGTACTTCGACGGCGGCGAGCGCGGCTCGATGATGCGCTGGCTGTCCTCGCTGCACCCCTGGAAGGTCGCCGAGCCGCTCCTGGCCTTCGCCATGGCGCACCCGGTGGGGGCCGGCCTGGTCGTCTCGTTCACCGAGATCGTGGTCGGCGTGCTGACCGTCCTCGGCCTCTGGCAGCGGCTCGCGGCCGGGGCCGCGATGGTGCTCTCCGCCGCGCTGCTGTTCACCGTCAGCTGGCGGGCCGTACCGGTCTACGACACGCCCGACCTGATCTTCCTCGCGGCCTGGAGCCCGCTGCTGATCGCCGGGGCGCCGTTCGCCTCGCTGGACGGCCGGCTCAACCTGGAGGCCTGGCGGCGGTTCGGCGCGGACGCCTCCGGGGCGCTGCGCCGCCGGGTGCTGCGCCGGGGCGCGATGGTCACCACGGTCGTCGTCGGCCTGACCCTGCTGCTCGGCTCGATGCTCGGCGCCGCCGTCCGCACCGGCGCCCGCGCGCACGAGGCGCCGACCCGCCCGGCCACCGACTACGGCACCCCGGTGTGGCCGTCCGGCAGTCCGTCCGGTGCCCCGGCCGGCAAGGGGCCGTCCACCACGCCCTCGCCCGCCGCCCCGCGCCCGGCCACCCCGACGCCGAGCGCGACCACCCCGTCCACCGCGCCGACCTCCAAGCCGGCCACCCCGACGCCGAGCGGCAAGGGACACTCCGGCAAGTCGGAGACCGGCGGGGGCTCCGCCCCGGCGACCGGCGCCCCGTCCGCCGGGGCGGGCGGCTCCGCGCCCGCCCAGCGCAGCACCCCGGGCCCCGGCGGCTCGGGCTCGGCGCCCAAGACCAGCCCGAGCTCCGGCCCCGGGCTGCTCGGCGGGGTGCTGGGCAGCGCGCCGCTGGCCGACCTGTCGGGCGACGGCCGCGCCTCCCGTCCGGGGGCGCCGACGGCGACCTGAGGCCGCTGACGCGCCGGTCGGCCGGGGGCTCCGTGGGGGAGCACCCGGCCGACCGGCGTTTCCCGGCGCCGTGGTCGGTGCTGCAGTCGCCGTCGGTGTTGTGGCTGCCGATGGTGCGGCGGCCCCTGGGCTTCGGCCGCTACTGGGGTGTGCGGCCGGCGCCGGCGGCGAGCTCCTTGGCCGCCTCGGTGAGGTCCTTGGCGGTGTCGATCGCGCGCCAGTACACGCCCTGCGGCAGCTGGTAGCCCGCCAGCCGCTTGCCGCGGGCGAGTTGGGGGAACGTGGTGCGCTCGTGGTCGCCCACGTCCGGCAGCAGCTCGGCGAACTCCGGGCTGAACACGTACAGGCCGGCGTTGATCAGGAAGGGCGAGGGCGGCGCCTCGATGAAGTCCAGCACGTTGCCGAACTGGTCGGTCTCCACGGCGCCCCACGGGATCCGCGGCCGGGCCAGCGCGAGCGTCGCGACGGCGTCCCGCTCGTGGTGGAAGGCGGCCATCTCACGCAGGCTGAAGCGGGTCCAGATGTCGCCGTTGGTGGCGTACCAGGGCTCGTCCGGGCGGGGCAGCGCCCTGGCCGCGTACTTGAGCCCGCCGCCGCGCCCGAGCGGCTCCGCCTCGACCACCGTACGCACCCGCAGCGGCAGGTCCGCCTTGCCCAGCCACTCCTCCAGCACGTCGGCGAGGTGCCCGCAGGAGATCACCACGTCGGTGACGCCCTCCTCGGCCAGCCAGGCCAGCTGGTGGCCGAGGATCGGCGTGCCGGTGCCCGGGATCTCGACCAGCGGCTTCGGGCGGTCGTCCGTGTAGGGGCGCAGCCGGGAGCCCTGGCCGCCGGCCAGGATGACGGCCTGGGTGACCGGCGTCGAGGTCGGCCGGGGCGGGAGGGACTGCGGGGAGCCCTGGGGCTGCGGAGCGCTCGGGGAGCCCGGGGAGCCCCCGGAGCCCGGGGCGTCCGGGGCGTCCGGGGCGTCCGCGGAGCCCTCGGAGGGTGAGGTGCCTTGGGACAGCCGGGAGTTGGGGGACGCGGGGTCGGCGGTGGGGCCGGAGTCAGCGGTCATGTCTGAACGATAGGCCCGCCGCCCCGGCCACGGACCGGCGAGCGTCAGCCCGTCACACCCGCCGCGAACGCCCCGTCGCAGACCGGACGGGCGAAGGAGCGGGCCCGCTGGACGTCGCCCTGGTACTTGCGCACCGCGGCCTTGCCCAACTCGGTGGCCAGCGAGGTGCAGTACGGCGTCAACGAGGGCTGCTCGCGCATCGAGCGCTCCAGCAGGTCCAGCGCGGCGGACGGGTTCTTCGCCCGCAGTTCGTCCAGCAGGACCACCCGCAGGGACTCCTGCGGGGCGAGCCCGTCGGCGGGCTTGGCCGCGGTGGCGGCCGCGCTGTCGGAGCGCCCGATCCCGGCGCCGTCGCCGCTGGACGCCGCCACGACCTGCTGGTCGAGCCCGGTCGGCGGGGCCCACGGGACCCGGGTCACGGCGAGGGTGCCGGTGGTCACCAGGACGACCGGCAGGGTCAGGGCGAAGGTCTGGCCGATACGGCGCACAAGCTGCTTCACCCTCAGGAGAGTAGCGGTGGGTACGGGGTGGATCGCCCTCCGTTACACCATCGAGTGACACGGTGTCCGGGTTCGTCCCCGCGCCGTGTTGACGCCGGGGGGTACGGGCGGAGCCCGCCGGACCGGGGAGGGTCCGACGGGCTCCGATGGGTTCGCTCGCTGATCGCTCGCTTGCGGGGTCCGCTCGCTGCGTTCGCTCGTTGCGTTCGCTCGTTGCGTTCGTGCGTGGCGTCCGCTCGCGGGCTGGGCTGGGCTGGGCTGCGTCAGTCGCAGACGCTCAGGCGCTTGCCGGTGCTGGTCGCGAAGACGTGGACCTCGTTGGCGATCGGCACCACGTGGACGGTCTCGCCGCGGGCCGGGATCTGGCGGCCGGGGACGCGGACGACCAGCTCCTTGTCCTCGCCGCCGATCTTGGTGGTGCCGTAGACGAAGCCGTCCGAGCCGAGCTCCTCGACCACGTTCACGGTCACCGCGACGCCCTCGATGCCGCCCGAGGGGACGATCTCGAAGTGCTCGGGGCGGATGCCGACGGTCACCGTCTTGTCGGTGCCGGCGCCGGCCAGGTTCTCGCGCGAGATGTTGACGACCGAGCCGCCGAACTTCACGCCGCCGTCCACCAGCGGCACCTCGACCAGGTTCATGGCCGGCGAGCCGATGAAGCCGGCCACGAACAGGTTGGCGGGCTTGTCGTACATGTTGCGCGGGGTGTCGACCTGCTGCAGCAGACCGTCCTTGAGCACCGCGACCCGGTCGCCCATGGTGAGCGCCTCGGTCTGGTCGTGGGTGACGTACACCGTGGTGATGCCCAGGCGGCGCTGCAGACCGGCGATCTGGGTACGGGTCGAGACGCGGAGCTTGGCGTCCAGGTTCGACAGCGGCTCGTCCATCAGGAAGACCTGCGGCTGGCGGACGATCGCGCGGCCCATCGCGACGCGCTGGCGCTGACCGCCGGAGAGCGCCTTCGGCTTGCGGTCCAGGTACTCGGTGAGGTCGAGGATCTTCGCGGCCTCCTCGACCTTGGTGCGGATCTCCGACTTGTTCACGCCGGCGATCTTGAGCGCGAAGCCCATGTTCTCCGCGACGGTCATGTGCGGGTAGAGCGCGTAGTTCTGGAACACCATCGCGATGTCCCGGTCCTTCGGCGGCAGGTGCGTGACGTCCCGGTCACCGATCCGGATCGCGCCGCTGTTGACGTCCTCCAGACCGGCCAGCATGCGCAGGCTGGTCGACTTGCCGCAGCCCGAGGGGCCGACCAGCACGAGGAACTCGCCGTCCGCGATCTCCAGGTCCAGCGCGTCCACCGAGGGCTTGTCGGCCCCGGGGTAGATACGGGTCGCCTGGTCGTACGTGACAGAAGCCATGGTTGTTGCTCTCCTTCACCGGCAGGAACGTGCCGGACGATCCGAGTAAAGGGGGGTGTAGTTGTCCGTCGTCCCGTCAGTGGTCTGAACCACTACACGAAGCCGACTCCCGGCGACGCTACCTGCGGTTCCGCGGCTTGTCAGCCCCCACCGGCCCGATTTCGGCATCGGTTCCATCACGCCCGTCCCGCCCCACCAACCCCCGGATATCCCACCACCCCGCCACCCCGGCCCGGTAGACTGCCCCCGGTGCCGCCGTGATACCTCGCGGACGGCCACCGTGCCTCCTTAGCTCAGCTGGCCAGAGCACCGCTCTTGTAAAGCGGGGGTCGTCGGTTCGAACCCGACAGGGGGCTCCGTGTGGGAAGGGCCGGTCCGACGTGTTGTCGGGCCGGCCCTTCGGCGTTCGGGGGAGGGGGTGTCAGTCGGGCGGGAGGGTGAGGGTGGCGAGGGCGCCGCCGGTGGGGTGGTTGGTGAAGGTGAGGGTGGCGCCGATGACGCGGGCGTGGCCGGTGGCGATGGTGAGGCCGAGGCCGTGGCCGCGGCCGCGTTCGGGGACGTTGGTGCGGAAGCGCTGGGGGCCGTGCCGGAGCAGGTCGTCGGGGTAGCCGGGGCCGTGGTCGCGGACGGTGATGCGGGGGCCGTCGACGCGGAGGTGGACGGGGGCGGCGCCGTGGCGGTGGGCGTTGAGGAGCAGGTTGCCGAGGATGCGGTCCAGCCGGCGCAGGTCGGTGCGGACCTGCCGGTCGGCGGTGACCTCGACGGTGACGTCCAGTCCGGTGAGGGAGACGGTTCGGCGCACGGCGCGTTCCAGGGGGACGGCGGCGAGGTCGGGGGACTCGGCGTCGGCGTCCAGGCGGGAGACCTCCAGGAGGTCCTCGACCAGGACGCGCAGGGCCTGGACCCGGTTCTGGACGAGCTGGGTGGGGCGGCCGGGCGGCAGCAGTTCGGCGGCGGTGACCAGGCCGGTGAGCGGGGTGCGCAGCTCGTGGGCGACGTCCGCGGTGAAGCGCTGCTCGTCGGCCAGACGGCGGTGCAGGGTGCGGGACATCAGGTCGACGGCGGCGGCGAGGTCGGCGACCTCGTCCTTGCCGTCGACGAGTTCGCCGATCCGGGTGTCCGTCCCGCCGGCGGCGATGCCCCGGGCGGCGGTGGCGGCCGTGCGCAGGCGGCGGCTGATCCGGTCCGCGACGAGGACGCCGGCCAGCACGGTGGTGAAGACCGCGGCGACGACGGTGAGCAGGATGATCCGGTCCAGGTCGGCGATGGCCTGCCGGTCCTGGGTGAAGTCCACCCGTACGGAGACCACTCCGTCCGGGACCGGGCCGGCCGCCCACATCGATTCGCCCGTCCCGTCGGCCGCGAGCAGCGTGCCCTGCCGGCCGCTGCGGGCCAGGGTGCGCAGCCGGTCGGGGAGGGCGGGGTCGTCGGTCGCGGCGGCCCGGTCGGCCACCTCGCGGTTGTCGGCGTAGCCGGTCAGGGCCGAGTCGAGGGCGGTGAGCGCGGCGGCGCGGGCCTGGTCGACGTGCTGACGGATCATCGCCTGGTGGACCAGCAGACCGACGGCCACGGCGACCAGGACGGAGATGGCGGCGACGGCGGTGGCGATCTGGCGGCGCAGGGTCATGCGGGGCGCCGCAGCTTGTAGCCGAAACCGCGGACGGTCTCGATCCGGCCGGAGCCGATCTTGGCGCGCAGCCGCTGCACGTGGACGTCCACGACCCGGGTGTCGGCGCCCCACTCGTAGTCCCAGACCCGTTCGAGCAGGGTGGAGCGCTCCAGCACGATGCCGGGCGCGGCGGTGAACTCCAGCAGCAGCCGCAGTTCGGTGGGGGTGAGCGGGACGAGGCGGCCGTCCACCCGTACCTCCATGCTGTCGGTGTCCACCAGCAGCCCGTCGAAGGTGCGGACGGCGGTGGAGGGCGCGGGCACCGCGGCGTCCGGCGGCAGCGGTGCGTGGGCGGCGGGCGGGGCCGGCGGTGCGTCCGCGGACGGCGCAGCCGGGGCGGGTGGCGCGTCGGTCGCCGGGACGACGCGGATGCGGCGCAGCACCGTCCGGATCCGGGCGACCAGGACGGCGCTCTCGAAGGGCTTGACGACGTAGTCGTCCGCGCCGGCCTCCAGGCCGGAGACCACGTCCACCGGGTCGGTGCGCGCCGACATCATCAGGATCGGCAGCTGGCTCTCCTCGCGGATCCGGCGGCAGAGGCCGACCCCGTCGAGCAGCGGCAGCATGACGTCCAGCAGGAGCAGGTCGGGCCGGACGGCGTGGAAGGCCTCCAGCCCCTCCAGGCCGTCGGCGGCCGTGGTGACCGGGAAGCCGTAGCGCTCCAGGGCCATCCGGGTGGCCTCCCGGATCACCTCGTCGTCCTCGACCAGGAGGATGTGCGGGTGCGCGGGCGTGGTGGCGGCGGGGATCATCGCTTCGGCTCCGGGGACACGGCGGGGGCGGAGGGCTGGGCGGTGGGCTGGGCGGTCGTCCGGGGTGCGCGCGGGGACGGGACGGCCGCGCCGGGGGCCGGTTCCGGCGATCCGGTCGGACGGGGGCCGACGGCCGGGGACGCGGCGGACTTGGGGGTGGCGGTGGGCGGGGCGGGGTCGGCGCCGGTGGGCGGCAGCACGCCGAGCCCCACGTCCTTCCGCTCCTGCAGGACGAGCCGGAGCCCGTCCCAGTGGTAGTTGCTGCTGGTGCGGACGTAGAGGCTGGTCGACTCGTACAGCCACAGGTCGGAGCCGATGGTCTCGGCCCTGAAGGCCGACTGGACCTGCACCCGCAGGACGGGCAGGAGGCGGTCCTCGGCGAGGGCGAGGGTGTAGACGTGCAGCACCACCGGCCCGGGCGTGACGACGGTGGTGATCATCGAGAGCCGGCCGTCGCCGGTGAGGTCGCGGAACTCGGGGGCGCGGACCTCGCACCCGGTGCAGGAGTCGAGCGCCTGGCGCTCCTCCCGGCTCAGCGACGGGTCCTTGGCGAGGACGGTGCGGACGTCGACCGCGGTGATGTCGCGCCCGGGGACGGTCAGGTCCGGTATGGGCTGCGGCGCCTGGGCGGTGCCGCCGGTCCCGGCGGGGGACGGAGCCGGCGCCGGTGAGGCGGCGAGGTTCGGCCAGAGCGGCCGGGGGACGGGCGGCCGCGTGACGGTCCGGGCCGGGCCGTGGTCCTGCAGGTCACCGGGGGTGGCCCGGCCGAACGCCAGGGCGGCGAGGGCGAGGAGGACGGCCAGGCCGGCCAGGGCCGCCACGGGGACGGCGCCGGGCCGGCGGCGGGGTGGGGGTGTTGCTGCCACGGTCGGTGCTCGTCCTCCTGGTCTGCGGCGCGGTGCCGTTCGTCGCCCCCGTGGCCGTCCTGCTGGTAGGTCGCCCGGACGGCGGCCGGCGGTTCCGGACGGGGCGGAAGGCCCCGACGGGGTGGCCGGGCCCCGGCGGGGTGGCCGGGGTGGCCGGGCCCCGGCGTGGGTCAGGCCGGGTCCGCCAGCACGATGATGTTGTCCGTCCAGTGGCCGTCCGAACCGATCCGCCCGCCGCAGGTGATCACCCGCAGCGCGGGGGCGGGCGTGTCGCCGTAGACCTGCTCGGTGGGGAAGCTGTCCTTGGCGGCCTGGAGCAGCGTCCGCACCTTGAAGTCCGCGGTGCTGCCGTCCGCCCGCCGGACGTGGATCGGGTCGCCGGGCCGCAGCTTCGGCAGCTGCCGGAAGACCGCCGGGCCGTGCACGGTGTCGTAGTGCCCGATCAGGACGGCGGGCCCGGTCTCGCCAGGGGTGGGGCCGTTGCGGTACCAGCCGACCTCGTCGCCGCGGTCGGCCGGCGGCACCTGGACCGTACCGTCGGCGTTCAGACCGAGGTCGGCCACCGGCGCGTCCACCCCGGCGGTGGGGATCAGCAGGCGGGTCGGGGGCGAGGGTGCGAGGGGCTTCGGGGCGGTGGCGGCGGGCGTCGCGGCGGTCCCGGTGGCGGGCGCCGTCGGTGCGGTGTCGGTGCTGCCGTGGCCGGAGGCCTCGATCCGCACCACCGGGGTCTCCCGGCCGGACAGGGCCAGCGACGCGCCCAGCACCAGGCAGAGCAGTCCCGCCGTGCCGAAGGCCGTACGGCGCAGGGCGCTCGGAGCGGGTCGGGCGGCGCGGCGCCGCCCGCGTGCGCGCCTGTGCCGTACGTCGCGCGGGTCTTCGCGCCGGTCTGCGCGCGGGTCTGCACGCTGCTCTGCGTGCCGGTCTCCGCGAGGGTCTTCGTGTCGGTCTCCGTGTCCGCGTGCGCGGCCGCGCCCGGCTCCGCCGCGGGCCGCCTGCCCGGCCCCGGCGAGGTCGCGGCTGCCGGTCCCCGCCGCGGGGGCGGCCCCGGCGCCGTCCCCCCGACCGGCCGGATGCGGGGGGACGGCGCCGGGGTGCCCGGCGGACTCGGGACCGGTCTCAGCCGCGCGCACCGGAGCGGCGGCGCAGGACGGCGAAGCCCAGCGCCCCGGCCCCGATGGCCGCGACGGCGCCGCCGCCGGCGAGCATCAGGCCGGAGCCGTCGGTGGCACCGGAGCCGTCGCCGGCCTGCGCGGCGCCCTTCGGCACCTCGCGGACCTGCGGCTGGGTGCCGTTGGGGGCCTGCGGAGCGGGCACGGCCTTCGGGGACTCCGCGCCGCGGGCCGGGGAGGGGGTGGCGACGGGGGCCGGAGCCTTCGGGTCGGCCGGTGCCGGGGTGGCGGTCGGCACGGCGGCCGCAGCCGGCGAGGCAACGACGCCCGGGGTGGGCGTGGCGGTCTTCGGCGCGCCGTCGGCCCAGGCCTGGCCGCCGGTGACGGCGGCCAGCAGCGCGGCGCCGGTCAGGGCGCAGGCCGCCAGGACACGGCGGGCGGGCGTGCGGTCGGTACGGCTCCTGCTCATGCGGTGTTCTCCATCTGCATCGGTGGGGTACGTCGGTCGCGCTCGTGGCCGAGGACGTTCGCGGTCGGCGCCGGACGCGCACGTCCTCGTCGCGGACGCCCTCCGGCCGGTGGGCCGGGTGCCGGTGCCGGGGACCGGCAGGTCCGGCCCCGCTGGTTCGGTCGGCCCGTTCGGCCGGGGCGTCGACAGTGACGGTAGGAGGGCCGTGTCGCGGTCCTCGGCCGGTCGTGTCACGGCGGCCCATCGGGTGTGTAACGGCCGCCGGCCGTCCCGTCACGTCCGGTTCGCGAAGGCCGCCGAATCGCATCGACGGCCGGTGAGTGCTCCCGTCCGCCGGCGCGTATCCCTGGGTGGGGATCGAACGACCTACAGAGAGGTGGCAGTGATGAGCATGCTGGCCAACCTGGTGCCGGCGATGCGGCATCCGCGGAAGCGGACCGGTACCGGCAAGGAGACCAGGACCTCGAAGACCAACGACCGTCGTCGCCGCCGTCGTCATGGAAGCAACTCGCGGCACTGACGGCTCCGCCGTCCTGTCAGGGCCGGGCCGGCAACGGCCCGGCCACTTCCCTCGGGCTGGACTCGTCCCGTGTGGTCACTGCGGCGGCTGACAGCCGTCGGCACCGCCGGCACCGTCGCCACGGGTGACGGCGACGGCCGGGCGGCCCCGGTCGTCGACCAGGCCCCGGTCGTCGACCAGGCCCCGGTCGTGCCGCTGCGGCGGACCTTCGGACGGTTCTGGCCCTACACCCGCGGGGGTCGGCGCTGGCTGGCCCTGTTGCTGGGGTTCGTCCTGCTCGGGCCGGTGGTCGACGCGGCCGCGATCTGGCTGTTCAAGGTCGTCGTCGACGAGGTGCTGGTGCCGCGCAGGCTCGGGCTGTTCCTGCCGGTCGCGCTCGGCTACGCCGGGCTGACGCTGGTGGCAGGGGGCCTGCGCTTCGCCGACGAGACGACCTCCACCTGGGTCAGCGAGCGCTTCCTGCTCGCCCTGCGCACGGACGTGTTCCGACACCTGCAGGGCCTCTCGCTGGGTTTCTTCGAGCGGCGGCGGCTCGGCGACGTCCTGTCGCGGCTGACCGGGGACGTCGAGGCGGTCGAGACCTTCCTCCTCTCGGGCATCCTCGACGCGGTCGCGTACGTCGCCGAGCTCGCCGTCTTCCTCGGCGTGCTGTTCTACCTGCGGTGGGACCTCGCCGCCGCGGCCCTCGTCGTCGGGCCGGTGTTCTGGTTCACCGCGCGGCGCTTCTCGGTGCGGGTGAAGGCCGCCTCGCGGGAGCGGCGGCGGCGCAGCGGCTCGGTGAGCGCGCTCGCCGAGGAGACCCTGGAGAACATCGCCCTGGTGCAGGCGTACAACCGGCAGGACTGGGAGCAGGAGCGGTTCCGCCGGGAGAGCCAGGCACGGTTCCGGGCGACCATGGCCGCGACCCGGCTGCGGGCGCTGTTCGCACCGATCGTCGAGCTGCTGGAACTGTTCGGCGCGCTGACCGTGCTCGGGCTGGGCGCCTGGGAGCTCGCGAGCGGCCGCCTGACGCTCGGCGAACTCCTCGTCTTCGTTGCTCTGTTGAGCCGGCTGTACGGCCCGATCCGGGGGATCTCGCGGCTCAGCAACGGTTTCTACTCGGCCTCGGCCGCCGCCGAGCGGATCATCGAACTGCTCGACCAGCGGCCGCAGGTGGCCGACCCGCCGACGCCGCTGCGCCCCTGCCGGATCCGTGGCGCGGTGGCCTTCGACCGGGTGTGGTTCCGCTACCCGGGCACGACCAGGGTGGCGCTGTTCGACGCGTCCTTCCACGCCGAACCGGGCGAGACGGTGGCCCTGGTGGGGGAGAGCGGGGCCGGCAAGTCGACGATCGCCAAGCTGCTGCTGCGCTTCTACGACCCGGAGCGCGGGGCCGTCCGGCTCGACGGCATCGACCTGCGCGAATTCGCCCTGGCCGACCTGCGGGAGCACATCGGGGTCCTGCTGCAGGAGACCCTGGTGATCCACGGCACCGTCCGGGAGAACATCGCCTACGGGCGGCCGGGCGCGACCGACGAGCAGGTCGTCGCGGCCGCGAAGGCGGCGGACGCCCACGAGTTCGTCAGCCGGCTGCCGGACGGCTACGACACGCTGGTGGGCCGGCAGGGCGGCCTGCTCTCCGGCGGGCAGCGGCAGCGGATCGCCATCGCCCGCGCGATGGTCCGGGACGCGCCCGTCCTGCTGCTGGACGAGCCGACGACCGGGCTGGACGTGGAGTCGGGGCGGCGGATCCTGGAGCCGCTCGGGCGGCTGATGAGCGGTCGGACGACGATCATCATCTCGCACGACCTGCTGACCGTACGGAAGGCGGACCGGATCGTGCTGCTCCGCGGCGGCTGCGTCGCCGCCTGCGGCACCCACCGCGAGCTGCTGGCCGCCGACGACGGCTACGCCCGGCTCGACCGGCTGCACCACCCACCGCTCCAGGAGGTGCCCCGATGAGCACCCGTCAGCCGCTTCCCCCGGGTGCGCCCATCGCCCCCGGCTACCAGGTCCTGGCGCACCTGTGCCGCACCGGCTGGCTCGACGTGTACGACTGCTGGAGCGAGGAGCGGGACTGCCGCTGCGTGGTCAAGGTGCTCCGGCCCGACCGCCGCCGCGAACGCCGGCTGCGCGAGCGCCTGCTCCGCGAGGGCCGTTGGCTGGCCGAGTTCACCCACCCGCACCTGGTGCGCGGCTACGGCACGGGCGAGCGCCCGCAGCCGTACGCGGTGCTCGAAACCCTCACCGGCGAGACCCTCGCCCACCTGCTGGACACCCGACCGCGCCGGCCGGCCGCCACCGACCTGGCGGTGCTCGGGCTGCACCTCTGCTCGGCGACCCGCTACCTGCACCGGCAGGGCCTGCTGCACCTCGACCTCAAGCCCTCCAACATCGTGATCGACTGCCGCCACGCCAAGGTGCTCGACCTCAGCATCGCCCGGCCACCGGGGCCGGGCACGCCCGGTATCGGCACGGACGGCTACCTCGCCCCCGAGCAGGCCTCCGGCGGTCTGCTCACGGCGGCCACCGACGTCTGGGGCATCGGCGTCACCCTCTACGAGGCCGCCACCGGCACCGAGCCCTTCCCCGGACCGTCGCCGCACGGCCCCGTCCCCCCGGTGACCCGTGGCCGCCGCCTCCCGCGCCCCCTCGCCGCCGCCATCGACGGCTGCCTCCGCCTCGCCCCGGAGGACCGGCCGAGCCTGCCGCAACTGGCGGATTCCCTGGACGAGTTGCTCGACCGCGGGCGTCGCGCGGTGCCGCCGCCGGAGGAGGGGCCGGAGGAGTAGTCGGAGGAGTATCCGCACCGGGCGGCCGGGCGACCTCGTTCGGCGTGCTCGGGTCCTTCGCGCTCGGCCCGCTCGGCCTGCTCGGCCTGGCGCCGGCGGGCCCGCTGGGGAGCCGATTTGGCGTGGACACGCAACTCGTGTTCGGATCAGTCTGGCAACTGGCGGCCGGAGCCGTAGTGTTGGGCATACCGGCCGTACGGAACCGCCGCTGGGAGGAGGGCTCGGAGTACTGACCAACCCCTCGGACGGCTCCGGGGCGCACCCCCGGCCCCAGGTGCGGCCCACCGCGCACCACGCCCGGCCGGCCCCGGAGCGCAACAGGCTGCCCCACCCGCGCACGCACGCCTCCGCGGCGGGCGGGGCGGCCGACCCGGTCGTACCGTGGAGGGTGCGGGGGGTGACGGAGGAGGTCGACCAATGCCCGGATCGCTCACCATCAGCCACCACGAGTCCGCGGTCACCCTGGACCACACGGACGCCGAACGGCTCGCCGTCGTACTGGCCGAAATGGCCTACCTGCTGGAGATCCCGGGGCCGAACCGGATCAACGAGGCGCAGCTCGCCCTGCTGTGCGAGGGCCGCACCCCCGACCGCGCCGAGCTGGCGCACTGGGCCCAGGCACTCGCCACCCAGCTGAAGGGACGGCTCTGACCGGAGCCGACCACCGCCGACCGGCCGCCCGGCCGCCGTACGATGACGCGCGGGGCGGGGACGCCCCCCGGGTGCCGGGGTGGCCGGCGGCCGGTCCGGCGGAGGGTGGGGGCCCGAGCGTGCCGCAGTCCTGGTCGATGTCCTGGCTGACCGTGCCGACGCCGCTGCCCAGCGGACCGATGCACGTCGCGGTGACCCCGCTGGGCGTGGCGGCAGCCGGCTACGGCGGGCACGACGGCGAGGCGCCGCCGTGCACCGACGAATCGAAGATCGCCGCCGTCACCGAGCGGATCGGCGCCTACCTGGCGGGCCGCACCCACGAGTTGGGCCTGCCGATCGACTGGAGCCTGAGTTCCGGCCCGCACCGCGCCGTCCTGCAGACGCTCTGGCGCGAGGTGCCCTACGGCCGGACCGTGACGTACGGCGAACTGGCGACCCGCAGCGGGGTGTTCGAGGACGTCACCGAGCCCGGTCTGGCCGCCCGGACGGTCGGGCAGATGATGGCCGCCAACCCCGTCCCCCTGCTGGTGCCCTGTCACCGGGTGGTGGCGGCGGACGGGATCGGCGGTTTCGGCGGCGGCCGGGTCGGGATCGAGGTGAAGCGCTGGCTGCTCACCCTGGAAGGGGTGCTGGAGCCGACGCTCGACTGGAACGGGCCGTTGTAGCGGGGGTAGGGGGAGTGGGTGTGGGGGAGTGGGGGTGCGGGGGTGCGGGGAAAGGCAGCCACGCCGCTGCTCCGAGTGTCAAGGGGTGGCGCGGGTGAGGGGGTGGATGGGGGAAGATGGAGTGCCGGATCCCGGTATGTTCGAATAAATAGTCGAACAAATATCGATCAGGTGATCTATTCGTACTATTTGTTTGGCTATTCCGAACCACTCGAACGAGTGATTGCGGGCTGCCCTCGAATGGGCCCACCATGAAGCTGCAACACGAATGTGCAAGGCGACACTTCATCGGGTATCGGGTATGCGAAGGGCTCCCCTCATGTCGACCGAAACCAATGCCGGTATTCCTGCGCCGGGCGCGCAGACGGAGATCCGGCAGCAGCAGAGTCTGAGCACGGCGGGCGCGAGGAACCTCGCGACGACCACCAAGTCCGCGCCGCAGATGCAGGGCATCAGCCCGCGCTGGCTGCTCAGGAAGCTGCCCTGGGTGCAGGTGTCCGGCGGCACCTACCGGGTCAACCGCCGCCTGCGCTACTCGGTCGGCCGCGGCCGGGTGGGCTTCGTCAAGACCGGCGCCGAGGTGCGGATCGTCCCGCCGACGCTCGGCGAGATGCCGGTGCTGCGCGGCTTCCAGGACGACGCGGTGCTGGAGGAGCTGGCCGCGCGCTTCGTGCAGCGGGAGGTCGAGCCGGGGGACGTCCTGGTCGAGGCCGGCACGCCGATCACCGAGGTGTTCGTGATCGCGCACGGCAAGCTCGACCGGATGGGCACCGGCAAGTACGGCGATGAGACGGTGGTCGGCACCCTCGCCGACGGCGACCACCTCGGTGACGAGGCGGTCCAGCAGGGCGGCGGCACCTGGCCGTACACCGTCCGCGCCGCGACCTCCGGCACCGTGATGGCGCTGTCCTGGCCCTCCTTCCAGGAGCTGCACGACCGCTCCGAGGCGCTGCAGCTGCAGGTCATCGAGTACCTGAACGGCTTCCAGCAGGCGCAGAACAAGCACGGCGAGGCCGCGATCGACCTCTCCTCCGGTCACCAGGGCGAGTACGAGCTGCCCGGCGCCTTCGTGGACTACGAGCTCAAGCCCCGCGAGTACGAGCTGAGCGTCGCGCAGACCATCCTCAAGGTGCACAGCCGCGTCGCCGACCTCTACAACCAGCCGATGAACCAGACCGAGCACCAGCTCCGGCTGACCATCGAGGCCCTGCGCGAGCGCCAGGAGCACGAGCTCGTCAACAACCCCGAGTTCGGCCTGCTGGAGAACGCCGCGTACGACCAGCGGATCCAGACCCACTCCGGCCCGCCCACCCCGGACGACATGGACGAGCTGCTCAGCCGCCGGCGCAGCACCAAGATGTTCCTGGCCCACCCCCGGGCCATCGCGGCCTTCGGCCGGGAGCTCAACAAGCGCGGCATCAACCCGGGCACGGTCGAGGTCGAGGGCCGGCACGTCATGTCCTGGCGCGGCGTGCCGGTCTTCCCGTGCAACAAGATCCCGATCGTCGGCGGGAGCACCAGCTCGATCATCGCGATGCGAATCGGCGAGGACAACCAGGGTGTCATCGGGCTGCACCAGACCGGAATTCCGGACGAATACCAGCCGAGCCTTTCGGTGCGGTTCATGGGAATCGACGACAAGGCCATCATTTCCTACCTGGTGACCGCCTACTACTCCGCCGCGATCCTGGTGCCGGACGCGGTCGGCGTCCTGGAGAACGTGGACATCGCGCAGCACTGACGGCTCCGGCGGGGCCGATCGGAGATCCGCGCCGTCCGGCCGGGGGCGCCCGCTGCACCCCGGCCGGCGGCGTGCCCTCGCGCGTCGCGGCGCAGTTCGGCCGCGCCCGGGCGCGGCCCGCTTAGCTCCGGGTGCGTCCCGCGTACATTCGCGTGCGTCCGGGGACGTCCCGCATACGTCCGGGTGCGTCCGGGTGCGTCCGGGGACGCCCGGGCCCGTGCCGCCCGTGCCGCCCGCGCCGTGCGCGGCCACCGAGTCGGCCGCCGCCGACACCCGCAGTGCGACCCCGGCCCGTCCGCGCCGGGCCATTCCACGACAGGCGCCAAGAAGGGGGAGACCCATGACGAGTCCCACGCTGGAGCGGGACCACAAAGAGGGACAGGAGGCGGCCGACATCCTGGCCCGCGCCCGCGCGCTGGTCGACCCGGTCATGCGGGCCGCCGTCGACTCGCTGCCCGGCACGATGCGCAAGGTCGCCGGCTACCACTTCGGCTGGTGGGAGGCGGACGGCACGCCCGCCACCGCCTCCGCCGGCAAGGCGATCCGCCCGGCCATGGTCCTCGCCGCCACGCAGGCTCTGGGCGGTACGCCCGGCGAGGCCGCCGCCGCGGCCGCTGCGGTGGAGCTGGTGCACAACTTCACCCTGCTCCACGACGACGTCATCGACCGGGACGACACCCGGCGCCACCGGCCCACCGCCTGGCGGGTGTTCGGCACCACCGAGGCCATCCTGGCCGGCGACGCCATGCACTCCCTCGCCCTGCGGCTGCTCGCCGAGGACACCCACCCCGCCGCCCACGGCTCGATCCGCCGGCTCGCCGACTGCGTGGTCGAGCTCTGCGAGGGCCAGCAGATCGACTGCGCCTTCGAACAGCGAAACGACGTCTCGCTGCCCGAGTGCCTGGCGATGGCGGAGGCCAAGACCGGTGCCCTGCTCGGCGCCGCCTGCGCGATCGGCGCCCTGTACGGCGGCGCGTCCGAGGAGGCGGCGCAGGCGATGGACGGCTTCGGCCGGGAGATCGGCCTGGCGTTCCAGCTGATCGACGACCTGATCGGCATCTGGGGGGACCCTGCCGTGACCGGCAAGCCGGTCGGCGCGGACCTGGTCGCCCGGAAGAAGTCGCTGCCGGTGGTCGCCGCGCTGGGCTCCGGGACCGTCGACGGTGCGCGGCTGGCTGAGCTGTACGCGCTCGAACGTCCCCTGAGTCAGGACGAGTTGGCGCAGTGTGCGGCGGCCGTCGAGGGGGCCGGTGGGCGCGGGTGGGCGCAGGGGCAGTCCTGCGAGCGGATGGCCGCGGCGATGGCGCAGCTGGCCGCCGCCGTACCGGAGCCGTCCGCGGCCGACGAACTGCTGGCGCTCGCCGAGCTGGTCACGCGCCGGACGCACTGAGGGCGCCGTCGGGGGGGGGGGGGGGGGGGGGGGGGGGGGGGGCCCCCCCCCCCCCCCCCCCCGCCGGGTGGTGCCGGGTCAGTCGACCTCGGCCACGGCTTCGGCGAACTGCGCCTGGTAGAGGCGGGCGTAGGCGCCGCCGGCGGCGATCAGT